>CAZVOI010000832.1:0-25223 GCA_964628275.1 uncultured Acidobacteriota bacterium | reverse complement strand
CTCCACTCGTCACGATGAAGAGACTGTCGCCGGGCTCACCCTCGGTGAGCACGACGTCGCCGGCCTCGTAGGTGTGGAGGCGCATGCCGCGAACCACCGCGAGCAGCTCGGCTTCCTCCAGCTCGCGGAATAATGGGCTCGCGAGCAGCTGCTGGGCGCTATCGGCGACGCCTCGTGTGCGCACGGGCTTCTGGTCAGATGCCGCCTCGTCGTCGGCCGCCGGCGCCGGCGCCGGCTGCGGGTGCTCCACCACCTCCAGCATCAGATCGAGCACCTGGCCCTGGAACGTCTCTTCCGACATCGGCTCGTCCTCGATCTCCGGGTCCGGCGCCTCTTCGACGTCCACCTCGACCGTGGGCTCGGCTCCCGCTTCGGGTTCGACCTCGGGTTGCGGGTCGAGCGCCGCCAACGCCTGTGCGGCCTCCGGTGAAAGCTCGATCTCTGCTGTCAGCGGCGGGACCCCCGGCTCGGCTTCGATCTCGCCCGTAGCGTCGGTGTCTGCTTCGATCTCGATCTCCGGCTCCGCGTCGGGCTCGATTTCGGGTTCCGGCTCCACCTCGGGTTCGATCTCCGGCTCCGGCTCGCCCGCGACTGCGCTCGTCGGCTCGTCGGTCTCGATCGCCAGGGGCTCCTCGGCCGCCACGCCCTCGGCTTCGAGTGGGTCGAATTCGACTTCGGCCGGCGACTCATCGGCCGGTGCTTGCATGGCCGCGTTCGCTGCCGCCTCGAGGGGGGCCTCGGGCGCGTCCTCGGCTCCCGGAAGCGTCGACAAGAAGCGCCGGAACGCGCCGCGGATGCGTAGCGCCACGTTTGGCTCGGCGTCGGCTGCCTGGACTTCGGCCGAGCGCTCGGCTTCGGGGATCTCCTCGAGGTCGAAGGCGACCCGGTTCGAGACCGTGACCTTCACGGCTGCGCGAGGCTGTGGCGGAGGAGCCGCTTGGGGTTCCGGTTGCAGCTCAGGTTCGGCCGCGACCGGCCCGCCACTCTTGGCCCCCTCCTCGAACTGCTTCTTCACCAGGCTCGCCAGCTTGGCCTCGACCTCGGGCCGGTCGGGCTCGATCTGCTGGGCGCGCTTCAGCAGGCCCAGGGCTTTGGCCGCTTGCCCATCCGCGAGCACCTCGTCGGCGAGGCCGATCAGCACCGGGACGGCTTCCTTGCCGCGTCCCGCGAGGATCAGGCAATCGACGAACAAGAGCCGCGTCTCGGCCGTCGGCGGGCTCTCCTTGAACTGCGCCCGCATCACCTCGATCGCCTTCGTGTACTTCTTCTTGGCGAACAGATCGGGGAGATCGACGCTCTTCCCGCCGGAGAACCAATCGAGGACCATCGCCGGGGCGCTAGCTCTGCGCCGCCGCTTTGACGGATCCCGACACCATGCGCCGCGCCAGCACGTCGTCGCGGTAGATCCGGATGCCCGAGATCACGAGCGAGAGCACGATCGGACCCACCAGGAAGCCGAGCGGGCCGAACGCCAGCACCCCGCCCAGGATCGACAGGAAGCCGAGCAGCGGGTGGATCTGGGCGGCCCCGTGCAGGATCAGCGGCTTGATCAGGTTGTCGATGCCGCTGATGACGATGAAGCCGTAGAGGGCGAGGCCGACAGCCGGCGGAGTCGGGCCCGTATAGAAAAGATACACGGCCGCCGGCACCCAGCCGAGCGGAGAACCGATCAGCGGCACGAATGCCGCAAACACCACGCACACGCCCCAAACCAGAGGCGAGGGCACGCCGAACCACCAGAACCCGAGGCCCGCCAGCATCCCTTGCACGACGGGCACCACCACCATCGCCTGCAAGACGCCCTTCACGGTTCTCGATATGTGGTCGAAGATCTGCGTCTCCTGCTCCTCCGAGAACGGTGAGATGCGGCGGAACTCCAAGCGCAATCCGCCGCCGTCCTTCAACAGGAAGAACAGCATCAGATGGAACAGCATCAAGTCGAAGATCGCCCCGCCGAAGCGAGCGATCGCGTTCTGGAGCAGCTCGTTGGCTCCCACCGCCAGCCGGTCCAGCGAGTCGGCCAGCGGAGGAATCCCAGCGGTCCTGGCGAAGTCGAGCCAAGCCGTCACGAGCGGGTGCGCCGGCAGGGCCTCCGTCAGCAGCTTCTGCAGCTCGCCCGGCCGCAGCCGGGGCCCGAGCCAGGCGAAGAAAGCGCCAGCCTGGCTGGTCACGATCATGGCGCTGGTCAGGATCGGCACGAAGATGATGATCGCGACCAGCAGCACCAGCAGCGCCCCGGCGACGGCCCCCCGGCCGCCCATCAAGCTGGTCAGGGTGCGTTGAAGCGGACCGAGCAGGAGCGCGATCGACGCCGCAACGACGAAGTCCAGCACGAAGAACCGGAAGATCATCAGCGCCAGCACGATCGTCAGCAGGACGAAAGCCAGGATCGGGAGCAGCACGGTGCGGTTGCGCTCCGAGCGCCAGCCTCCGGTGTTCAACGCGGGTTCGACGCTCATCGTGAACGCTCAGGATAATCCCCCCGGAGGGGCTCGGCTACACTGCCGGACGAATGGCGAGTGGCGGCGACAGGGTCCTGTTCACCGGGTTCCCCGGTTTCATCGGCGCGCGGCTCGTGCCGCGGCTCTTGGAACTGCGGTCCGAGACGCGCATCGCGTGCCTGGTGCAGGCGCGTTTCGTCGCCCAGGCCGAGTTGCAGATCCGACAGACCGAACAGGCGCACCCACACGCCCGAGGCCGGATCGAGATCGTCGTGGGCGACATCACCGAGCCCGGGCTGGGCATCGATCCAGGCGCCGCGCCAGCATTGAAACGAGATCTGATCGGCGCGTATCACCTGGCCGCCGTCTACGACCTCGCGGTGAAACGGGATGTCGGCGAGCGGATCAACGTGCTGGGAACGCGACACGTTCTCGAGGTCCTCGGGGACGCGCCCCGCTTTCGAAAGCTCGACTACGTCTCCACCGCGTACGTCTCGGGGACTTTTCCCGGGACGTTCCGCGAGAGCGACCTGGACGTCGGCCAGGGCTTCAAGAACCACTACGAGGAGACGAAGTACCTGGCCGAGGTCGAGGTAAAGAAGAGCGGCCTGCCCGTGACGGTGTACCGTCCCGGGGTCGTGGTAGGCGACTCACGGACCGGCGAGACCGCCAAGTTCGACGGACCCTATTTCGTCCTGGCCGCGATGCAGAGGCTGCCCTCGCCGGGTCTGTTCCTTCGGATCGGCAGCGGCGCCAACCTGGCCAACCTGGTGCCGATCGATTTCGTGATCGAGGCGCTGGCCAGGCTCTCGGCGAGCCCCGCGAGCCTGGGCAAGACGTACCATCTGACCGACCCCGAGCCGTTGTCGACTCTTCAGATCGCCCGCCTGTTCGCTGCTCTACTGGACAAGCATTTCGCGTTCGTGCCGCTGCCGCTGGCTGTGGCGCGAGTCCTCGTCGGCAACCCGCTGTCGCGGGCGTTTCTGGGAATGCCCAAGGAGTCGCTCGACTACTTCGACAACCCCTGCCGCTACGACGCGGCCGAGGCCACACGCGATCTCCAGCAGCAAGGCGTTCGGTGTCCCCGCTTCTCCGACTATGCCCCGGCGCTGGTCGCCTTCTACAAGAAGATGCGCACCGAGGAAGTGCGGCGCCAGGCGATGATCTAGGGACCAGAGCGGCCGCGGCGGAGTGTGATCCCGGACACGGGACAGGCCGAGGCGCTATTCGTCCAGCCTTTGGAAGAGCTAAACTCGATCCAGGATTCTCGGTCCAACCAGGGGAGTCCGATGCCCTCCATGCGTTTCCCTCTGACGTGTTCCGTGCTGGCGGTCCTCGCGACCGCTCCCGCCGCGCTCGCCGCCGAGCCGATCTTCAACCTCCGCGTCCTCCACGAGACGCGTATCGAGATGTCGGCGGACGACTGGCAGGCGCTCCGCGACAATTTCCGCACCAATCAGTACTACGCGGCCAACATTTCGTTCGACGGAGAGGTGGTCGAGCAGGTGGGCGTGCGTTCGCGCGGCAAGGGCTCCCGGGACGAGGCCAAACCCGGGCTGCGCCTCGACTTCAACCGGTTCGGCAAGGGCCGCGACTTCCACGGGATGAAGAGCGCCATCCTGGACAACGAGGTCCAGGACACCAGCCTGCTCCGCGAAGCGCTGGCCTACGACGTCTTCCAGGCGATGGGCATCCTGACGCCGCAGATCGCGTATGCACGGGTGACGGTGAACGGTGAGTACTGGGGCATTTACGCCCAGACCGAAGACGTCCGAAAGTCCTTCTTGCTGGAGCGCTTCGGCGAGGACACCGGCAACCTCTTCTCGTACGAGTGGAGCGGCGCCTACGACCTGTCGTGGCGTGGCGAAGACCACGACCAGTACGTTCCGATCCCTTTCGAACCCAAGACCAACGAAGACTCGCTCGACCCCACCGAGCTCGTCGACTTCATACGCACGCTCAACGAAGCGCCCGACGCGACCTTCGTGAACGAGATCTCGAACTACCTCGACCTGGAGAAGTTCTTGACCTACCTAGCGGTAGAGAACGCGATCGCCGAATCCGACGGCTTCCTGGGTGACCAGGGGATGAACAACTACTACCTGTATCAACGTGACGGCAGCTCGCGCTTCGAGATCATCCCCTGGGACAAGGACAGCGCTTTCCAGGCGCCGGAATGGCGGCTCTTTCGGGGCGTGGAAGCGAACCGGCTCGCGACCCGTTTGCTGAACGTCGAGGGTCTGCGCGGCATCTACGTGAACGCAGTCCGGCGCGCGGTCAAGGACTTCGTGAACCCGCGATTCCTGGCGCCGCGGCTGGAGGCGAACTACCGGCTGATCCGCGAAGCCGTCCTGCAAGATACTCGGAAGCCCTACTCCAACGGCGAGTTCGAGCAGGCTGTCGTTGGCTTGCGTGGCGTGATCGCGAACCGCGAGCAGGACGTCAACGTACAGTTTCGACCGTCGGCGCGACGCCCCTGAACTGATCGCGCACCAGCTCCGCGTACAAGCCGGGGCAGCGGAGCAGCGTCTCGTGTGAGCCCCGCTCGACGATGCGTCCCTCCGCGATCACGGCGATCAGATCGGCGCGGCGCACCGTGGATAGGCGGTGCGCGATCACCAGGCTGGTGCGGCCGCGCAACAGCGGCTCCAGAGCGGCCTGGATCAGCACCTCGCTGTGCGTGTCCACCGAGCTCGTGGCCTCGTCCAGGATCAGGACCCGCGGGTCCTTCAGCACGGCCCGCGCGATCGAGAGTCTTTGGCGTTCACCGCCGGCGAGCCGGTAGCCGGCACGCCCGACCAGCGTCTCGTAACCCTCGGGAAGCGCCTCGATCAGATCGTGGATATTCGCCGCGCGAGCCGCCTCCTCGAGCTGCGCGTTCGACGCCAGCGGCCTTCCATAGCGGAGGTTCTCGCGGATCGTTCCGTAGAAGAGATACGTGTCCTGGGTGACGATCGCCACGTGGCTGCGCAGCGATCCGATCTCGAGCGCCCGGAGATCGTGCCCGTCGAACAGCACACGGCCTTCGCTCGGGTCGAGCAGCCGCGGCACCAGGAAAGCGAGCGTCGATTTTCCGGCCCCCGATGGACCGACGAGCGCGACGCACTCTCCCGGGCGAACTTCGAAATCGATGTCGCGCAGCAGCCCCTCTCCGCCCGGGAACGCGAAGCAGACGCCCTCGAAGCGCAGGTGGCCGGCTGCGCTCGGGAGAATGAGCGCGTTCGGGCCGCTGATGATGCCAGGTCGCAGGTCGAGCATCTTGAAGACGCGCTCGAAGTAGGCGTACGAGGTGAGCACGTCCACCTGCATTCCAGCGAGCGCCGCGGCCGGCGGGTACAGCCGGCGCAACAGCGTCACGAACGCCACCACGGTGCCGAGCGCCAGGTCGCCATCCAGGATCAGGTAGCCGCCCACGCCGAAGACGAGCGCCAGACCGAAGCTCTCGAAGACGCTCACGAACATCTGGAACCAGCGACCCACCAGCGTCTGGCGGAGGTTCAGCTCCAAGAGCGCCTCGGCCTTCTCGCGCAGCCGCTGCGCCTCGAGCCGCTCCGCCCCGAACACCTTCACGAGCAGCGAGCCGGCGGCCGACAGCGACTCGTCGAGCACGCCGGTCAACTCCGCCATCTTGGCCTGCGCCGCGCGGCGCAGCTCCTTGCGGCGCCGGCCGACACGCTTTCCAGGCAACACGAATACCGGCAGGATCGCGAGCGCCACCAGCGCCAGCCGCCAGTCGAGCGCGACCACGACCACGCTCGCCATGCCCAGCACCACCAGGCCCTCGACGATGTTCAGCAGCGTCGTCGACATCACCGCGCCGATGCCTTGCACGTCGTTCAGCACGCTGGAAAGCGCCTCGCCGGGTCGGGCGTTCACGAAATAGGTGTGAGGCTGCCGCTGCAGGTTCTCGAACAGCTCGATCCGAAAATCCAGCATCACCCGCTCGCCGATGCGGCTGGTGAGGTACTTCTGATAGACGCCCGCGACCCCGGCGATCAGCGGCAGCAGCACCATCAGCGCGCACGAGGAGAACAGCAGCCGCAGGTCGCGCGCCGGGATCGCTTCGTCGATCACGTGCCTCACGAGGATCGGCGGCGTGAGGTTCAATGCCGCACCCACCAGGATCAAGACGAACACCGACAATCCGTCCCGCCGGTAGGGCCGCAGGTGAGCCAGGATGCGGCGCAGCGTGGCGCCTTCGACCCGGGGCAGATGGGCGGGGTCGATGTAACTCTTCTTGGTCGAGGTCAGCAGGGGCGCGGCGGGGAGGTTGGCCACGGACGCGGCCTCGAAGCTACGGCCAAAAGCGCTGCAACGCAAAGCGACCGTTGACTTGGGGCCTTCGCCCCTCCCACAATGGCGATCCCCAGCCGATGGACAGCAGCATCATTTCCGACATCCGGCGCCACCTGGCGACGCTGCACAAGCGTCGGACCCTGATCGTCACGTGCTTGCTGGTGGCCGTGCTGGCGGCCACGCTCTACAACTACACCGCCCGCCCGCTCTACCAGGCGACGGTGCTGATCCTGCTCGAGGCGGACACGCCAAACCTGCTCGGCCGAAACCAGGTGGTGCCACGCCACAACACGGAAGCGCTCAACACCCAGTTCCAGATCCTGCGCGGGCGGGGCCTGGCGGAGGCGGTCATCGCCAAGCTGCGCTTGCAGGACACCCCCGAGTTCCTGGCCGGTCCGGTCATCTCTCCCTGGGAGCGCTTCCAGCGCTCCGTGCTCGGCCGCACCACCAGCAGCGCCCTGGTCGCCGCCGATGACGTCTCACCGAACGCGGCCTGGTTCCGCTCGCGGGTGCAGATCGAGCCGGTGCCGCAGAGCAACCTGGTGAACGTACGCTTCGCGGCCTACGACCCCAAGGTCGCCGCCGTCGTGGCGAACACCCTGGCGCAGCTCTACATCGAGCAGACGGTGATGGCTTCCGGCTCGGAGCAGACCGAGGCTCAGGGCTGGCTCAGCGAGCGACTCGGCGAGCAGAGGAAGGCGATCGGCCAGGACGCACGGCAGATGCGCGACTACGAAAAGCGGCAGGGGCTCTTGAACCTGGACGAGCGGCAAAGGCTCGCGGAGTCGAAGCTCAACGCCACGCACTCCGCCCTGGTGCAGGCGCGCACGACACGGCTCTCGAAGGAAGCCACCTATCGCCAAATGACGGGACTCACCCCCGAGCAGCTCGAAGAGTCGCCGCTCGTGATGAGCAACGGCGTGGTGCAGGGCCTGCGGGCGCGACTGGCAGAGCACGAACGCAGCCAGCAGAAGCTCGCCGACACGCTGGGCGAGAGGCATCCCGACATGCAGCGGCTCCAGAGCGAGATCGAGGACGCCCGGCGTCGCCTGAACGACGAGATCCAGAAGCTTTCGCGCTCGCTGGAGACAGACTACAAGATGGCGCTCAGGCAGGAGGAGAGCCTGCAGTCGAGCCTCGACCCGATCCAACAAGAGCTCGACGAGCTGCGCCAGAAGTCGGTCGAGTACGGCATGCTGAAGCGCGAGGCCGAGGCCAACGAGCAGGTCCTGAAGAACCTGATCAACCGCTCCAAGGAGACCGGCCTCGAGAGCGAGATTCCGGTGAGGAATGTCCGGGTGATCGAGAAGGCCTTGCCGCCGCAGAGTCCGATCTCTCCGCGACGCAGGCGCAACTACGAGCTGGCGCTGATCATCGGGCTCAGCCTCGGCATCGCGATCACGGTCGTGCTCGAGCAGATGGACGACTCGATGAAGACGCCCGACGACGTCAAGCAGTACCTCGGGATCGCGTTCCTGGGCATGGTCCCCGACTCGTTGCGACGCGGCCAGAAGGGCGTGGCGCTGTCGCCGCTGATCCTCAACAACCCGCGCTCGCCGCTGGCCGAGTCGTACCGGGTGATCCGCACCAACCTGATCTTCTCGGCCGCTGAGGGCCGGCGCCGGGCGCTGATGGTGTCGAGCGTCAACCCCGCCGAAGGCAAGTCGACCACCGTCGCCAACCTGGCCGTTTCGCTCGCCCAGAACGGGCAGAGCGTGCTCGTGATCGACGCCGACCTGCGCCGGCCGACGCTGCACCGCCATTTCAACGTCTCGAGCGTGCCGGGGTTGTCCGACGCGATCGTGGGCAATTGCACGCTGGAGCAGGCGGTGCGCGTGGGGGTCGCCAAGGGGCTCGACGTAATGCCGTGCGGGTACGTTCCGCCGAACCCGGCCGAGCTGCTCGGGTCGTCGCCGATGCGGGACCTGGTGATCAATCTGCGCGACGCCTACGATTGGGTGCTGATCGACGCGCCGCCGATCCTGACCATGGCGGATGCGCCGGTATTGTGCCCCGTGGTGGACGGCCTGATCCTGGTCGTGGCCGCCGAGCGCACCGCGCGGCACGCCGCGCTGCGCTCGATCGAGCAGGTCAGCGCGGTGGGCGGGCGGGTGCTGGGCGTAGTGCTGAACCGCGTCGACCTCGAGCGCAACTCGTACTACTTCGGCCGCTACTACGGCGACTACTACCGCAGCTACTACCAGGATGCCGCCAACCGCCGGACCGACTCGGTGGCGACGGGAAGCGACCCCCAGACGCGCATGTAGCTTCCAAGGTACCGCTTGACCAGCGTGGTACCTTGGATGGTAGAGATGCGGTTCAGTGCGGTCCTCACGGCTGCCTCCCTGCTGGTCCTCGGTTGCGGGAAGCTGCCGCAAGGCGAAGAAGCTCCCCCTTTCGACCTGCGCCAGGGCCCTCCCGGATCAGTGGTCCTGCCGACCAATCCAATTCCGACGCCGACGCCGGCGCCTGGCGGCTCCGGGTCGCCGTCGCCCCAGCCGTCGCCCAGCGCGACGGCCTCTCCCAGCGCGTCGAGTTGCCGGCTGACCACGATGCCTGAGTGCGGGGGGCCCGAGGACCCGGCCGGGGTTTTCGGATGCTGCACCAAGGAAGCCGACTCGCGGTTCCTCGGCATCGTCGACGCCGCGATCGAGCAGATCCAGCGCGAGCAGCCGAACCTGTTCTCGGGCAGCCGGGTGCTCAACCCGACCGCCTACGTCCAGGGCGTGGCGCGGATCCTGGAGCAGCGCAACCCTGGCTTTTGCGCGCGGCAGGGAGGCCCCGAGGACGAAGTCGCGGTCAAGAACAGCAACGGCTTCAGCGAGCAGTTCGACATCCTGTTCGCGGCCGGCAGCGTTCGCACCGGCGGCTATACGGTCACCTGCCGGCCCGCTCGTTTCTAGTGGCGGACGAGCGCAGCGGACGCGCTCGGTCGGGCGCGTTGGCGGCGGCATTCCTGGCCACGCTGTTCGCGCCCGGAGACTCGGCCCAGTCGCGCAAATCGGGGGTGTCGCGAGAGCGCATCAACCCCGCCAGGCTGGCCGCGCCGGCCGGCTACACCCAGGTGTTGGCGGTGCGCGGGGGAAAGCTCGTGTTCGTGTCCGGCCAAGTGCCGACGGACGAGAAGGGCGACCTGGTGGGGAAGGGGGATCTCAAGGCCCAGACCACCAAGGTGTTCGAGAACCTGCGAACGGCGCTCCTGGGAGCGGGTGCGGGTCTGGGCGACATCGTCAAGCTGACGACTTACGTGGTGAACTATCGAGTCGAGATGCTGCCCACGCTGCGCGACGTCCGCAGCGCCTTCCTCGGCGACATCGCCGTGCCGGCGAGCACGCTGGTCGGTGTGCAGGCGCTGGCGCGGCCGGAGTACTTGATCGAGATCGAGGCGATCGCCGTGGTCGAGTAGTGATGTTAGGCCGGCTCGGGGCCGGCCTCGGGACGGCCCAGCAGGAAGCCCTGGCCGTAGTCCACGTCCATCTCGAGCAGCGCCTGCATCTCGGCTTCGGTCTGGATGCCCTCGGCGATCACGGCCGCGCCGATGCCGTGGCCGAGCGAGATGATGGCGCGAACCATCTCACGGTTCACCATGCTGACGTGGACGTCGCGGACCAAAGCCATGTCGATCTTCAGGAAAGCGGGCTTCAGGCGCGCGATCGCCTCCAGCCCCGAATAGCCGGCGCCGACGTCGTCGACGGCGAAGTTCATTCCCAGATCGGTGAAATAGGCCATCGTCTCGCGGAACAGGTTGTAGTTCTCGATCACCAAGTGCTCGGTGATCTCGATGACGATTCGGTTCGGAGCCACGTTGGCCCGGTCGAGGAAGTCGATCAGTGGCTTGCCTCGGAACAGCGGATCGCGAATCGTGGCTGGCAGCGTGTTCACGAAGATGCGCGCCGTCGACGGGACCCGCCCCGACGACAAGAGCGCCCGCGAACGGCACAGCCGGTCCAGCTCGATCATCAGGCTGTGATCCTCGGCCGCGCCGAAGAGCGCCCCCGCCGACTCGAGCCCAGAGCCGCGCGCGCCTCGCGAGAGCGCTTCGTGAGCCATCAGGCTCCGGTCCGGCATGCGCACGATCGGCTGATACGCGGTCACGATCCGCTCGCGCACGATCAGGTCCTGGAGCCGCTCCAGCGTCTGCAGGTCCTCGCCGCGCCGCTCCAGAGCGGCCGCCTCGCTGGCGTCGCGCAGCGCCCGCTCGATCACGCGTTTCGGGGACACCAGCGAGTTGTAGAGCGCCAAGCCGTGGCCCAGATGCATCTTGGGCGCCGACTTCATGTACGGGAAGGCCGCGCGGCTCAGACCCGGCAGCAGGCCG
Source organism: uncultured Acidobacteriota bacterium (assembly GCA_964628275.1). GTDB lineage: Bacteria > Acidobacteriota > Vicinamibacteria > Fen-336 > Fen-336 > CAZVOI01. The sequence continues at coordinate 14,168 of CAZVOI010000832.1, read as the reverse complement.
GCCTGAAAGCGGGTTCGCGCGATGCGTAGGTCAGCCGCGGACAGCGGCAGGTTCTTGCGGCGCTTCTTGTCGAGGAAGAACAGGAAGCGTACGCCCCCGGGCTCGTCGAGCGCCACCAGATCGCTGGCCCTGAAGATCTTGCCGCCCTCCTCGGTGAGGATGCGCAACACGCGCTGGCGCACCTCTTCGAATGCGTCGCTGCCGTACTCCAGCTCGATCGCGCCCAGGGCGCTCGCGTCGAGCAGCACGATCGCCAGGCTGCCGCGCTCGGCGAGCTGGGCGCCCAGCTCCGTGAGCTGGTCGTGATAGGGCTTGATCGGCTCGCTCACGCGCTCACCGCCGTGTCGACCGGCACGATCACGGGAGGCGCGAGGTGCCAGCCCTGGCCGAGCCGCACCCCGAGCTCGCGCAGCGTCTGCAGCTCCGATTCGGCTTGGATGCCCTCGGCAATCACCTGCGCGCCGATCTTCTGCGACAGCTCGACCAGCGTCTCGAGCAGGCTGCGCTTGATCAAGCTGCGATCGATGTTGCGCACCAGAGCGATGTCGAACTTCAGATAGTCGGGCTCCAGCTCGACGATCGACTGCAGGCTCGAGTAGCCGGCGCCCATGTCGTCGATGGCGATGCCGAAGCCCTCGGTCTTCAGCTCGCGCAGCACGTCTCGTGGCTTCTGGCGCTGATCGAAGGTCATGCGCTCGGCGATCTCGAGCACGACGTTGCTGTGCTCGAGGCCTTGCGCGTCGACGCGCTCGACGAAGCCGCGTCCGGCCACGTCCGAATCATCGAGCGTGTGGGCAGCCGTGTTCAGGAACAGCTTGGCACCGGCCTTCAGGTGGCGTCGCGCCGATTCGAGGGCGCGCGTCCGGCACAGGCGCTCGAAGTCGACGATCCGGCCGGTGCGCTCGGCGAGCGCGAACAACTGCTCAGGGTCTTCGAACGCGCTGCCCGCGGGCCCGCGAGTGAAGACCTCGTGGCCGAGCACGGACATGTCGGCCAGGTTCAGGATCGGTTGGTACAGCGTCACGACCTGCTGGGCCTCGATCAGCGCCGCGAGACCCTCGCCGCGCGCCGACTCGTCGAGCGCCCGACGCCGGTGGGTCATCAGCATCGCCTCGTCGAGCGCCCGGTGCAACGCCCTTTCCGCGCGCAACATCGGATCGCGATGCATCAACGCGTGGCCGTACTCCAGGAGCAGCGGAATCCCGAGCGTGCTCGCGACCCGGAGCGGCATGTCGACCGCGATCCGCTCCCGCAGCTGGCGCACCATCCCATCCAGCGCGATCTCGTCGAGGCTGGCGCCCTTGGGCCCCGCCACGAACAGCACGAATCGGTCGCCCCTGACGGCCAGCGTCGCGATCAAGTCGCGGGTCCCCAGGAAGCCGTCGCTGCGCAGGCCCTTCAGCGTCTCCGACACGCCGCGCACCACCTCGTCGTAGGCCTGCCAGCCGTGAACGCTCTCAGACTGGCCGTCGCCTCCCGGATCGATGTAGACGAGCCCCAGCGAACCGCGCTCGTCGAGGAGCCGGCGCGCGTCGTCGAGCACCGCCGACAGCGTCGGCAGCTCGAGATCGGCATCGAAAACGTGGTTCTTGAAACGCAGCCATTCGGCGCGCAAGCGAAAGTAGTCGGGGCCGCGTTGCGTTGTGTTCATCCTCGAGCCCTCACCCTAGCGTGGCGGCTCGCCGGCCTTGGCGGCGAAGATCGAGTCGATCTTGGCGAGCAGCTCGCGCAGCGAGAACGGCTTGCAGATGTAGTCGATTGCACCTTCTTGCAAGCCCTGGACGCGGTCCTTGGCTTCGGTTCGAGCCGACAGCATCGCGACCGGGATGTGCGAGGTCTCGTCGTCGACGCGGAGCAGCTTCAGCACCTCCCAGCCGTCCATCTGCGGCATCATGATGTCGAGCAGGACCAGGTCCGGTCGCTCGATCTGCGCTTGCGTCAGCGCTTCGTGGCCGCCGCTCGCGGTAACCACCGCGTAGCCCTTCTCCTTCAGGACCAGCTCGAGGAAGTGAAGGATGTCGTCCTCGTCGTCGACGACCAGGATTTTTTTCATCGCCTGTGTTCGCGCTTAAGAGTACCCCGGATGCGAGGCGAGCGGCGTCTCGTCGCGCTCGAAAACCGGTAACCAGAAGCGGAACGTGGTGCCCTGGCCCTCGCGGCTATCGACCTTGATCGCGGCGCCGTGCGCGTCCAGGATGCTGCGCACGATCGCCAGCCCGAGCCCGACGCCGCCGAAGCGGCGCGTGGTCGAGCCGTCGACCTGATGGAAGCGATCGAAGATCTTGCCAAACTGGTCCTCGGGGATGCCGATGCCGGTGTCGCTCACGCTGACCTCGACCACGCTCTTGCTGCGCGCGTCCTCGCGCCGTGCTGTGACCCGGATCAGGCCGCCGGGCGGCGTGAACTTGATCGCGTTGACCACCAGGTTCTCCAGCACGTGGGCCATCTTGTCGCGGTCGGCGATCACCGGCCGGAGCTCCTTTGGCACATCCGCTTCGAAGCGGAGCTGTTTGCGCTCCAGCTCGGAACGCAACGTCTGGTGGATCTGCTCCACCAACAGCGGCAGCGCGAACGGCTGCAGGTTGAGGGAGATGCGGCCCACGTCCATCGTGGAGAAGTCGAGCAACGCGTTGATCGAGCGCGACAACCGTTCGAGGTTGCGCTGGATCACGATCAAGCCGCGCTCCTGTTTCTCTCCGATCGGCCCGAGCTTGCCCTCGAGGATGTAGTCGTTGTAACCCTTGATCGCAGTCAGCGGCGTGCGCAGCTCGTGGCTGACGTTGGCGAGCAGGTCGGACTTCATCCGATCCAGCTCCTTCAGATCCTCGTTCAGGCCCGCCAGCCTGCGGTTGGAGTCTTCCAGCTTCAACACGTTCTCTTTCAGCCTCTCGGCCATCTGGTTGAAGGTGTCGGCCAGCAGCCGGATCTCGTCGTCGCCGCCCAGGTTGAGCCGCCGATCGAAGTTGCCCTCGCCGATCTCGAGCGCGCCCTTGGTGAGCTCCTGGATCGGACGCGTGATCCGCGAGGCCAGCGCTACCGCCACTAGCAGCGCCGCCAGCACCGACACCAGCGTCAGCCACAGCGTCGTCAGGTAGCGGCGCCGCATCGCCGGCTGGAGGTTCTTGAAGCTCACACGGTAGGACACGTACAGGCCGCCGCCGCCGGCGTCGGTCTGATGCGGCGCCACGATGTCGGCGTCATCCCCGGCGCGCCTCTGCACCAGGGTCAGTGTGCGGCGGCGCATTGCTTCGACGCGCTCCGGCTCGACCACGCCAGCGGAGGGTTGCTGGGCTCCCGCCGCTGGATCGCGATCGTCGATGCGTGCGGAGTCGAACAGGATCTCGCCGCCAGGGCCGAGCATCTGGATCCCGACGAGCGACGGCTCCAGGCTCAAGTTTTCGCGGATGATGCGGTGGAAACGGCCGCCGTCGCGGTCGCGGTAGAGCAGGAACCCGCGCCCGATCGAGGCCTCGGTGATGCGCGCGAACGTCAATCCGTGCTGTTCGATCGCCTCGCGGGTGCGTTCCATCTCGCCGCGCTCGGCGAGCAGCAGGTACACGCTGTTCGCGATCAGGATTGCCGCCACGGCCAAGGCGTTAGCCGCGGCGGTTCGCGTCTTGAAACTGCCGAGGCGAAGCGCCATTCGCGAAAGACCGCCTGCGTTTGCGGGGGTGACGATCATAGCAGGGCCGGTCGCTCCGGGGTTCTCGACTAGAATCCTCGCTGCCTATGCCGATCCTGGCCCGCATCCTGAAGGATCGGGGCGTCGTCAGCGAGAAACAGATCCAAGAAGCAATTCAGCACCAGGTGCTCTACGGCGGGCGCCTCGGCACCAGCCTTTACGAGCTCGGGATGATCACGGAGGAGAGGCTGCAAGACGCGTTGGCGCGGGCGCACGGCTTGCAGGCGGGCAGCGTGGATCCGCGCGAGGTCGAGGCCGAGGCGGTGCGGCTCTTGCCCACGGCGCTCGCCGCCAAGCACAAGGCGTGTCCCTACAAGGTCAAGGGCAGGACGTTGCGGCTCTTGATGCTCAACCCGCGCGACCACGTGGCGCTCGCCGAGATCGGCTTCTCGCTCGGCTACATCGTCAAGCCGATGGTGGTGCCTGAGTTCCGCATGGTTCAGTTGCTGCGCGAGCATTACGGCATCGGCGAGCGCTGGCGCTACGACGACACGCATCGGCCGCGACCAAGGACGATCACGCCGCTCGACCTCGATGAAGCCGCCGCCCGTTTGGACGCGGCAGTCACTCGTGACGAGGTGCTCGAGACGCTGGTGGGAGCGGGGTTGCCCTACTTCAAACGGGTGCTGCTCTTCATCGTGCGCGAACCCTGGCTCTTCGGCTGGAGCGCCGCCGGCGAAGCAGCCGATCCGGCGCTCACCGCCAGCCTGCGCATCCCGCTCGACAAGCCCTCGGTGTTCCAGACCGTGACGCGCGACCGGACCATGTTCGTGGGACGCTTCGGCGCCGAGGAGGAGAATCAAGCGTTCTTGAAAACGGTGGGGAAGAAGACCAACACCACCGCCGCGATCTTCCCGATCGCGATCAAGGGGCGCGTCGTGAACCTCGTGTATGGCGATAACGGACCGGCGGGGAACGTGAGGGCCACACTCGGCGAGCTGATGCTCTTGGCGCAAAAGGCCCAGCGGGCCTACCTGCGCATCATCCGCCGTCGCATCGACGAGACGCGCAAGGACTCGCCACAATTGACGGTCAACGATGCAAGCGAAAGGAAGTCATGAGCGAGAGAGAACGAGAGATCAAGCGGCGTCGCAAGCGTAAGGAGGAGGCTGGCAAGGCCCGGAAGCGCGAAGCGATCGCGGAGGCGCAGAAGAGGAAGCCGGCCGCCAAGAAGTAGGCCTTGCCGGCCGAGACCGACAGCCCGGCCGGCGCGGGCGCTTCCGCGGAAGCGCGCCGTTTGCCGAGCTTTCTTCGAGCGCTGGCGTACCGCGACTTCCGTCTGCTCTGGACCGGCGCGTTCCTGTCCAGCCTCGGCACCTGGACGCAGGATGTCGCGCTCTCCTGGCTGATCCACAAAGACATCGGAAACCCCGTCTACCTCGGGCTGCGGAGCTTCGCCCAGGAAGCGCCGCTCCTGGCCTTCATGCTGATCGGCGGCGCGGTGGCGGACCGCGTCGATCGCCGCCGGATCCTGCTGACTTCCAATGTTCTGCAAATGGCTTTCGCGGTCGTGCTGTTCGCGCTCTTCGGCCTCGATCGGCTCGGTGTCGGGGCGATCCTCACGATCGCGTTCCTGACCGGCCTCGCCCAGTCGCAGTCCGCGCCCACGTATCAAGCCGTCCTGACGAGCATCGTGCCGCCCGAGCGGATCCCAAACGCGGTCGCGCTCAACTCGCTCCAGTTCAACCTGTCGCGGGCGATCGGGCCCGCGATCGCGGCGTTGTTGCTGGCGCGCGCCGGGACCGGCGTCTGCTTCCTGGTCAACGCGCTGTCCTTCGTGGCGGTGATCGTGGCGCTGGCGCGGATCCGGATGCCGCCGATCGCCTCCAAGCCGCAAGGCAGCCTCCGCGAGTCGCTGGCGACCGGCTTGCGCCACGTGGCGCGCGACCCGGTGATCGGCCTGTTGATGGCGCTCGCGGGGATCAGCAGCTTCCTGGCTTTCCCGCTGATCACGTACATGCCGGTGATCGCCGACGGCGTGCTGGGGATGGGAGCGGCCGGCTACAGCCTGCTGCTGTCGAGCTTCGGCGCCGGCGCGATCCTGGGCGCGATCACGACCGCGCAGCGTGGCAACCGTCAGGGCCGCGGCCGGCTGCTGCTCCACGCGCTGGGCATCTACTCGATCGCCACGATCGCCGCGCTGGTTTCGCCGCTGCCGCTGCTGACGATGGCGCTTCTCTTCGTCTCCGGCGCGAGCCTGGTGACGGCCTTCTCGACGCTGAACTCGCTCGTCCAGGAGCTGGCGCCCAACGAGCTGCGCGGCCGTGTCGTGAGCATCTACAGCCTGGCGTTTCGCGGCGGCTCGCCGCTCGGCAGCCTGGTCGCGGGTTTCCTGGTTGCTCCGCTGGGCGCGCCGATCGTGATCGGCGGCTTCTCAGCGCTGCTGCTGGCGACCGTGATCGCGGTCCGCCTGCGCGGCGGCCGCGTGCCGGCGCTGTAGCGCCAAGACGTCGGGCTACGATGATGCGCTCGATCGGAGGACCCGTGATGACTCTGGTACCAGCCTTCTTGCTCACTCTTGCGGCGTCCGTTCCGGCGCCGCTCGAGTTCGCTGGCGTGCAGCCGCAGCTCGCCGCGGTCGGGCAGCGAGTAGCCCTCGTCTTTGGCGAAGGCCAGACGATCTACTTCGCCGGATCCAGGGACCGAGGCCGCACGTTCTCCGCGCCGATCGCCGTGCCGAGCCGCGGCAGCCTCGCGCTCGGCCGGCACCGAGGGCCACGCGTCGCCATCGTTGGAGAAACAGTGGTCGTCACGGCGATCCTCGCCGCCGAGCCCGGAGCCGGCGACCTTTTCGCTTGGCGTTCGAGCGATGACGGCAAGAGCTGGTCGGCGCCCGTGCGCCTCAACGGCGTGGCGGCTTCGGCGCGCGAGGGACTGCACGGAATGGCTGGAGCCGGGACGCGCGTGGCCGCGGCCTGGCTCGACCTGCGGACGCCCGGGACGCAGCTCCGGACGGCCGTCTCGAACGACGCTGGCGCGACCTGGTCCGACGATCGACTCGGCTACGAATCGCCTTCCAAAACCATTTGCCAGTGCTGTCATCCGTCTGTCGCGGTTTCTCCGGAAGGCGACATCACCGTGATGTTCCGTAACGCGCTCGACGGCGCCCGCGACTTGTATCTCACGGCGTCGCGCGACGGCGGCCGCGTCTTCGAGCCCGCGACGAAGCTCGGGAACGGCACCTGGAAGCTCGACGCGTGTCCGATGGACGGCGGCGCACTCGCGGTGGATGGGCGAGGGGCCATCGCCACCGTCTGGCGGCGCGAGAACGAGATCTTCTTCGCGCGGCCGGGGCAACCAGAGCGCCGGATTGGAACGGGCCGCGACCCCGCGCTCGCGCTCGGCGGCAATGATGCCTGGTCGGTCGTGTTCCGGGGAGACGACGGCCTCTACATCAATGACGGCATCAACCCCGAATCTCGGAGCCTCGCCCCGGGAGCCCACGCGCCGGCTCTGGTCGCGCTCGACGACGGCTCGCGGCTCGCGGCGTGGGAGCGCGACAAGCGCGTGTTCGTCGCTCCCGTGGCGCGCTGACAGCGGTCTTTGACCGGCCACGATCGATCGGGGATACTTCGCTCGTGTTCCGGAGGAGAGTTCTCGCGGTAGCCACAATCCTCGCGGTGTCCTCCTCATGGGCGATGGGCTGGCCCGCTGCTTTCCACGCAGCCAACGACCATCATCACGATGCCGACGCGGCGGACCAGCATGCAGCGCGCGGCCTTCAATTGATGCTGCACGGTCACTCTCACGCGGATGGGACGCCGCCCCACGGGCACGTCGCTATCGGGAGCGTCGCCCGGCCGGTTCCTGGGAAGGCCTTGCTGTTGGTTGGCGCCATGATCGGAGATGCCCCCGAGATCCCATCCGTCGCAACCTCCAGCCGCCGCATGCTCTCGCCGCGGGGACCGACGCACGACCCACCGCGCCTCCAAGCCGTATCCGTCCTGAGGATCTGATCCGCTCTCTCGCCTGACTGGAGCGCTCCGCTCGTCGCGGTGCGCTCGTCGCGATGCGTGTTTCGTCACGGGGAGAGAGATCATGCGAGTGCCGTTGTCAGTAGGCCTGTACGGCCTGGTCCTGGCGCCTATCGTCGCGGGTGCACAAGGCGTCACCGAGGAAGAGTTCCTGTCGGGCCTCACTGCCGAGAGCGCCGCCGTTCGCTCGCTCATGGAAGGCGTGGGGCAGGCCGAAGCAACTCGAAGGCGCGCGGGGCTGTTGGCAAACCCCCGGGCCGACTTCTGGAGGGAACAGCCCGACGCGAACCCGCGTGTCACTAATTGGACGCTGAGCTGGACCCCGCCTCTCGACGGCCGCTACGGGCTCGGCAAGAAAAGCGCGGAGGCCGGTCTTGCCGCGGCGCGGGAGCGATTCGCTGCCGACAAAGCGGGACTGCGGCGCGACGTGCGTGCCGCCTTCGCCGCGTGGAGCCTGGCTCTCGAGCGGCGCCATGCAGTCCGTGGCCACTTGGAGCGCGTTCAGTCACTCGCGGAAGTCGAACGGCAGAGGGCCCGAGTCGGCGAGGAGTCCGGCCTGTCGGCTCGCCGGTTCACGCTCGCCGAGGCGGAGGTGAGAGCGGCGCTCGCCACGGCGGAGGCGGCGCACGTCCAAGCGGAAGCGCTCGCCCGCGCCTGGCGTCCCGACCTTGGCAGCGATGCCGTCCCCCCGCCGGCACTCCTGCGCGAGCCGCCCGAGGCCGCCGACGCCGCGGAATCTCCCGAGCTGAAGGCGCTGGGCTTCGAGGTGGAGCGCGCAGCCTTGGAGACCAAGCGCGCCGGCCGTTTCGTCGCCTTTCCGACGCTTCAGTTCGGTTGGCAGGAGCTCTCCGAGCGGAACGCCGCGCGGAGCGGCCCCATCTTCGCGGCCGGTTGGACGGTTCCTCTCTTCGATCGCGACCAGGCGGGTCGAGTCGAGACGAAACGTCGCCAGCAGGTCGCGGCCGCGCGCGTCGAGCTGGCGCGGGCGCGGCTCACGGCAGAGGTCGCCGGCAACTTGGCTGCCTACCGGTCGCTCCTTGTGGCGTCTCGCGCGGCGCGCGTCGCGTCTGAAGACGGCGAGCGCGTGATCGCAGCGGCCACCGCCGCCTTTCGCGCCGGCGAGGCTTCGTTGACGGACCTGCTCGACAGCCTGCGCGCGGCGATGGCCGCGCGCCTCGGCGAAATGGACCTGCGCGGTCAGGCGCTGCACGCGCATCGCGAGCTGGAGGCCGCCCTCGGACGGCCCCTCGTCGGAGGAGGTTTCTGATGACCCATCGGGTTTTCGTTCTCGCCGGGGTTCTGATCGGCGCGGTCGAATGTCGTAGTGCGGCTCCTGCCACAGCAGCCCCGGAGGGCTGGTCCGTCACTGCCTGGGGCGAACGCTATGAGGTCTTCGCCGAGACCGGCCCGCTGGTCGCGGGCACCAGTGTCACCAGCAATGCTCACGTCACCGTCCTCTCCGGCTTCGCTCCGCTGAAGGAGGGTGTCGTCACGGCCGTGCTGCGCAGCTCCGGCGGCGCGGAGGAAGCCTTCCGGCAAACCCAGCCCAAGCGCGACGGCATCTATCCGATCGAGCTGAAGCCGCGCGCTGAAGGCACGTTCGATCTCGTCTTCCGGATCGAGTCTCCCGCGGGCCGGGAAGACCTGTCGGCGGGACAGGTGCGTGTCGGCTCGGCAGCCTCACCCGGAGGCCGCATCGGAGAGGGTGCAGCGGCCGAGGGAGTGTCCTTCCTGAAAGAGCAGCAGTGGCGGACCGAGTTCTCGACCGCGTGGGTGCGTGAAGGCGCTCTCGCCCAGAGCGTCGGAGGGCCGGGGCAGGTACGGCCGGCGAGTGGCGGCGAGGTCGTGTTCACCGCCAGCGCCGACGCGACGGTCGCGCCCTCTCCTTGGCCGCACACGGGACTCGACCTCGCGCCCGGAGACGTCGTGTTTCGGCTCGTGCCTCGCGTGGGCGATCGCAGTCTGCCGGAACTGCGGGCGGAGGCCTCGTCTCTTGAGGCCGACCTCGGGGTCGCGCGCCGGCGGGTCGAACGGCTGACCGAGCTGTTGCAGATCGAGGCGACGAGTCAGTCTGAGTTGGAGAAGGCGCGCGCGACGCTCGCGAGCCTCGAAGCCCGTTTGGCCTCGGCCCGTGGTGGCGTGGTTTCCGCGAGCACGACCACGAACTCGAGCGCCAGCGCCGCAGCCTTTCCGGTCAACGCGCCGTGGGCGGGCCGCGTGGCCGAAGTCCTGGTCTCGCCGGGTCAGACCGTTGCGGCCGGAGCTTCTCTCGGACGGGTCGTGAAGGTTCGACCCCTCTGGGTCGTCGTCGCGCTTCGTCCCGAGGCCGCGGCGCGAGTCCAATCGTCGCCCGTGGGCCTCTACCTCAAGCGGCCCGGCGACCAAGCGCCGCTCGAGATCCCGGCCACGGGCGTTCGACTCATCGCCCGCTCGCCCGAAGTCGATCCGCGGACGGCGTCGGTGAACGTCATCCTGGAAGTGGATCGCAGCGTGTCGGAGCTCCCTCTGGGCAGCGCGGTCGAGGCCGAGCTGCTGCTCTCTGGAGAGAGGCGCGGAATCGTGGTGCCGCTCTCGGCGGTGCTCGACGACTCCGGTGTCACCGTCGCCTACGTCCAACTCGAAGGCGAGACGTTCGCACGCCGCGCGGTGCAGGTACTGAGACGGCTGGGAAGCCAAGCCCTGGTCGAGGGGCTCGAGCCTGGCGAGCGCGTCGTCACCGCCGGCGCCGGCGCCGTGCGGCGCAGCTCGCTTCTTTCCTCGGGCGCTCCCGAGGGCCACGTTCACTAGGAGGCGGAGATGCTCGATCGGATCATCCGCGCCTCGCTCGACTACCGATGGAGAGTGCTGCTGGGCGCCGTCGTCCTGCTCGTGGCCGGCGGTGTTTTGGCCGCGCGGCTCCCGGTGGACATCTTCCCGGACCTCACGGCGCCCACGGTCACCGTCATCACCGAGGCCAAGGGGCTGGCGCCGGAAGAGGTGGAGCTCCTCGTGACGTTCCCCGTCGAGTCCGCTCTCAACGGCGCCGCCGGCGTCCGGCGCATCCGTTCCGTGTCGGGCCCGGGCATCGCCGTCGTGTGGGTGGAGTTCGATTGGGGTCAAGACGTGTACCTCGCGCGCCAGATCGTGGCCGAGCGCCTTCAGGGCGTTGCGCTCCCGGGCGGAGTCGAGCGGCCCACGCTCGGCCCCATCAGCTCGATCATGGGAGAGATCACCTTCATCGCCCTCACCTCCGACACGGTCCCCGGCATGGAGCTCCGGCGTCTGGCGGAGACGGTTGTCCGCCGCAGCTTGCTCGCGCTGCCGGGCATCTCCCAGGTCGTGCCGATCGGCGGCGAGGTGCGGGAATACCTCGTGGAACTGGACCCTGCGGCGGTCGTCCAGGCCGGAGTCTCCGTCGAGGAGGTCGTCCAGGCGCTGGATGCCTCCACCGCGATCCCGGCCGCAGGCTTCCATGTCGACGCGGGCCAGGAGTACCTCGTCCGCGGCCTCGGACGCGCGCGCTCGACCGCGGACCTCGCGAGCACCGTATTGCGCGTCAAGGACCGGATCCCGCTGCGACTCGGTCAGATCGCGTCGGTCAAGCTCGCACCCGAGCCCGCCCGGGGCACTGCTTCCTACCGCGGCAAGCCGGCCGTGATCCTGAGCGTGCAGAAGCAGCCCGGCGCCAACACCCTCGGCCTCACGCGGGAAACCGACCGTGTTCTCGACGACCTGCAGCGGACGCTGCCGCCGGCCGTCGTCATCGAGAAAGAGAACTTCCGGCAGGCCGACTTCATCGAGATCGCGATCCACAACGTCTCCGTCGCCTTGCGCGACGGGGCGATCCTAGTGCTCGTCGTGCTATTCCTGTTCCTCGGAAACCTCCGGGCGACGATCATCTCGGCGCTGGCGATCCCGCTGTCTCTCGTCGCCGGGGTCATGGTCATCTCTCTCCTCGGCGGCACGCTCAACACGATGACCCTCGGAGGCTTCACGATCGCGATCGGCGCCTTGGTGGACGACGCCATCATCGACGTCGAGAACGTGCTTCGCCGGCTGCGTGAGAACCACAGGAAGCCAGAGGCTGAACGGCGTCCGGTTCTCGAGACAGTCTTCCGCGGCTCATCCGAGGTCCGGAGCGCGATCCTGTTCGCGACCCTGGTGATCGCCCTCGTCTTCTTGCCGCTGCTGATGCTGCCCGGCATTGAGGGCCGGTTGTTGCGTCCCCTCGGTCTCGCCTACCTCGCTTCGCTGATCGGCTCGTTGGTGGTCGCGCTCACCGTGACGCCGGTGTTGTGCCTGCTGCTCCTGCCCCGCGGCAGGCTGCTCGATTCCGAAGAGCCCCGCTTGCTGCAGCTTTGGAAGCGCGCCTACGAGCGGACGCTCGCGTCCTGCCTCGACCGGCGGGCCGTGGTGCTCGGTGGCGCGTTGGCTGCGTTCGTCGCCGCAGTAGCGATCCTGCCTTTCCTTGGCCAGTCCTTCCTGCCGGCGTTCAACGAGGGCAGCATGACCATCGGTCTGGTCAGCCCGTTGGGCACGCCGCTCAGCGACGGCGACTCCCTGGGCAGGGAGGTCGAAAAGACGCTCCTGGGATTTCCGGAGGTCGTGTCGACGAGCCGGCGAACCGGGCGGGCGGAGAAGGACGAACACGTCCAGGGCGTCAACGCGTCCGAGATGGAAGTCGTCCTGCGTCCCGGCCGCCCGAAGCCCGTGCTACTCGCCGAAATGCGCCGGGCGGTCGCCACGATCCCAGGTGTGAGCGTCAGCTTCGGCCAGCCGATCAGCCACCGCATCGACCACATGATCTCCGGCAGCAAGACCAATGTGGCCGTCAAATTATTCGGCCCCGACCTGTCGGTACTGCGAGGGCTTTCTTCGAGCGCCGAGCGCCTGCTCCGTGCGGTTCCGGGCCTCGTCGATCTGTCGAACCAGGAACAGGCGACCGTGCCGCAGCTCCTCGTGGACTTCGACCGCGAGGCGATGGCGCGCTACGGTCTCCGCCCCGCCGACATGGCGCGCTCCGTGGAGGCGCTCTTCCAGGGAACCGTCGCCGGCGAAGTGGTCGAGGGCGGGATCACGTCGCGCGTCGTGGTTCGCTTTCCGGAGAGGCTGCGCCTGCATCGCGACGACCTCGAATCGCTCCCCGTCACGACGCCGGCGGGCGCGGTGCTCCGTCTCGGCGAGGTGGCGCGCGTCCGCTTCGACCTCGGTCCGGGACTGGTGCGGCGCGAGAACGTCCAGCGGCTCGCGATGATCACGGCCAACATCGCGGGGAACGACCTCACCGGCGTCGTCGAGAAGGCGCGCGAATCGTTGCGTGCGGGCCTGTCGCTCCCGGAAGGCTACCGGGTCGTGTTCGGCGGGCAGTTCGAGGAGGCTGCGCGGAGTATCCAGAACCTCGGGATGCTCGCAGTCGGGCTCCTGGGCGGGATGTATGCCCTGCTGTTCGTCGCGTTCCAGGGTCATCGAAGCACGTTGATCGTCCTCGTGAACCTGCCGCTCGCTCTCATCGGCGGTCTCGTGGCGGTCGCCGTCAGTGGCGGAGGCCTCAGTGTCGCCTCGCTCGTCGGATTCATCACGCTCTTCGGGATTGCCACGCGCAACGGCGTGCTGCTGGTCAGCCACTACGAGCACCTGATCCGAGACGAAGGCATGTCGGTGCGAGCTGCGGTTGTCCGCGGCTCGCACGAACGGCTGGCGCCGGTCTTGATGACGGCGCTGACGGCCGGCCTTGCGCTGATACCTCTCGTCTTGGCGGGAGACAAGCCCGGCAACGAGATCCAAAGCCCGATGGCCGAGGTCATCCTGGGCGGCCTGTTGACCTCGACCTTTCTGAATCTCGTCGTCGTTCCAGTGTTGTTCGCACACTGGGGAGCAGGCCAAACTCAGGCAAAGAGAGACGCCACGCCATGAAGATTCACGCGCGAGTTTCTTGTGCAATCGCCGGGGTGTTCGCCAGCATCGCCCCCGAGGTGTTCGCGCACGGCGTGTCGGCGAGCGACAAGGCGTTCATGCAGCAAGGTGGCGTCGTGGCATTCCTCTACCTGGGCGCGAAGCACATGGTCACCGGCTACGACCATCTTCTGTTCCTGCTCGGCGTGATCTTCTTCCTGTATCGCTTGCGGGACATCGCGGCCTACGTCACCCTGTTCGCGCTCGGCCACAGCGTGACCTTGCTGTCCGGCGTCCTGAGCGGCACGCACGTGAACGCGTACCTGATCGATGCCGTGATCGGGTTCTCGGTCGTCTACAAGGGCCTCGACAACCTCGGCGGGTTCCGCCGCTGGTTCGGCTTTCAGCCCAACGCGAAGCTCGCGGTGCTGATCTTCGGTTTCTTCCACGGCTTCGGTCTGGCGACGAAGCTCCAGGACTTCGCCCTTCCCCGCGAGGGACTGGTGCCGAACCTGGTGGCTTTCAACGTCGGGGTCGAGCTCGGCCAGGTGTTGGCCTTGAGCGCGATCCTGATCGCGATGGCCTACTGGCGGCGGACGCCGGCATTTCGTCAGCACGCCTTCGCCGCCAACGTGCTGCTG
>CAZVOI010000831.1:0-4485 GCA_964628275.1 uncultured Acidobacteriota bacterium | reverse complement strand
CCGCCCTTCCGCTGGATCGTCGAACGCTGCCTCGCTAAGAACCCTGCCGATCGCTATGCCTCGACGCTGGACCTCGCGCGCGACCTCGAGAACGTTCGCGATCGACTGAGCGAGGGGAGCGGCAGCGGGGCGAAGGGCGTCGCACGCCCGTCGGCGCGCCGAGGGGCGCTGCTCGCGGGCCTGCTGAGCCTGGCGGCCGCCGCGTTCGTGGTGCTCGGCCCCGCGCGCGAACCGCTCGTCCAGGTGCTGAAGCTGCGGCCGGTGCCGGCACAGAAGCAGATCGCCGTGCTCTCGTTCGTGAGCCCCGGCGGCGACTCGCCGAGCGAGGCCTTCTCCGACGGCATCGTGGAGATGCTCACGAGCCGCCTGACGCAGCTCGAGCGCTTCCAGGGATCGCTGTGGGTCGTCCCCGCGTCCGAAGTGCGCCAGGCCGGCGTCACCAGCGCCGGCGCCGCCCGCCGCCTGTTCGGCGCGACGCTCGTGATCACCGGCAGCGTCCAGCGCAGCGGCTCGCTGGTGCGCCTCACGGCGAACCTCGTCGACGCCACGAGCCTGCGGCAGCTGCGCTCGATAGCGCTCGACGGGCGCGTCGAGGACGTCTCGCTGCTTCAGGACGGAGTCGTGAGCCGCGTGGTCCAGATGCTGGAGGTGGAGCTCTCGCCCGAAGCCAAGCGCGTGCTCACTGCGGGCGGCACGTCGGTCGCCGATGCCTACCAGCTCTATGCTGAGGGTCGTGGCAATCTCCTGCGCTACGAGCAGCCGGAGAAACTCGCGACCGCCATCGGCCTGTTTCAGCAGGCGCTGCAGCGCGACCCGGCGTACGCCCTCGCCTACGCCGGCCTCGGCGAGGCGTACTGGCGGCAATACGAGCTGGTGAGGCGGCCCGAGGCCGTGGAACTGGCGCAGAAGGCCTGTCGCCGCGCGCTCGAACTCAACGACCTGCTGGCGCCGGTCCACGTCACGCTCGGGCTCGTCCGTGTCGGCACGGGCCAGTTCGACGAGGCCGAGAAGGACTTCGCTCGCGCGCTCGACCTCGACCCCGGCAACGGCGAGGCGCTCACGGGGCTCAGTCGCGCATACGAGGCGAAGGGCAAGCTGGGCGAGGCCGAAGCGACCTATCGCAAGGCGATCGAACGCCGGCCTACGTACTGGGGCGGCTACAACGAGCTGGGCAGGCTGTACTACGCCATGGGCCGCTACCCGCAGGCCGAGGCCATGTTTCAGAAAGTCGTCGAGCTGACGCCCGATAACCTCCGGGGCTACGGCAACCTGGGTGGGATCTATCACCTCGCGGGCAAGGACGATCTTGCGGAGGCGACGCTCCGCAAGTCGATCGCCATCAAGCCCACGGGCGAGGCCTTATCGAACCTCGGCACCATCCAGTTCTACCGCGGTCACTACACGGACGCGGCGCGCAGTTTCGAAACGGCTATTCATCTCGGGTCCGCTGAGTACAAGCTCCTTTACAACCTGGCAGCCGCTTACTCACTGCTCCCGGCCGAGAAGGCGAAGGCGCCGGCTGCCTGGCGCCGCGCGGTCGAAGCGGCCGAGCGCGAACGAACCGTGAACCCGAAGGATGGGCCCCTGCTCGCGGATCTTGCCGATGGCTACGCGAATCTCGGCGAGACCGCGAAGGCGCGTGTCACGCTGGCAGAGGCTCTGGCGCTCGGCGCGCGGGACGTGAACGTGATGTTCCAGGCGGGCTCGGTCTACGAAACACTCGGCGAGCGTGCCCAGGCCCTCGCATGGGTTCAGAAGGCATTGGAAAGCGGCTACTCGCGTGAAGAGGTCCTTCGCGTGCCGCATCTGGCTGGGCTGCGCGCCGATCCGCGCTTTCAGAAGGTCCTGTCGGCCGTCCCCGCACACTCATGAGGAGGAGAGACGAGATGCCGCAAGAGATCATCGTCGTCAAGACGCCCAAGGGTTGCCGCGTACTCCCGCCGTGTCCGATCGTCGCCAAGGGAGACACGATCGCTTGGCGCAATTGCACCCGAGGGGACATCCAGGTGCTGCTTCCCGACGTCTTCAAGGTGAAGAAGGGAGGCGCAGAAAAGGGGGGCGAGCTGACTGTGAACGTCTTAGAAGACTGTCCAGCCGGCTTCTATCCTTACGCCGTCTACTCGGCCGAGGCCAACGACATGGCCGTGGGCGACTCGGCGCCCGGCGTGATCATCAAGTAATCGCGGCATGCGAGAAGAATACGTGTCCCTGTCGTCCCGCTGGCGGAGGCTTGCCGGCTCAGCCGCAACTCTCGTTGGGCTCAGCGTTCTCGCGGGAGCTGCGGCGCCCGCGGGAGATCATCCCGCGGCCGACGCCGTCTTGCTGAACGCGAAGATCCTGACCGTGGACGCGCGCGACAGCGTGGCGGAGGCGGTCGCGATCGTCGGCGGCAAGATCGCGGCCGTGGGGACGAGCAAAGCCGTCCGCCCCTGGATCGGCCCGAAGACGCAGATCTTCGACCTGAAAGGCCTCACGGTCACCCCCGGCCTGATCGATTCGCACTGCCACCTCTCGACTGGCGGCGCCGAAGAGCGCTCCAGCCTCGACCTTCGCTTTCCGACCGTGAAGTCGATCGCCGACATCGCCAAGCATGTCGGCGACGCTCGCGCGCAGCGCAAGAGCGGCGCATGGGTTCAAGGCACGGGCTGGGACGAGGGCAAGCTGGCGGAGCGCCGCGTGATTCTGGCATCCGACCTCGACCTGGTGACACCGGACAATCCCGTGTGGCTCGAGCAGACGATGGGCCACTACGGCACGGCCAATGCCGCGGCCTTGAACCTCGCGGGCGTCGATCGCAATACCCCGGACCCGGCGGGCGGCACGATCGACCGGCTGTCCGACGGCACGCCCAGCGGCGTGCTGCGCGAGAACGCCATGGGCCTCGTCACCCACCATATCCCCGAACCGACCCCCGCGCAGCGCGAGGAGGCGATCGCCTGGATCATGCGCAAGATCAGCAGCGAAGGCATGACGGCGGTGAAGGACCCGGGCATTTTCCGTGCTCAATGGGACGCCTACCGCGCCGTCCAGGAAAGGGGCGAGATGAGCGTGCGAGTCTTCGCGCTGTGGCGCGCCGGCGCCACCGTGGATGACGCGCGGCGCCTCATCTCCGAGGTTGGAACCACGACCCGTCCGTATCAATCGACCGGCGACGACCAGCTCGTCTCCGGCGGCATCAAGATGGCGATCGACGGCAGCGGCGGCGCGCGCACGGCCTGGGTTCACGGCGAATGGAACCGCGACTTCACGAACCTCGACAAAAACAACTTCGGTTACCCCGTCATCGATCCCGAGGTGTTCCGCGAGCAGTTCAAGCTCTTCCATGGAGCCGGTCTCCACGTGGGGGTTCACGCGATCGGCGATCGCGGCATCGACTTCACGGTCGACACGATGGCGGCGGCCCTAGCAAGCAAACCCACGAAGGGACTGCGCCACTCGGTGATTCATTGCAACGTGCCGACGCGGCACGCCCTCGACGAGATCGCGCGGATGCAGAAGCAGTACGACGCGGCCTACCCCGAGGCCTCGGCCACGTTCATGTGGTGGATCGGCGACACGTATGCCGGCAACTGGGGTCCAAAACGCTCGCGCCGGCTCGATCCATTCCAGACCTTCCTGAAGCGCGGGATCGTGTTCGGCGGCGGATCCGACTATCCCGTCACGCCGTTCCCAGCGCGCTACGGGATCTGGGCATCGATCCAGCGGCAGCCTGCGCTCGGCGTCTACGGTGGCGATCCCTACGGCCGCGACGAGGCGATCGACGTCCATGCGGCACTGCGCTCGTTCACCGCCTCGAACGCGCGGCAGCTCTTCCTCGAGAACAAGGTTGGCTCGATCGAGCCGGGGAAGTACGCCGACCTGGCGGTGTGGGATCGCGATCTCTACACGGTTTCGACGGACGCTCTAAAGGAGATGCGTTGCCTCCTGACGTTTCTCGGCGGCCGGGTCGTCTACCAGGCTCCCGAGGCGCCCGCCAGCGGAGCGCGGGATTGACCCCCGCGCCCTCCCCCGGGATCGCCGGATCGCCTGCGACGCTTGCGGGTCCGGTGCGGGCGGCGTATCCTTGACGTCTTCGGTCAAATCATGAACCGCGCCCACAGGCATCACTCGTATCGGCCGTCTCCGCGCGACGACGTCGCGCGCTAGCCTCCATTTCCGCGTCCATTTTTTTCCGTTCCACGAAGCGGCTTGCTCTCGCTCCGGCCGAAGCCCGGCTGCGGGAGCCTTTGAGGGAGGCGTAACAAGATGACGACCCACGCACAAGAGCTGGACCGCTACCGGTCCCAGACGAAGAAGAGCTTCAAGATGTACGAGCGGGCCGACAAGGTGCTGCCGCTCGGCGTGTCGAGCAACTTCCGCACTTACGAGCCGTACCCGGTCTACATCGCGCGGGCCGAGGGCTCGAAAATGTGGGACGTCGACGGCAAGCAGTACACCGACTTCTCGATGTGTTTCGGGGCCCTGATGGTCGGCCATTCGCACCCG
>CAZVOI010000830.1:0-3964 GCA_964628275.1 uncultured Acidobacteriota bacterium | reverse complement strand
CCTGTACCGGCGCGACCGGTTCCGTGTCTCGGACGCCGGCACGTTCTGGTTCTCCGATACGCCGGAAGTCGTCGCCTCGCGATCGTGGGGGAACAACATCACTCGCATCTGCACGTGGGCCCGCTTCGTCGATCGCGACGGGCACGCGTTCTGGCACTACAACGTCCACCTCGACCACCAGTCGCAGCCGTCGCGCGAGCGGAGCACGGCGTTGCTCGCTGAGCGCATCGCGGCCCGGCGCGCCGCTGCCGAGCCGGTCATCGTCACCGGCGACTTCAACGTGGGCGAAGCGAACCCCGCGATCCGGCGCCTCACCGCGCCGCTGCAGGGTACGCCGGCGCTGTTCGTCGATACTTTTCGCGTCCGGCATCCGGCCGAAGCTCGCGCCGGCACGTTCAATGGCTTCAAGTTCGAGCAGACCGGAGGCGACAAGATCGACTACGTGCTCGTCGCGCCCGGGACGGACGTGCTCGATGCCGCCATCATCCGCACGAGCCGGAGCAACCGCTATCCGTCGGATCACTTTCCGGTGACGGCGCGCATCGTCCTTCCGAGGTAAGCCCATGGCCCAGCGCTTCAAGTTCGCGTGGCTGGCGATCGCTTGCTGCACGTCGCTGGTCGCCGGTGGTGCCCCGACCCGCGCCGCTGTTTCGATTGGGATCGACACGCGCATGGCACCGCCTCGTTGGGCGCTGCTCGAGCGCCGGCTCCTGTCGGAAAACGTGCCGGCCTGCCGCGAGTTCTTCGAGAAGTATTTCGACGACCGCGGCGGTCTGCTGTGCTTCGCCCGTTGGGGGGCGAACGACGGACCGGACGACGCGTTCGAGAACTTCAACCGCTGGCCGGAGCTGCACGCCTTGGGCGCCGCCGACGAGATCGTGCGGATGTACTCCAAGGGCCACGAGGGACTGCTGAGGCAATACACCCAGGCCAAGACGACCGATGTGCCGGTCGCGCGGCAGGGGATGTACTACAAGGAATTCATCGTCCAGTCCGACTGGATGCACCACGGCGAGGGGCTGCAGCTCTTCAACCGCATGGGCCTCTCGATCCCCAGCGACGCGAAATACCAGGAACGCGCGCGGCGCTTCGCGGGGCTCTACATGGGCGAGTATCCCGAGGCGCCGAACTACGACCCGGTACGCAAGCTCATCCGCAGCATGCAGAACGGCAGCCGCGGGCCGATGCTCCGCAAGGCCACGGCCCTCGATTGGGCCGGCGACCCGTTCGACGTGAAGGGCTTCCGCGCGGAGCACGGCGAAGACTCGTTCGAAAAGTTCCTGGCGCACTACGCGGAGTACACCGACGTCGTTGGCGACCACTTCCTGAACCTGGCCGCGACGACGCTTCCCACGAGCGCCTATCTGCTGGCGGGCGAGCCCAGGTACAAGCGCTGGCTCGTGGAGTACATGGATGCCTGGCTGGATCGGATGAAGCGGAATGGCGGCGTCGTCCCGAGCTTCGTCGACCTGGACGGCACGATCGGCGGCGCGGAAGGCCGGTGGTGGGGCAACGTCTACGGCTGGGGGTTCAGTCCCGTCAACCCCGTGACGGGAGCGCGCGAGGATCGCAATCGGATCCAGTGGGCTCTCGCCGGTTTCGGCAACGCGCTGCTCGTCACGGGCGACCAGAGATACGTCGATGCCTGGCGCAACATGATCGCCGCGGTGAATTCCGAGGCGCGTGAGAGCGACGGGCGCCGGCAATACCCCTCGATGCACGGCGCCGCCGGCTGGTACGGCTGGCGGGACACGCCATGGAACGTCGGCGCGCTGGAAGTCTGGTACTGGTCGCAAAAAGCCGAGGATCGGGAGCGGGCCGTTGCTGCGACACCGCTCGGGGCTCGCGGATGGCTGGACTACCTGCGGGCTCGCAAACCCGAGTATCCCGAGCAGGCGCTCGAGAGCGACCTCCGGAGCATCGGCGAGCGCGTGGACGTCTTCCGCCGCGATACCCGGCCGCCGGAGAAGCGCCTGGCCGACAACATGCTCGGCCACAACCCGGCCGCGACCCAGTCGCTCGTGCACTTGATGTGGGGCGCGCTGATGCCCGGCCGCTCGGGCGATCTGCTGAACGCCCGGCTCCGGTATTTCGATCCGGACCGGAAGCGTGCCGGCGTCCCTGAAGACGTCGCCGCGCTCGTATCCGGGCTCTCGGAGACTCACACCACGCTGACTCTCATCAATCTCAGCTCATCGCAGGCCCGAACCGTCATCGTCCAGGGCGGGGGCTACGGCGAGCACCAGCTCATGAGCGTCACTCGCGGCGACGACACCACCAAGGTCGATGCGCCGCTGCTCACGGTACGCTTGGACCCCGGCTGCGGTCAGGCGCTCGTGCTGGCCATGAAGCGGTACGCGAACCGACCGACCGTGCTGCACCCCTGGCATCGCGCGGAGTGACTAGCCGCGAACCCGAGCCGAAACAGGCCAACCGTGAGCGGAAGCGACCAACGCAACTCGTTCCAGAACGAGTTGCTTCAAGTGTGCTCGAGGGCCGCTCCGCGCGGCCTGGTGAGGGCGCCGTTGCTTCGCCACTCGCCGCGATGAGGAATGGCGCGAGGCCGTTCGGGCGATCAGTCCGAGCCTCCACCTCGTATTGTCCAATCGAGGTGTCTCGGCGAGCCTTTAATCGCCTCCCGGTGTGAGCTTGCGGCCGTCGATCGAGTCGATCGCTCGTTGCGCCGCCTCCATCGCGGCGTCGATCTGGGCCTCGGGACCGGACAGGTATAGGCGGCCGAAGGCTCCGAAGAGGGTGGCGTCGACGAGCTTCACGCGAGCTGCCTTGAGCGCCTCGTTCGCGGCGAAGGCGACGTAGCCGGCGGGCTCGACCTCGAGGATGTAGAGCGACTCGCCGGCGATCAGCATGTCGCCGAAGCGCATCTTGTTGATGATCTGGGCGTGGAACGGCTCCACGCCGCGGATCACCTCCTGCGAGACCACGCGCGGCTTCAAGCGATCCGTCTCGGTCATCCCCAGGTGCTCGAGCACCGCTTTGCCGGCGAGCTGCACCTGTCCCTGGTCGCGATGGTGGATCTCGAGCAGGCCAAACGAGCGCTCGACGACCATAATGCCCGGCGTGGCCGATGTGACCTTGAGCGCGACGTCCGTCAGCCGGTTGATGATCAGACCGGGCGAGGTCTCGATGAAGTAGGCCGCCACGCCGCCCGTGGGCAGAAAGCCGCGCGCCGTCGTTCCAATGAAGCCGGCGAGTTGATCCTGCATCTTGTCGAGGAAGATGTGAGTGCGGAGCGTGATCTGTGGCGCGGCCATTCCGTTGACCCTAGATCGCCGCCTTCAATAGCGCGATCCCCTTCTGTTCGGAGCCCAGGCGGCGCAGGTCCGTTGCGAACGCGTCCAGGGCCGACAACTCGAACGGCACGGCGAGGGTGACGGTCTCGGTTATACCGTTCACCTCGTCGGCCCCTTCGATCACCACCTGAACGTGGCCGTGGCCCGCCCGCTCCGACTGAGCGAAGGCCAGGCTGACGGCGCCCCCGGCATACTCGTGTCCGAAGCCTCCCAGGACCAGGAGTCGTGTGTCCGTCGCCGCGTTGGGGAAGCCGCTCAGTTGTGTCGCCGCGTCTTCGAGACTGCCCTCGCTCGCGTAGGGCCGAGTCCGGCCGCTGAAGACGCCGTTCGACGCGGACACCTCGAGCTCGAGAACGTCCTCGTTGCCGAAAGCGATCTCTATCTTCAAACCGGTTTCCAATGGCGTGGCATCAGCAGCGCCGTGAGGCTCCATGCATCTCCCCGTTCGCGAATGGCGTCGACTCTAAGGCAACCGACCCCGCGAACGCGCCTCAGCGGCGAGCGCTGTCTCGCGCGCGTCCACGCCAGCTTCCCGCGCGGGAATGGTCGCCGCGGCGATCTCGTTCAGGGTGAAGCAGAAGGTGGCGCCTTGTCCCTTGCCCAGGGATTCCACCCAGATGCTGCCGCCGTGGGCTTCCACGATGCGCCGGACC
>CAZVOI010000829.1:0-3211 GCA_964628275.1 uncultured Acidobacteriota bacterium | reverse complement strand
CCGTAGGAGCCGCCTCCGTGCAGGCTCAGCACGAACGTCACCTTTTCGTCTCGCTTGAGATCACACGGATAGTCGAGGAAGTAGCTGCGGCGGGTCTTCATCTCCACGACAGGTCCCGGGTTGATCACCCGGTCGCCGGGGCAGTCCTTGTCGGGACAGTGCAGGACCGGGGGAGTGGCGCACGGCGCTCCCGCGAACCGGAGGGCTTCTTGGGCGATCGCAGGTCGGGTGCACGCCACGACCGCGCAGGCCAGCGCCAGGGTCGCCGGTGATACTCGCATCTCGATCCACCTCATTCCGTTGGCCCCATCTTGACATGCCGGCGCCCCCTGCGCTATACCGAACGGTAAAGGAGCCGATCATGCCAAGACCGATGGCGCTCGCATGGGCGCTGTGCCTCTCGACCGCAGCAGCAGCAGCGTTCGCCGACGGCAAGGCCTCGCATCACGAGTTCAAGACGGCCGACGGCGTGAAGATCCACTACATGGTCCTGGGCAAGGGCACGCCGGTGATCCTGATCCACGGCTACACCGGCAGCGCCGAGGGCAACTGGTTCCGCAACGGCATCGCCGACGCTCTGGCCAGGAAGCATCGGGTCGTGGCGCTCGACTGCCGGAACCACGGACAGAGCGACAAGCCGCAGCCGGGCGGACCCGGCCGGGCGGAAGACGTGATCGAGTTGATCGACCATCTGAAGATCCAGAAGGCGCACTTCCATGGCTACTCGATGGGCGGAGGGATCGTCGGACGGCTGATGGCCCTGATCCCGGATCGGTTCATCACAGCCGGCTTCGGTGGCTCGGGGATCCAGGAGAGCGACCCGGAATGGCGGGCGAAGGTGCCGCCGGACAAGGAGGGGCGCGATCCGCAGGAAGACCAGGCGAGCCGCAACCTCCGGATCCGGCGCGCCATGGACCTGGGGATGAGCCGGGAGGAGGCGGAGAAGCAGGCGGACACTCCGCCGCCGCCCCGAACGCCGGGCGCGGTTTCTGCCCTGGGCGCCGCCGCTCCTCGTCCGCTCGAGATCGACCTCTCGAAGATCGCGTTCGCGGTGATGGCCGTCAACGGCGAGTTCGATCGGCCGATCGCGAAGACGCATCGACTGTGGCGCGAGCTGACGAATTTCACGAACGTGGTGTTGCCCGGCAAGTCGCATCTGACGGCGATCGCGGCGCCCTACATGCCGAAGGAGTACCCGGAGAGCGTGGTAAGGTTCATCGAGGCCAACGACCCGAAGCGATGATCAAGCATCTCGGCATCATCATCCGTGCCGCGGTCCTGTTGCCCGCCGTTCTCCCGGCGGACGCGCAGGTCACCTTCAACCGCGACGTCGCACCGGTGCTCTACCGCCACTGCACCTCGTGTCACCGCGCGGGCGAGATCGCCCCGATGGCGCTAGTTTCCTACGAGGACGCCCGGCCGTGGGCGAAGTCGATTCGCGACAAGGTGAGCGATGGCGCGATGCCGCCGTGGCACGCCGACCCGGCTCACGGCAAGTTCCGCAACGATCGCCGGCTGAGCCCAGCAGAGAGGGATGTCCTGGTGCGCTGGGCGGCCGGGGGCGCGTTGAGGGGCGTGCCGAAAGACCTGCCTGCCCGGCCGACGTATCCGGAGGGTTGGACGATCGGCGCTCCCGACGCCGTGGTCAGCCTGCCCGCGGCCCATTCTGTCCCGGCGGACGGCGAGGTTCCGTATCAGTACTTCGAGGCGCCGACAAACTTCACCGAAGACCGGTGGATCCAGGCGATGGAGGTTCGGCCTGGAGAACGTTCCGTGGTTCATCACGTGCTCGTGTTCTGCCGCGAGCCGAATCCCGCGCCGCGTGAGCTGGCGATCCGGCCGCTCCCGCTCGAGAGCCCGGTCCCATCGGCTACGCCGCAGCCCGAGGCTTCGGCCCGGCCGACCGTCACGCCTTCGCGACGCGGCCCGCTGCTGGCGACGACCGCTCCCGGCATGAACGCGACCGTGTTCGAGCCCGGGACCGCGATGCTGGTGAAGGCTGGATCGGTCCTGACGTTCCAGATGCACTACACGACCAACGGCGCGGCCGCCAGCGATCGGACCAGCATCGGCTTCGTGTTCGCGAAGCAGCCGCCGGCCGTCGAGGTTCGAGCCACTGCCTTCACCAACGGCCGCTTCGTGATCCCCGCGGGCGCGCCGGACCATGCGGTCGAGTCGGGCGTCAGCTTCCTCGACGACGTGACGCTCTACAGCATCTTTCCGCACACCCACGTGCGTGGAAAGCGCTGGGACTATCGGCTGACCACTCCGGACGGGCGGACCGAGACCCTGTTGTCGGTGCCCAAGTACGACTTCAACTGGCAGACCGACTACGTCTTCGCCGCGCCGCTCAAGGTCCCGAAGGGCTCCGTGCTCCGGGCTGTCGCGCACTACGACAACTCGGCCGCGAATCCGGCCAACCCCGACCCGAGGCTCGAGGTGCGCTGGGGCGATCAGACCTGGGAGGAGATGCAGTACACGGGCCTCAACTACAGCATCGACCGGAAGACCGCCACGGCGACGCCGGCCGAGCGCTGAGCCTTACTCAGGGCGCGTAGCGCTTCAGGATGGCGCCCAGCACCGGATGCGGCCCGTCGGGCAGGGCGACTGGCCGTTCGCTCCGGTACTCGATGCACACCGGGCCATCCGCGCTCGCCGCGTCGATCTCCACCGCAAGCCGCATCGGCGAGCCGGGCCAGCGGTAAGCGAGTTCGAGATCGGAGTCGCCGGCGCACTCCGCGCCCAGGACCTTCTGCCACAGCTTCGCCACGTCTTCTCGAGCGCGTGCGCGGCAGCGCAGGCCGAGGAGCGTGACGGGCGCCGGCGCGTCCGCCGGCCCAACCGGAGCCTTCCAGAAATGCGCAGGCCACGCGCCGTCCTCGGGACCGGACTCCGCGAACTGCACCACTATCCCGAGCGCCTGCTTCGGGTGGAGGAAGGCCTCTTTCCAGCCCGGCTTCGAGTCGTTGAAGCCGACGATGTCGTAGCCGAGACCCTCGGCGCGACGGCAGATCGCCCGCAGATCGGGCACTCGAAAGGTCACGTGATGGATGCCCGGCCCGCGCTGGCTGAGGAAGCGGTGTACGAACCCGTCCTGGCCCAAAGGCTCGAGGATCTCCAACCGCCCGCCGCCCGTGAAGCTCCATTGCGCGAACCGGAACGCGGGCTGGTCGGCGCCGTACTCCGGGATCCCGCCAAGCGGCCCGGCCAG
>CAZVOI010000828.1:0-1887 GCA_964628275.1 uncultured Acidobacteriota bacterium | reverse complement strand
GCGCCCTTCTCATCGCTCTCGTAGGCGAGCCACCGGCCATCCGGAGAAACCTGTCCTTGGTCCTCCAGGCCTGGCGAGTTGACGAGGGGCCGCAGCTCCCCCCCGTCCAGGGGCAGCAGCGCGACGTCGTTCAGGGTCTGCGGCCAGAAGAGGCCCACCACGAGCGCGCGGCCATCCGGTGTCCAGGACTTGGGCCCGGCGCCGCTGTCGTGGGGCGCCGCGAGCTCGAGCTCGGGTGCCGAGCCCTCGAGGGTGCGGATCTTCACGAGCGAGGCAGTGGACCTGCGAGGCATGTAGGCGAGGCGCTCTCCGTCGGGCGACCAGGCGGGCGAGCTCTCTCCGGCCCCTTCCGTGGTGAGTGGCGTGAGCGTGCCGCGCTCCAGGTCCTTGATGAAGACCCCCGGCCCGCGGGACGAGCGGCCCTCCATCGCGACCCGGCCGCCGTCCGGCGAGACCGCGAGGCTCGCGGCATAGATCGACTCATGGAACGCTGGCGTCTCCCGGCCGGCCGCGTCCACCCACGCGAAGTCGGTTCCCGCGCCCGTGTCGGCGCCCTCGCCCGCGCGATAGAGGAGATCGCCCCGCTCCGAGAGCGAGTACTCGGCGCTGCCGTCCCCGGTGGACTCGTCGCCGGTCCAACCTAGCAGGCCCTGGAGAACCGGCGTTGCCGGCTCCTCGACACGGAGCCGCTCGGCATCGAATCGAAGCGCGTACAGGACGTGGTCGCGCACGAATAGCAGCGCGCCGCCGGGCGCCACGCGTGGGAAGGCTCCGCCGCGAACCAGGACCGTGCGGCGGCCGTCGGCCAGCGAGACGGCCTCGATGTCGGCGTCGTCGTAGTCCTGGCCCATGTGCTGGACCATGAACAGGACCGCCTTGCCCCCGGGGACGAACGACGGCCAGCGATGTGACCTCTCGTCGCGCGCGGGGTCGAGTGTCGTGAGCGGCACGGGATCCCCGCCGGAGTCGGGCACCTTGAACAGGCCGGTGTTGACCCGGGCGAAGACGATCTGGTTGCCGCTCCAGGTGGCGCCGCGGCCCGGGTTCGCTCCGACCTCGGCGACGGTGACCGGAGCTCCGCCGGAGAGGCCGATCTTCATCAAGCGGGTCGGCGTGGCGAAACCGATCCAGCGGCCGTCGGGGGAGAAGAAGGGGCTGCAGCCTTCGTCCGTGCCCGAGAGCGGCGTCGCCTCCAGCGCGTCGAGCTGGCGGACATGGATCTTGAGTTGACCCGGAGGCCCGGTCACGAAGGCCACCGCCCGACCGTCGGGAGACAGCACGGCGTTGGGGCCGACGAATCTCGCGAGCGGCGCTTTCGGCGCCAGCTCGACCTTCAATCGCGTCACCGCCGCTTCGGGGGCCGACACGAGCAGGCCGCGAGACAGGGCAAAGGCGAGAGCGAGGGCGAGGAGACCGGCCACGATCCACGGTAGCCGGCTGGCTGCGGCCGCCCTGGCCTCCCCAGGCACTCTCGAATCGGCTCCCGGCTCGGAGGACGCCTCCTCCAGCTCGAGCCTCGCGTCCGCCGCGGATTGGAGCCGGCGCCTGGGGTCGCGGCTGAGGCAGCGCCTCAGGGTCCGAACCGCCGCGGGAGGGGTGTCGGCCGGGAGCCGGGCCCAGGGCACCTCTTCCTTGAGCACCGCGGCCAGGGTGTCGCTCACGGTCTCTCCGGCGAAGAGGCGCGTGCCACTGAGCATCTCGAACAGCACGACCCCGAAGGCCCAGATGTCGGCCCGTTTGTCGACGGGCTTGCCGCGCGCCTGCTCGGGCGACATGTAGGCCGCCGTGCCGAGGATGACGCCCGCCTGCGTGCCTGTGTGAGCGAGCGTGGGGGACTGCGAGAGGTCCGCCGAGGATCCGCTGGCCGCATCACCCGCGTACGCCTTG
>CAZVOI010000827.1:0-3172 GCA_964628275.1 uncultured Acidobacteriota bacterium | reverse complement strand
CGGACCTCGTCAGGTGCATCTCATTGTTGGACGGCGTGTTGCGCTGTCTAAGGGCTGCGACTACTTGAGGTGCCTTGCCGATCCGGGTGCGCCGCGCTTTCCGCCTGAGTCGAGGAACCACCACGTCGCGGTGTCGCCTTGGACCTCCATTTCGAGCGTCATCGCAGAGCCGACCTCCTCCGGTCTCAAGGAGTAGACCGTCCGCATCTGCCAGCGGTACTTTCCGTTGGAGCCCTCGCAACTATAGTCAGAAGCGGCAGCGGCGCTGGCGGAGTACGCCGCCGCTTTCTCGGGGTCTGTCGTGGGCGCAGCTGCCCCAGCAGCAGCTTGTCGCGGCGTTTGAACGAACGCGAAGGTGTACTTGCTGCCCAGCTTCGCTATCACCGCGCGACCAGGTGGCGAGGGTGCGACGTAGTCCCAGACACCAGTCAACGAGTCGCAGCCCGCGCTGGGCTTGTCGGCAGCCCACAGAGCAACGGGTGACGTCCAACTCAGCACGGCAAGCACAACTCCCCTTACCATCATGTCCGCCTCCTCACTCGATTGTGGAACCATCCCTCCAAAGCCTACGTCCGTTGTCGGCAACGTGAACCACACCGCGTCCGTCCAACACAGCGTTAAGCGGCAGGCGCGTAGCGGCTGAGAGAACCGTGAGCGTGGGCGTCGCTTCGGCGGCGCCCACGGCGCGCCTGTCCGCTTCAACGCATTGTTCGCTGGCGCGCTGTGAGCAATCCGTGAAGCCGTCATGCCGTAGCAGCCGTGTTCGGTGACGTGAGCAGCAAAGCCATCGGCGGGAGCGGACCAAACGATATCGCTGGACGCCGCTTTTCGTGAAAGCAAAGCCAGCATCCGTCAAGCAGCGAATCAGCAAAGGCGTGGCGCCGCGCAATCTCGGCGCCGTTCGAGGTCAGAGCCACGCGACCAGCGAACACTTAGTCGCTTGACAAGATAACTGGATAAACATTGCGAAGAACCGGGCAACGTGCTCAGAGGGCATGAGATCCCGATGAGGAGCCGGGCTGAAACCAGAATTATTCAAAGTCGGTAACTAAAGATAGTACTGCGAGAAGCCTCGGGAGACTGGGCCTTAGCCCGAGGTGTCCAACGGGCTCCGGACGCCGCGGCCACCGCGGTTGAGGACGTGAGTGTAGATCATCGTGGTGCTGACGTCGCTGTGGCCGAGTAGCTCCTGGATGGTGCGGATATCGTAGCCGTCCTCGAGGAGATGGGTGGCGAAGGAGTGGCGCAGTGTGTGGCAGCTCGCAGGTTTCGGGATGCCGGACGCGCGGAGGGCATCCTTGAAGGCGCGCTGGATCACGGACTCGTGGAGGTGGTGGCGTCGTCGTTCGGCGTCTTCGTCGGAAATGTGGAAGCGGTGGGCGGGGAAGACCCATTGCCAGGCCCACTCGCGATGGGCGTTCGGGTACTTTCGCGCGAGCGCGTGCGGCAGTTCCACCGAGCCCAGGCCCTCGGAGAGATCTCGTCGGTGGACGTCGCTGACTCGGCCGATGTGATGGCGTAGGAGTTCGGCGAGGCGAGAGGGGAGGATGGTAACCCTGTCCTTTCCTCCCTTGCCGTCGCGGACGGTGATCTCGCCTTTGGCGAAGTCGATGTCCTTGACGCGCAGGCGGCAGCATTCGAGGACGCGCAGGCCGCCTCCGTACATGAGCGAGGCCATCAGCGCGGGTGTGCCTCGCAAGCGACCGAGCAGGGACGTTACTTCGGCACGGGTCAGGACCTGCGGCAAGCGGACGGGCCTCTTCGCGCGAGGAATGTCCGCGAGCCCCTCGAGGTCGCGCTCCAGCACCTCGCGAAACAGGAACAGAAGCGCGCTGAAGGCTTGATTCTGGGTCGAGGCGGTGACTTCGCCTCTCGTCGCTAGCCGCGTGAGGAAGGCGGTCACGTGGCCGACGCCGGCATCGGTCGGAGCTGTTCCGTGGAGACCGGCAAAGAACCGGCTGATCCAACCCACGTAGGCCTTCTCGGTGCGCCGGCTGTAGTGCCGCATCCGTAGCGTGTCGCGGACTCGCTTCAGCAAGACGCTTCGAGCGGCGCAGACCTCGGGCGAGGCCGCCGACGGCGACGGCCGCCATGCCGCCAGGGGAGGGGTGAGCAGCTCGAACGGTGTCCGGCTGGGAATGAAATGTGTCGGACGATGGGCGCGCGACGGCTCGGGCATGGAGTCCTCCCGGGCTCGCTGTGGGTAGCGAGACGTGGACCAACCCTAGTCGGAGCGTCTGCCGGGACAGGTCCGACTCGGGGCTTTCTCTACGGGAACTCGACCACCGTGCGGCCGCCTTCGGCGACGCTGAAAGACTGGGGCTGCCCGCCGCCCTGCAAGGTGACGCTGTAGCGGCCGGGCGCGACGTTCTCGACGAGGTGGGTGGCGCCGGTGAAAACGACGGAGCCGGGAGGCCCAAAAAGGCTCAGCGTGGCGCGGCGGCCGGTGGCGTCCATGACCGTCAGGCTGACGGGGCTCCGCGCGCGCATGACCTCACCGGCGCGGAACTCGATCGAGCCGCCGGGGGTCATCAAGACATTCAGGGACGCCGAGGGCACGCTGACGGAGAGCGTGACGGGGGCGTAGCCGGAGGCGTCGAGGATCACCGTGTACGACCCGGGGCGCACCGAGGGGATCTCGCCGCGGCCTTCGGAGTCGAGCGAGACCGGGCCGTTGAAGACGGGCGCGTTGGCCGCGTCGCTGACGCGGGCCATCAGGCCGCGCAGCGGGATGCCAAAGATGCCGTCGTGGGCGCTCAGACCGATGCCTTCGCCGCGCTGCAGCTCGATCACGACCTCGTCGGCGGCGCCGGACTCGGAGGCGGCGACGGCCTTCTTCTCGAACTGGAAGCCGGCGCGGCGCGCGCTGAGGGTGTAGTCCTTGGGTTCGAGATCCTCGAACGAGAAGCGGCCGTTGCTGTCGGTGGCGCCGCCCATGCGCATCATTCCGCCGCCGCCCGAGGTTCCGCCTGCTCCGGTTGTCGCGCTGATCTCGACCGCGGCGTCGGCGAGCGGCTGCTTGGAGACGGCCTCGACGACGCTGCCGGCGATGCGCGCCACCGGGATCACGATGTCGACGGTCGCGTCGCCGTCGAGCTTCACTTCCTGCGGGCGGCCGTTGCCCTGGTTGGAGAAAGTGCTGAGGTTGTAGGTGCCGGCGCGCAGGCCCTCG
>CAZVOI010000826.1:0-6881 GCA_964628275.1 uncultured Acidobacteriota bacterium | reverse complement strand
GCCGGCTTCGGCCTGAACGGCCAGGCGCAGACGCAGCAGCCGTACGAGCCAAAGATCGGTCAGGAGGGCAAGGACGTCGTTTGGGTGCCGACGCCCGACCCGCTGGTGGAGAAGATGCTCGATCTGGCGCAGGTCACGGACAAGGATTTCGTGATCGACCTGGGATCGGGCGACGGCCGAACCGTGATCGCGGCGGCGAAGCGCGGCGCGCGCGCGCTCGGCATCGAGTTCAACCGCGAGCTGGTGGAGCTTTCCAGACGGAACGCCGAGAGCGCCGGCGTCGCCTCCCGGGCCAGCTTCGTCGAGGCCGACATCTTCGAGACCGATCTGTCGAAGGCGACGGTGATCACGATGTTCCTGCTGCCGCAACTGAACCTGAAGCTGCGGCCCACGCTGCTCGACCTCCGGCCTGGCACGCGCCTCGTCTCGAACTCGTTCTCGATGGACGATTGGCAGGCCGACGAGCGAGTGAACATCGACGGCTCGTGTGCGCTCTACTGCACGGCGCTGTACTGGATCGTTCCCGCGAAGGTCGCGGGCGCCTGGCAGACGCCGCAGGGCCCGCTCTTGCTCCAGCAGCAGTTCCAGATGATCTCCGGAACCCTGGCCGGGACCGCGATCGCGGACGGCCGGCTGCGCGGCGACCGGATCGAGTTCACGCTGGGCGAGACCCGTTACACCGGCACGGTGGAAGGAAAGACCATGCGCGGAACTTCGAGCGGCTCGAACACCCCGTGGAGCGCGACCCGAAACCAATGATGACCAGCGCCGATCTCGATCGCGGCGGCATCGCCGGCCATCCCAAGGGCCTTTCAACGCTCTTCTTCACAGAGCTCTGGGAGCGCTTCAGCTACTACGGCATGCGCGCGCTCTTGATCCTGTACATGGTCGCGCCGGCCGCGAAGGGCGGCCTCGGTTTCGCGACCGAAAAAGCAGCGGCGATCTACGGCTTGTACACGGGCGCGGTCTATTTCACGTCGATCCCCGGCGGCTTCATCGCGGATCGGCTGCTCGGGTTGCGGCGCGCGGTTCTGATCGGCGGGATCCTGATCGCGTGCGGCCACTTCTCGATGGCGCTGAACGTGCTGCCGCTCTTCTACGCCGGTCTCGTCTTGATCGTGCTCGGCACCGGTCTCTTGAAGGCCAACATCGCTTCGATCGTGGGCCAGCTCTACCCGACCGGCGACGTCCGCCGCGACGCCGGCTTCTCCATCTTCTATATGGGCATCAACACCGGCGCGTTCGTGAGCCCGATCGTGTGTGGGTACCTGGGACAAAAGGTCGGCTGGCACTGGGGCTTCGGCGCCGCCGGCGTGGGCATGACGCTCGGAGTGATCCAGTACGTGCTGGGCCAGCCGCGGCTCGGAGATGCCGGGCTTCAGTTCGAGAAGGCCAAGGATGCGGGCGCGCTCTGGGCGAAACTGATCGGCGCGCTGCTGGTGCTGTCGGCGGTCATCTATTGGCTCTGGCCGTATCGCGACCTGGTGATCCTGATCGGCACGGCGGCGCTCTTCAGCTGGATCCTGAAGCAGTGTGAATCGCCGCTCGAGAAGAAGCGAACGCTGGCGGTGATCGTGCTGTTCGTGTTCGCCACGCTGTTCTGGGCAGGTTTCGAGCAGGCGGGATCGAGCCTGAACCTGTTTGCCGACCAGGTGACGCGAACCACGCTCTTCGGTTACGACTTTCCGTCGAGCTGGTTCCAGTCGGTGCAGCCGCTCTTCATCATCCTGCTGGCGCCAGTCTTCGCCTGGGCCTGGATCCGGCTCGGCTCGCGCGAGCCCTCGAGCCCGGCCAAGTTCGCGTACGGGCTCCTGAACGTCGGCCTGGGCTTCCTGGTGGTGGCGATCGCGGCCTGGCTCTACACCCAGGACCAGCAAAGAGTCAGCCCGCTGTGGCTCGTGCTCTGCTATTTCCTCCACACGCTCGGCGAGCTGTCGCTGTCGCCGGTGGGCATGTCCACCGTCTCCAAGCTGGCGCCGCCGCGCGTGCTGGGCTTGATGATGGGCGTCTGGTACCTGTCGATCTCGCTCGGCAACTTCCTCGGCAGCCGGATCGCGGGCTT
Source organism: uncultured Acidobacteriota bacterium (assembly GCA_964628275.1). GTDB lineage: Bacteria > Acidobacteriota > Vicinamibacteria > Fen-336 > Fen-336 > CAZVOI01. The sequence goes on along the minus strand of CAZVOI010000826.1, from coordinate 4,819 downwards.
CTTCGACAAGTTCCCGTTGCCGGAGCTCTTCGGCGCGGTGTTCCTGACCTCGGCCGCGGCGGCGCTGGTGCTCGCGTTCCTGGTGAAGCCGATCCGCAACCTGATGAGCGGGGTCAACTGATGAGAGCCGCGATTCGCACCGTCGCCGTCGCCGCGCTCACGTTCGCGGCGCTGCCGGCGCTGGCGGCCGGGCCTCGGTTCGAGGTCAGCTATCCGGCGGCGCTCGACAATGGTCCGATCGACGGGCGGATCCTGCTCGTGATCGCGAAAACGAACGAGCGCGAGCCGCGTTTCCAGGTGGGCCGCGGCGTCCGCTCGCAGCAGCTCTTTGGCGTCAACGTCGACGGGCTTACGCCCGGGCGACCGGCCGTCATCGATGCGTCCACGCGTGGCTGGCCGCTCGAGAACGCGTCGGAGATTCCGGCCGGCGAGTACTGGGTGCAGGCGGTGCTGAACGTCTACACGACCTTCAAGCGCGCCGACGGCCACACGATCCAGGCGCACATGGATCAGTGGGAGGGCCAGAAGTGGAACCTCTCGCCCGGAAACCTGATCAGCGAGCCGGCCAAGATCCGCGTCGACCCGAAGTCCGCGGCTCCGATCAAGATCGCGCTCGCGAAGAAGCTCCCGCCGATCGAACCGCCGAAGGACACCAAGTACGTCAAGCACCTGAAGTTCAAGAGCGAGATCCTGAGCCGCTGGTGGGGTCACGAGATACCGCTCGGCGCGATCGTGGTGCTGCCCGAGGGCTTCGACGACCACCCGAACGCGCGCTATCCGGTCGCGTATCTCCAGGGCCATTTCCAGCGCACCTGGAACGGGTTCCGCGAGACTCCGCCGGAGCCGTCGCTGCAGGGCCGCGACAAGGAGCTGGCTGAGTCGCAATACCGCCTGTTCCAGGACTGGGTCGCCGGCAAGCTCGGACGCTTCATCATCGTGGTGATGCAGCACCCGACGCCTTTCTACGACGACTCCTACGCGGTCAACTCCGCGAACAACGGGCCGTACGGCGACGCGCTGACGCAGGAGCTGGTCCCCAAGGTCGAAAAGCAGTTCCGCGCGATCGGCGAGAGCTGGGCGCGCGTCACCTACGGCGGCTCGACCGGCGGTTGGGAGTCGCTCGCCTGGCAGGTCTTCTACCCCGACATGTTCAACGGCGTCTGGTGCTTCTGCCCCGACCCGGTGGATTTCCGCTACTTCCAGCTCGTCAACATCTATGAAGACGAGAACGCGTTCGCGCCGAACGCCGACTGGAAGAAGGACCCGATCCGGCCGTGGCAACGCGCGGTCGACGACCAGCCGGCGATGAGCCAGAGAGACGCGAGCCATCTCGAAGAAGTCCTCGGCACCCGCGGCCCCTCGGGCGACCAGATGGACATCTTCATGGGCGTCTACGGCCCGGTGGGCAAGGACGGCTACCCGCGGCTTCTCTACGACAAGTGGACCGGCGTGATCGACAAGGGCGTCGTCGAGCACTGGCGCGAGAAGTACGACCTGCGCCACATCCTGGAGCGCGACTGGAAGACGCTCGGGCCGAAGCTGGCCGGCAAGCTGCACCTCTACGTCGGCGACACCGACACCTACTACCTCGAAGAAGCCGCGTTCCTGCTGCAGAAGTTCCTGGAGAGCACGAAGGATCCCTACTACGCGGGCAGCTTCGACATCGGCGCGCGCGAGCCGCACTGCTACAGCGGCAAGCCGGCGTTCCCGGGACAGACGTACCACCACCGCCTGCTGCCGAAGATGCTGGAGCGGATCGTCCGCTCCGCGCCGCCCGGCGCGGACCTGAGTAGCTGGCGCTACTAGGCGCTCGTCTCGAGGCGTTTGACGCGTGCGTCGAGAGAACGGAAGCCCATCTCCAGGCTGACGATTCGGCGGTCGAGCTCGGCGAAGGAGAACTTCATCGCCGCCTTTACTTCCGCAAACTCCGAGTCCATGCGCTGGCCGACGGACTCGATCGACTCGTTGGCGAGCGCGACGCCCTCGGCAACCTGACGGATCTCGCCTCGCAGGCTCTCGGCCACGATCTCGAACTGCCGGCGTGTCTCGCCGGCGAACTCTTGCAACAGCTGACGCTGTTCTTCACTCATGTCGCAGACTCTATGATCTCGATGCGACAGCATAGGTCCGTTCTTCTCGAAACTCACGACGGCAGTAGCGCGCCTCGAGCGGCGACGGCAGCGGGCGGTGCCTATCCGAGCTGCGCGATTAAGGGCGCACCAGTTTCAGTGTGATCGTGTATGGGACCCCCAGGTCCTGGCCGAGGCGGCCGCTCAGGTCCATGGTGGTTCGGCTGTAGCTGCCCGTGAACGCGAGATTCGCGATGTTGAGCGTCACGGAAGCGTCGGTGGCGGTTCCGCCCACCGGAAAGCCACCGGAGTCGCCGGGGATCAGCGCGCTGTTTATGATCTGCTGGAGCTCGGCCGGGGCGCTGCACGTGAAACTGCGGCCGGAGTAGGTCATGCTGCCGCTCACCGCGCCGCCGTTCTGGGTCAGGTTCGCCGAGATGTCGTATCGCTGGGTGCACGAGATCCCCTCGACGCCGAACTGGAAGATCAGCCCGTTGCCGCCTCCGGCCGCGCCTGTCCACTGACCGGTGACGCCTGAAGGCGCGCCGCCGGCTCCCGAACCTCCACCCGTGCTCGAGCCTCCGCTCGAATCCCCGCCCCCGCCTCCGGCCACCACGGCCACGAGCCCTGCCGCGGCCACGCCTCCCCCCACGATGGCGATCATCGGGATTCCTCCCCCGGCACCGCTCGCACCGCCCGCCGCTGCGCCACCGGCGGCGGTGCTGCCGGCCGACGTACTCGGTGCGGCGCCGGTGCCGGACACGATGACGCCGTCCGATGCGAAGCCGGTCAAGGACAGCTGGCTCTCCAGCGCCTTGGCCGCCACAGCGGTCAGCACGCCGCCCGAGGGGTTCCGAGCGATGCCCACCACCACGGGCTTGACCAACCGCGGAACCATCAGCGCCATCTTGCGCGCCTTGTCGCAGTCTTCCTGCTTGGTGACCACGTTCGGCGCGAAGAACTGGTCAGGCGCGCGCTCGGGCGCGAGCGATTCCCCGAACGCCGTGTCCGTCACGTCGACGAAGTACTCGAAGGACTTGAGCTGCGGCTTCGGCTTGGGAAGCACGGCGCTGTAGCAGGCGCCGTCGCGGCTCATCTCGACGTAGTACCAAGGGTCCGTTTTCGCGGCACGGAAGAGCACTCGACCGCGGCCGACCCTGTCGACGGGGCTGAAGCAGGCGTCGAACTTGGAGTACTGGCCCGCCACGACACACCCGACGTCGCGATGATCGATGGCCACCGGGCCGGCGCCTGAGCTCGCCGCGGACGGCGCCACGGGCAGCGTCGCAGCCGGCGCCGCGGGCGAAGCCGCCGCGGCCGGCGTCACCTCCACCAGCCGGCGGCTGACGTAGCCCTCGGCCTTGGTGTCGAGCACGCGGACCTTGAGCCATTCGCCGGCCGCTTCCAACACCTCGAGCCGCGTGCCGCGCGCGAGCGTCGTGACCACCCGGCTGCCCGTGCTCGGCTCCGAGCGCAGGTTGACGATTGCTGCCGAGACCTGGGCGGTATCAGCCCACGCCCCTCCGGCAGTGAGGGAAATGCAAAGTGCCAGTGTGAGCGTTGCCCGCAGCGCCATGGCGAGTCTCCTTGGAGGGACCCGGAAAGCCTAACCCGCCAGCGATCTCCTGCCCCGCTGACCAGCGGCCCGAGTGCTACCCGATCAGGCCGCGACCAGCCGCGTTCCGAAGCTCAGGATCAGATCCTGAGCGCTATTTGACCCCGCTGAAATACACCACATTCGGCGCGTCGCTGCGAGCAGCGACAATGTCCAGATAACCGTCCCCGTTCAGATCGCCGAGCGCCAGTCCGTACACTGCCCCACGCCCGTCCCCGAAAGATACCGGCTGAAAGCCGCGCCCGTCACCATCAGCGAAGAAAACAACGCTCGGCGCGTTGACACATCCAACCACGACATCCGCTCTTCCGTCACGGTTCATGTCGCCGATGGCGATGGCGTAGGGGCGGAGCGATTGTTCCCCTAACGGCACACCGCTGATGAATCCGCCTTGCCCATCGTTCAGATGAAGAAAGGCGCCCAGTCTTTCATCACCAACGATCAGATCGATCCAGCCATCACCATTCAGGTCGCCCGCCGCCGCCGTGCGCGCCGCAGACGTGCTGGGGCCGAACGGTCTGGTCTTCGTGAACTTCCCCTTGCCATCGTTGAAGAGAATGAAACTCTGCCCGCCGTCACGGTGCGGGACAGCCAGGTCTAAGAACCCATCCCGATCGAAATCGGCGGGCACGATCGTGGTGGCTGACTCGGAGGAGATGGCGGTGCAATCGCCGACCTCGAAAGTCCCGCGACTATCATTCAGGCATACGTAGCTCGCGCCTTGTCGGTTGGCCGCGATTAGATCGGGCTTGCCGTCACCGTTCAGGTCTGCCAGGGCCGCGTTTCTGGTGTTCCATTTCGGATCGCCCCAGGTTCCGGCCACGCGAAAGTTCGCTTTCCCGTCGTTGAAATAGACTAGCTTCTTGTCGGGATTGTCATTGCTGACGATGACGTCTAGATCGCCATCGCCGTCCAGATCGGCCAGAACGGCGGAATAGGTTCGATCCGGAGTCTCGCCCAGATCGTGCGCCAGCGTGAATTCGCCCTTGCCACCGTTCAAGAGAACGCGATCATGCAGCGGCCAATGACGTCCCTTCGCCAGCACGATGTCGAGATCGCCATCGCCGTCCAAGTCGCCAACACTGGCGTTGGCCGAAGTTTCCGAAGTCCGTTCAAGCAGCACCGCCTGCGTGAA
>CAZVOI010000825.1:0-2401 GCA_964628275.1 uncultured Acidobacteriota bacterium | reverse complement strand
GAAGCAAGCCTTCGGCGCCGAGGAGCGGATGCGCGTGAAGCGACCCGACGGCACGATCCAGCATGCCGAAGTCCGGATCGGCGACTCGATCGTCGAGTTAGGAGACGGCCAGGAGCCCTGGCCCTCGCGGCCGGCGGCGATCCATCTGTACGTGGCAGACGCGGACGCCACCTTTGCCCGGGCCGCAGAGGCCGGCGCCACCACCCTGCTCGAGCCCACCGACATGCCCTACGGCGACCGCGAGGCCGGCGTCCGCGATCCATTCGGCAACCACTGGTATATCGCAACGCACCAGCAGGGTGGGCCGATTCCGGCCGGGCTCCACAGCGTGACGCCTACTCTGCACGTGAAGGGCACCGATCGGCTGATCGACTTCATCAAGCAAGCGTTCGGGGCGGACGAGCTGGACCGGACGGTTTCTCCCGACGGAATCGTCCGGCACGCGCAACTGAAGCTGGGCGACTCGGTCCTCGAGCTGGGAGAGCCGGGCGGCTTCGTCCCCGTGATGACCGGCTCGCTCCACTACTACGTCGAAAACACAGACGCCGCCTACGCGCGCGCGCTGGCGGCGGGCGCCACCTCGCTCGCTGCTCCGGCGGACACGCCGTACGGCGACCGCTCGGCCTCCGTCGCGGATCCGTTCGGCAACCGCTGGTTCCTGGCGACGCGCCTTCGCTGAGGACACTAGAACGCCAATAGGAAGGTCAGCAGCGGAACGTAGAGGATTCGCTCCTGCTCGTCCCAACGGCTGAGGCTCCGCGTGACGACGACGCCGAACGGCGCGTCGAAGCGGGATAGGAAGAAGCGGACGCCGGCCGAGTCTTCTCGGTCGATTCGCTTTCGAAACTTGATCTCGATCGGCAGTGTTCTGCCGTCGACTGCTTCGGCGACGAAATCGACCTCGTGGACACGTGAATGGCGGTCGCGCGCGTTCTCGTAGTCGCGAAAACAATGGAGCCGAATACCGTGATCGCGCATCACGGTTTGGGCCAAGGTCTCGACCAGCGGGCCGAGGATCGCCGGGTCCGATCGCCACAGCGAGGGCGCGCCACGAAAGATGGCGTTCCGCACGCCCAGATCGGAGACGGTGAACTTGGAGGCCACACTCGCAGAGGCCTTGCTCGCCAGCGGGTAGCGCCTGAATTCGCGAATCAAGAGCGCGTCCGACAGGTACCGCAAGTAGCGACCGACGGTTGGTTGCTTGCTCGGGATTCCCGCGGCTGTCGCGCTCTCGGCCAGCTTGATCTGCGGCAGGATCTGGCCGGTGGATCGCGCGACCTGAAGGTACAAGTGTCGCAGCAGGCCGGGGCTCTCGATCGGGAACAAATCGGGAATGTCGGCTCCCAGCACGTTGTCGAAGATCGTTTGGACGAGATAGTCGGCCGACTGCGTCGGGTTCACTTCGCCACCGTAGAGGCGCGGGTATCCGCCACGGATGAAGAAGCGGCCGAGCGACTGGCGCAGGGAGGTTTGCTGCCTCGGGGACAATCGATCGAAACGCCGGCTCGATTCTCGAAGGTCTCCCTCGAAGATGGCGCGGAAGCGCTGCGCAGGCGGCAGCTGCGCAGCGAGCCGCGGCTGCCAACATTCGAGAACTTCACGGAACGTGAAGGCGGGCAACTCGGTGGTAAACACGCGTCCGGCCAGGCTCTCGCGGCCGCCGTGAGCCACCAGCACGCTCGATGAGCCGGTTAGTAGAAGGCGAACCGGGAACGTGTCGCCGACGTGCTTGACCTCCTCATACCAGCGGCGGAGCTTGTGCACCTCGTCGAGAAGCACATACGTCGGCGTCGCGCCGGTCGGTGGGCGCTTTCGGACCTCCGCCGTATGCCAGTCGAGGATCGCGCGCAGTCCCGCGGGATGCTCCCGCAGTAGCTGCAAATCGAAGCGGACGAAGAGAACATTGGCAGACGGCACGCCAGCCCGGATCAGGTCTTGGACGATCTGGAGGACACCAGTCGTCTTGCCCACCTGCCGCGGGCCGCGAATCACCTCGATCAGGCCCCTGGCCTTTTGGAGACGGTCGCTGAGGTCCTGGATCAGCCGCCGCCGATAAGGCGGAGGGCCCGCCCGGGAAGCTCGACCGAGCTTCCACCAGGGGTTCAGGTCGTTCAGGACCTGGACGACATCCATCGCCAGTGGCATCTGTCACAGATTATAAATCGATTTATAATCTGTGACGAGGCACCGGCCTTCACTCCGCCAGGTGGCGGATCCGCTTGTTGATGTCGGTATTCACCGAGTGGTACGGGCGGAACAGGCTGCCCGAGTCGAAGGCGGACTGGCGCAGGAACTCGACGTCGGCGTGGCCGACCGCGTTGCTGAAGATCGGCAGCAGGTAGTCGATGCCGATGCGCGAGGGCCGCATCATCTCGGGATCGAAGAAGGACGGGTGCATCTG
>CAZVOI010000824.1:0-1973 GCA_964628275.1 uncultured Acidobacteriota bacterium | reverse complement strand
CGGCGGCTCGGGATCGCGCCCAGCACGCTGACGCGGAACCTCGACCGGCTCGTCGAGGGCGGCCTGGTCGTGCGCCAGACGGACGGGCGCGACGCGCGGGCGGCCCGTGTGAGGCTGACCGCGGCTGGCCGGCGTGCGGCGCTCGACGTGGCGGACCGTGAGGAGGACTTCGCGCGGCAGGTGCTGGAGCGGATTCCCGAAGACCGGCGCGCCGTGGTGGTCGAATCGCTCGGCGAGCTGCTCACGGCCGTGCGCGGCGCGACCGAGGCGTGCTGCCCGGGAGCGTTCGACCATCTGATGCAGGGGTTCGGCAAGGCGAGCGCGTGCGGACCCGGTGACTGCGGCTGCGGCCCGACGACCAAGGATGTCCAGGCGGGGGCGTAACGACGGGGCCTTTGGCCCCGAGGGAGCTAGAGATGGAGAACGTGACGACGCAAGCGGGGAAGGGCGAGGGAATCGTGACGGAGGTGCGCCGTCGCTACGCCGAGATCGCGGTGACGGGCTCGTCGTGCTGCGGACCGGCGCCGACTGCGGCCGCCGGCTGCTGCGGCGGCTCGGCTGCGGCGGGCATCTCTGGAGAGCTCGGCTACTCTGCGGGCGACCTCGCGGCGGTGCCAAAGGAGGCCGACCTCGGTCTCGGCTGCGGCGCGCCGATCGGCCACCTGAAGCTCGCAGCGGGCGAGACCGTGCTGGACCTCGGCTCCGGCCCGGGCCTCGACGCGTTCCTCGCTGCGAAGCAGGTCGGTGCGACCGGCCGCGTGATCGGAGTCGATATGACTCCCGAGATGCTCGAGCGCGCTCGTGCCACCGCCGCGAAGGCGGGAATCGCGAACGTAGACTTTCGTCAGGGACGGCTGGAGCGGCTGCCGGTCGAGAGCGCGACCGTCGACGCCGTGACCAGCAACTGCGTGATCAACCTGGTGCCCGACAAGGCAGCTGTGTTCGCAGAGATTGCCCGTGTCCTCAAGTCGGGCGGCAGGGTAGCGGTGTCCGACATCGTTCTCGACCGGCCACTGCCCGAAGCGGTGGCAAAGGACGTCTTCGCCTGGTGCGGCTGCGTCGCCGGCGCTTCCGACAAGCGCGAGTACCTGGCCATGATCGAGGCGGCCGGGCTCACGGGCATCGAGATCCTCAAGGACGAGGACTACCTCGCGTCGCTCGCGAAGGTCGCGCCCGAGGAAGCGGACGCGATGCTGGCCGGCTGGGGCGTGAGCCGCGAGGATCTGCTGGGCACGGTGCACTCGATCACCTGGCGCGCGGTGAAGCCGTAGGCTGCGCGACCGCATCGACAGCCCAGTAACCGTCAGCTGCGGGACGACCGCGCGCAAAGGGTAAAGGGATCAGGTCTTGAATGGGTGCATCGAAACAGGGGCAATGCCTCAGTTCAAGACCTGACCCCCGGAACTGGAGGGCCCGGCGAGAGCGAGCAGCCGGGGGTGAGCTCGCCCCGGGGCGAGTTGGGATCCACGACGGCATCAGGCCACGCTCGGGCTGAACTGCCTGAACGAAGAGATGGCCGGCGATCCCCGCTAGACTGGGGATCGTCGGCCATGGACATTCGCTACCGCAGCCCGCAGAACCGCGACGTCGCTCCGGCGGCGGCCGGCGAGTTCGCTCCGCTGCGGATCGGACCGCTCTCGGTGTGGCCGCCGGTGGTGCTCGCGCCCATGGCGGGCGTCACCAACCCGCCCTTCCGCACGCTGTGCCGCCGCTACGGCGCGGGACTCTACGTGAGCGAGATGATCACGGCCCGGGCGCTCGTCGAGGGCAACCGCAAGACGCTGCTGCTCGCGAGCTTCGACTCCGAAGAGACGACGCGCAGCCTGCAGCTCTACGGCGTCGACCCGCGCTATGTCGGCGAGGCGGTGCGGCTGCTGGTGGGCGAGGGGCGCGTCGACCACCTCGACATGAACTTCGGCTGCCCGGTGCGCAAGGTGACGAGCAAGGGCGGCGGCGCCGCGATCCCGCTCAAG
>CAZVOI010000823.1:0-22729 GCA_964628275.1 uncultured Acidobacteriota bacterium | reverse complement strand
CCGCGCAGCTCAGCGCGCCTATCAGGGCTAGAACCGCGCTCCGCGCTCTCATCAATCGAGCCCGAAAGCGATCAGGACGTCCCCGATCGGGAGCGTGACGAGTTGCTTGCCGCGGACCAGGAACGTGATCGGGCTCGCATACACGCGGTCGCCGCCGGGGAAGTGCCACAGCTCTTTTCCGGTGCGCGCGTCCACGGCGTAGAAGTTCCCGCTCGGAGTCGCAGAGAAGACCAGGTTGCCGGCGGTGGAGAGCGCGCCGGCCCAGGGCGGCGTCTGGATGCGGTGCTCCCAACGGACCTCGCCGGTTTCGGGGACCATCGCGATCAGCCGTCCCCAGCTCTCTTCGGGCCGGAACCGCGCCCCGCCGCCCCCCCCGCCGCCGAAGAAGGCCTCGCCGGGCCGGAACTCGGGGGCGTCGGTCTTGAAGAAACGCCGGCGCTCCTCGCGCGCGTTGAAGTACAGGAGTCCGGTGCCGGGGTTGTAGCTGGGCGACATCCAGTTGTTGCCGCCGTCCACGCCGGGGAAGATCGCCTCGTTGCCTTCGGGCGTCGGCTCTTGCCCGGGGTTCGGGACCGGGCGACCCTTGGCGTCGATCTCCTTCGCCCAGGTTTGCTTCACATAGGCCTTGGCGAGCAGGAACTCGCCGGTCTTACGGTCCAGGACGTAGTGGAAGCCGTTGCGGTTGGGTAGCACGACCAGCTTGCGCATCTGTCCGCGGAAGTTGGAGTCCAGCAGGACCGGGACCTGCGTCGCGTCGTAGTCGCGCGTGTCGTGAGGCGTGAACTGGAAATGCCAGCGCAGCTTGCCCGTGTCCAGGTCGAGCGCCAGCAGCGAGCACGAATACAGGTTGTCGCCGGGGCGAGAGTCGCCGTTGTAGTCGGGACCGGGATTGCCCGTACCCCAATAGATAAGGTTGAGCTCCGGATCGTAGGAACCGGTGAGCCAGGTCGAGGCTCCGCCGTGCCGCCACGAATCGCCGCCCCAGGTCTCGTTGCCCGGCTCGCCCGGGGCGGGGACGGTCCAGAAACGCCAGACGCGCTCGCCGGTCTTGGCGTCGTAGGCATCCAGGAAGCCGCGAATGCCGCCTTCCGCGCCCGCGATGCCCACGATCACCTTGTCCTTGATCGCGAGCGGGGCGCCGGTCGCGGTGTAGTTGAGCCCGGGGTCCGCCAGATCCTTCTTCCACAAGACTCGCCCGGAACGGGCGTCGAGCGCGATCAGCTTGGCGTCGAGCGTGGTGAGGTAGAGCGTCGTGCCCAGGATCGCCAGGCCGCGGTTGACCTCGCCGCAGCAGGTGTAGACGCGACCGGACAGCTTGTATTCGAAGGTCCACAGCGCGCGGCCCGTCTCGGCGTCCAAGGCGATCACGTCGCTCTGCGGGCGCGTCACGTACATGACGCCGTCCACCACGATCGGCGTCGTCTCGACCTTGCTGCGGTGCATCTGATAGATCCACTTGGCGCGCAGCTTCCCGACGTTGTCGGCCGTGATCTGGTTCAGGCGGCTAAAGTGGTGGCTGCGATAGTCGCCGCCGTACATCAGCCAGTTGCCCGGCTCGTCGGGCGCGTGAAGCAGCCGCTCGGACGTGACCGGCAGGCCGCGGGACGGTAATTGTCCCGATGTGGTCCCGCCCAACGCGAGCGCCGCGGTCACGAGCACGGACAGGGATCTCGGTCGTCTCGCGCGCAGCATCGTCAGAGCTCCTTCGGAAGGGACGCGGTACATGATAAACATCTTGCAGCGAAGCAGAGGGCCAATTCATGAAGAACACGGACCGCCGTCAGTTCCTCGGGGGCCTGGCCGCCACCACGGCCTTCACGATCGTTCCCCGTCGCGTGCTGGGAGGCACCGGGTATCTGGCGCCGAGCGACATGATCGTGCTCGCCCAGGTGGGCTGCGGCACGCAAGCGCAGCGCCAGGTGAACACCGGGTTCGTGGGACGAAAGGATCTCCAGTTCGTCGCCGTCTGCGATCCGAACAAGGACAGCCAGGACTACGTGGATTGGGGCGACTGGGGCAATCGCAACCGGATTCGCAGGTTCCTCGAAGAGCCCACCTGGGGTGACAAGGACACCGGCATCCGCGCCGGCCGCGACGTCGCGCGCAAGATCATGGAGACGTACTACAAGAAGCAGAATCGTCCCGCCGGCATCCGCTCGTACGAGGACTACCGCGAGATGCTCGAGAAGGAAACCGACATCCAGGGCATCGTGAACATCACGCCGGACCACCAGCACGCGGGCATCAACATCTCCGCGCTGCGCAAAGGCAAGGCCGCGATCGCGCACAAACCGGTGGCCAGCGTGCTGTTCGAGCTGCGCCGGACGCTGCAGGCGACCCGCGAGAGCACGGCCGCGACGCATCTGCTGGCCTACAGCAACACGCCCGATCGCCACACGCTGGCGGCCTGGATCAACGCCGGCGTGATCGGCAACGTGCGCGAGGTGCACAACTGGACCAACCGCCCGTTCTGGCCGCAGGGATGGCAGGCGTACTACAAGTCCGGGCCGCCGGTGCCTTCCGGCTTCAACTGGAAGCTGTGGCAAGGGCCTGAACCCGATCGGCCGTATCACCCGAACTACACCCACGCGGTGTACCGGGGCTGGTACGCCTACGGCGGCGGTTGCCTCGGCGACATGGCCTTTTACAGCTTGTGGCAGCCGTACCGCATCCTGAAGCTCGGCGTGCCGGAGTGGGTCGAAGCCAGGCCCAACAACGAGGCGTTCGTGAGCGAGAAGCACGTCAGCGACGGCGGCGTCGTTTCGCTCGTGGGCTTCCCGAAAGCCAGCACGGTCCGCTGGCGCCATCCGGCCACCGCCAGCCGTCCGTCCGTCGACAGCTTCTGGTACGACGGCGGCATCAAGCCGCAGACGCCGGAAGAGCTCTACGAGGACGGCGAAGACCTGGCGTCCGAGGGCATGTTGCTGGTGGGTGAGAAGGGCAAGATCCTGTGCGACTTCAGGGCGAACAAGCCGCGATTGATTCCCAAGACCCGACACACCGCGTTCGAGGGGTCGGTGGTGGCGCGCGACTTCGACACCACGACACCCGAAGACGAGTGGGTGAAGGCGCTCAAGAACGGCGCCAAGACCAAGGGCAGCTTCGAAGAGGTCGAGCCGCTGGCGGAAGCCGTCACGCTCGCCAACATCGCGCTGCGCGTGCCCTACAAGCGGCTGGTCTGGGATGCCCAGAAGATGGCGTTCACGAACTCCGACGCGGCCAACAAGCTGGTGCGCCGCGAGCAGTACCGCTCGGGTTGGGAGCAGACGATTGTCTGATCGGGAGGGGAGGCAGGATCATGACGAGACTCGGCCGGCGTGAGTTCATCGGGCAAGCAGCGGGCGCTCTCACGGTGACCGGCGCGGCCGCGCTCGGCGTCGCCCGTCCCGCGGTCGCCGCCGATCCGCTCTACAAGATCTCGCTCGCCCAGTGGTCGATCAACCGGTCGCTGTTCGACGGCAAGCTGCAACACTTGGACTTCGCGAAGATCGCGAAGGGCGTGGGCATCGACGCGATCGAGTACGTCAACCAGTTCTTCAAGGACAAGGCCAAGGACACGGCGTACCTGCGCGACATGAACGCCCGCGCCAAGTCCGAGGGCGTCACGCAGGTGCTGATCATGTGCGACGGCGAGGGCAACCTCGGCGATCCCGACGCCGCCAAGCGCCAGACGGCCGTCGAAAACCACCACAAGTGGGTCGAGGCCGCGAAGTTCCTGGGCTGCCACACCATCCGCGTCAACGGCTACAGCAGCGGCACGCCCGGCGAGCAGATGAAGCTGGTCGCGGACGGCATGCGCAAGCTGGTCGAGTTCGCCGACCCGCTCGCGATCAACGTGGTGATCGAGAACCACGGCGGGCTTTCCAGCAACGCCAAGTGGCTGGTCGAGACGATCAAGCGGGTCGACCATCCGCGGATGGGCACGCTGCCCGATTTCGGAAACTTCCGGATCAGCGGTCCGAGCCGCACCACCCCTGACGCGAAGCTCGAGAGCTACGACTCCTATGTCGGCGTCGCCGAGATGATGCCGCTGGCCAAGGGCGTCAGCGTCAAGCCGCGGGTCTGGGACGCGAGCGGAAACCAGAGCGACATCGATCTGCTGCGCATGATGAAGATCGTGGTCGACGCGGGCTACCGCGGCCATGCCGGGATCGAGTACGGACCCGAGGGCAAGGAGCTGGAAGGCGTCAGGCAACTGCGCCAGCAACTCGAAACCGTCCGCGACCAGCTCGCCGGCGCGCGATCGGCCCCGGCGGCCCGCTGACGTCAAGGCCCTTCGGTTCGTGATCGCGCGCCGCGTTGCGGTGACGCTCGCGCTCAGCCTCTTCGCGTGCGCTGGCCCGGGGCCGTTTCCGGAGGCCCCGATCCTGATCGTGTGCCCGTGGGCTGCCGGCGGCGGCAGCGATCGCGTTGCGCGCCAGCTGGCGCTCTTGCTCGAGCAGGACCTGGGCGTGCCGGTCAACGTCGTCAACGCCACCGGTGGAGACGGCGTCACCGGCCACAGCCGCGGCGCGCTGGCGCGGCCGGACGGCTACACGCTCACTCTGCTGACGATCGAGATCGCGACGCTGCACTGGCGAGGCATGACCAGCATCTCGGCCAAGGACTTCGCGTCGGTCGGGCTGGTCAACCGGGATGCCGGCGCGATTTTCGTGCGCGCCGACGCGCCGTGGCGGAGCCTGCGCGAGCTGGAGCAGGCGATCCGCGAGTCGCCGCGCCGGCTGCGCGCCTCCGGCACCGCCACCGCCGGCATTTGGCATCTCGCGCTCGCCGGCTGGCTGGACAGCGTGAAGCTCGCGCCGACCGACGTGATCTGGGTGTCGATCGCCGGCTCCGCGCCGTCGCTCCAGGAGCTGCTGGCGGGCGGCGTCGACTTGGTAGCGTGCAGCCTGCCGGAGGCGCAGGCGCTGCTCTCGGCGGGACGCGTCCGCAGCCTCGGCGTGATGGCCGGCGAGCGCGTCGCGCAGTTCCCCGACGTGCCGACGTTCCAGGAGCAAGGGGTGGCCTGGTCGCTCGGCACCCTTCGCGGGCTGGCGGCGCCGAAGGACACTGCGCCCGAACGCGTCCGCTTGCTCGCGGCGGCGGTGAGGCGCGTCGTCCAGGGAGAGCCGTACCGGTCGGCGATGCTGAGCGCCGGCTTCACGCCCGGCTACCAGGATCCGGACGAGTTCGCGCTCACGCTCGCGCAGGCCGATCAGCGCCTGGGCGGGCTGCTCGCGAGCGACGCGTTCCGCGGCCTGGCGACCAAGCAGCTCGGCCCGATGTTCTTTCCCGGTCTGCTGCTCGGCGCGCTCGCTCTCTCTTCCGCGGCGCTCTTCGCGGCGAAGGGCGTACAGCACGAGCCGGGCGAAGCGCCCGCGCCTCCCGGCGCCGCGTGGCGCTTCGCAGAAGTCGTTCTCTGGATCCTGCTCTACCTTGCGCTCGCGGAGACATTGGGTTTCGTGATCACCGCCGGCGCGTTGCTGCTCGCGCACTTGCTGCGGCTGGGCACGCGCGCCGCCGTCGCCGTGCCGTTGGCGGTGTTGCTGGTACCGGCCGCGTATCACGTCTTCGCGGTGCTGCTGCGCGTTCCGCTGCCGCGCGGAGTCTTCGGCTGGTGACGGAAGCGCTGGCGGCGGCGTTGGCGCAGGTCTTCGATCCGGCGCTGCTGGCCGTGATCGCGGCCGCCGCCATCTACGGCACGCTGTTCGGCTCGATCCCGGGCCTGTCGGCCACGATGGCCGTCGCGCTGATCGTGCCGATCACGTACTTCATGTCTCCGCTCGCCGCGCTGGCGGCGGTGGTGACGCTCGAAGCGTGCGCGATCTCGGCGGGCGACATCCCGAGCGCCCTCGTGCGCATCCCCGGCACGCCTGCCTCGGCCGCCTACGCCGACGACCTGTACCAACTGGGACAGCGCGGCCAATACCACCGCGCGCTCGGCGTGTGCATCGTGTTCAGCGTGATCGGGGGCCTGTTCGGCGTCGTGGTGCTGGCGCTGTTCGCGCGGCCGTTCGCGGGCATCGCCACCTGGTTCACGGTCACCGAGTATTTCTGGCTCTACGTGCTGGGCCTCGGCTGCGCGGTGGTCGTTTCGCGGGGCTCCGCGCTGAAAGGCGCGTTCGCCCTGCTGCTCGGGTTGTTGCTGTCCACCGTCGGCCTGAGCCCGGTGCACACGGAGGCGCGCTTCACGTTCGGGCGGCCCGAGCTGTACCAGGGCATCAGCTTCATACCGGCGCTGGTCGGCCTGTTCGGTCTGTCCGAGGTACTGCGCAACGTGCGGTCGCTGGGAGGGCCTGTCGGCGTGCTCACGGTGCAAGTAGCGGCGATGCAGAGCGGGCTGCTGCGGTCGATCGAGGCGGTCTTCGGCGGGACGCTCGCGCTCTTCTGGAGACGCCGTTGGCAAACCCTCCAGGCCAGCGCGATCGGAACGCTGATCGGCATCCTGCCCGGCGCCGGCGCCGACATCGCGGCCTGGGTCACGTATGGCCTCTCGAAGCGCGCCTCGGCGAAGCCGGAGGAATACGGCCATGGCTCGATCGAGGGCGTGGCCGACGCGGGGGCGGCCAACAACTCGGCGCTCGCCGGAGCCTGGGTGCCGGCGCTGACGCTCGGGATCCCGGGCGACTCGATCACCGCGATCGTGCTCGGCATCATGATGATGAAGAACCTCCAGCCGGGGCCGGAGATCTTCGAGAAGCAGGCGGTTCTCGTCCACAGCCTGTTCCTGGTGTTCGTGCTCGCCAACCTGGCGTTGCTGCCCGCCGGGTACCTGGCGATCCGCGCCAGCGGTGCGCTGATGCGCGTGCCACGCCACACGCTGCTGCCGTGCATCGTGCTCTTCTGCGTGCTCGGCTCGTACTCGATCGGCGGGAGCTACTTCGACGTCGGCCTGATGCTGGCGATGGGTGTTCTGGGTTTCGCACTCGAGCGCCGGCAGGTGCCGGTCGGGCCGATCGTCCTGGGGATCATCCTGGGCGGGCCGCTCGAGGAGCGCTTCGTCCAGGCGCTGACCGCGTCGCAGGGCTCGCTCTCGGTGTTTTTCGCGCGCCCGCCGGCCGCCGTTCTCGGGATCGCCGCGATCGGCGTATGGTCTTGGCCTGTCGTGGCAGCTTGGCGGGAGCGGCGCAGGGTAGAGTAGGGGGTTCCGATGGATCGCAGAGCGTTCGTACAGTTGTTGGCCGCGGCGCCCCTGGCTCCGCCGGCACTGCCCAAGCTTCGGGTCGTGACCGGATACGCTCCGGCGGCGGTTCCGGGCATGCCCGGTCCCTATCCAGGCCGCGTGGTCGCGGTCAAGTCGGAGCGCTGCGTCGACACCGTCACCAGCGCCGCCAACGACGACGTGGTGCGCGAGATGATGGCGCGCGGAATCTGCGCGCTGACCGGGGAAAAGGCACCGCTCGAGGCGTGGCGGCGCTTCGTCGAGCCCAGCGACGTGGTCGGCATCAAGGTCAACTGCGGCGGACATCCGTGGTGCGTCTCCGCGTACGAGATCGTCGCCGAGATCGTCCGCCAGCTCGCGGGGGTCGGTGTGCCGCCCACGCAGGTTTACGTGTACGAGCGCTTCCAGAACCAGATGGACAACGTCAACTACACGCCGCACCTGCCCGAGGGTGTGCGGATTGTCGCCGCCGAGACCGCCAACCGGTACGCGGAGAACCGCGGCTACGACCCGAAGACCTATCTCGAGGCCGACCTCTTCGGCGAAGAGGACACTCGCTCGAACATGATGCGGCTCGTCTCGCAGACCCTGACCAAGATCATCAACGTTCCCAACATGAAGGACCACGGCGCGACCGGCGCGACCGGCTGCCTGAAGAACATCGCCTACGGGAGCTTCTCCAACGTGGCCCGTACCCATTACCGCGGCAAGTCGCACACCTACTCGTTCGTGGGTGCCTTGGCCGCGGTCGAGCCGCTGCGCTCGCGGACGGTCTTGCAGATCATGGACGGCCTGCGCGGCGTCTGGCACGGCGGGCCGTTCGCCCGCACGCGCCGGTTCCTCTTCTACCCGAAGCAGATCCTGTTCGGCACCGACCCGGTGGCGATCGACCGGCTGCTGATCGACATCATCGACGACAAGCGCAAGGCCGAAGGCGCGATCTCGATCTACGACCGCTCGCCCAGCTCGCTCCGGCTGGGCGACGACGCGGCGCGCGACGCGGACCCGAACGTCAACATCATCATCCGCGAGCCCGGCCACGTGGAGTACGCCGCCAGCTTGGGCCTCGGCGTCGCCGACCGCGCGAAGATCGCGGTCCAGGAGATCGAGGTGTGAGCCTCGCGCTCCTGCTGGCCGCGCTGCCTTGTCTCTTCTGGTCCTCGGGAATCGAGAGCGCGCCGTCACTCAAGAGCGCGGGCATCCAGCGGTTGTGCGTTCCGCCCGACCAGGCGGAGGCCTGGCGCCAGGCGGGGTTCTTGGCATTCCCACTGGACGAATCGCAACGGGCTTCGCGCGAAGCGTTGCCGGCGCCCGGCATCCGGCCGCGCGTGGACCGTGCGTCGCCGACGCGCAGCCCGTGGGTGTGGGCGAGCGGCTGGCGCTTCCTGCGCACGCCGGCGGGCGCGTACTCCTACGAGCTTCCGGCGGGGAAGGCCGCGCTGGCGGCGGCCGAAGCATTCGCTTATGGGACCGATGCGGTCCTCAAGGTGGACCCGGGTGACGTAGAGAGCCTGGGGCAGATGCTGTCGTTCCTTGCGGGGTTGCCGGAGAGCGCGCTGCCGGACCTCGCCGACGTGGCGGTGGTCGATGACGGCGGCGCGGCGCTCGCCGAGGTGCTGAACCTGCTGGCGCGCCGGAACCTGCTGTTTCGGGTCGTCAAGCAGCCGGCTCGAGACCTTTCCATGAATGTGCAGCTCGGCAGCAGCGCATATCCGCTGCGCGAGGCCGCCGACCCGGGTGCGCTCGCGCTCAAGATCCGGCGCCAGCTCGGCGACGAACAGCGCGTGCTGCGCATCTTCGGCAGCGAGGTCGTGCTCGGCCGCGTCACCGGCGACGCGTCGCGCCTCCGGCTGCACCTCTTGAACTACGGCGGCCGCGATCTCGAGGGGCTGCGCATCCGGCTGCGCGGGTCCTACTCCGAAGCTGCTGTGTTCGTGGCGGGGCAGGGGCGCGCGGTCCTGGAGGAGTTCGCCCGGACGGACGGCGGGACGGAGTTCACGCTGCCCACGCTCTCCAGCTACGCCGTGATCGACCTGTCGGCGGTCAAGCCTCGCTGACGTCATGAGGGCCACATGAGAGTCAATCGACGGTCGTTCTTGAACCGGACAGCGGCGAGCCTGGCTCTGGGCATGATGCTTCCCGCTCGCGTCGTGCGAGCGGCGCAGGCTGGATCCAGATACAAGGTGGGAGTCACCGACTGGAACCTGAAGCTCACCGGGAAGCTCGAGGCGATCGCGCTCGCCAGGAAGATCGGCTTCGACGGTGTCCAGGTCAGCATCGGTCGCGAAAGCGTCGGCGGCCGATTGCCGCTCGACGACCGGGCGCTGCAGCAGGCGTACCTGGCCGAGTCGAAGCGCGCGGGGCTGCCGATCGCCTCGCTGTGCCTCGACATCCTGCACACGAACGGCCTCAAATCCGACCCGCTCGGCCAGCGCTGGGTCGCCGAGTCGATCCCGATCGCGCGGAGCCTGGGTGTAAAGGTCGTCCTGCTTCCTTTCTTCGGCAAGTGGGCGCTGACCACCGAGGCCGAGATGGACTACGTCGGCGACGCCCTTCGAGAGATCGCGCCCGCGGCGGAGAAAGCGGGGGTGATCCTGGGCCTCGAGGACACGATCTCGGCCAAGGACAACGTCAGGATCATGGAGCGGGCGAAATCGCCCGCCGTGCTCACGTACTACGACGTGGGGAACTCCACCAACGCCGGTTTCGACATCGCCTCCGAGATCCGCTGGCTGGGCAAACAGCGGATCTGCGAGGTGCACCTGAAGGACAACCCCAGCTTCCTCGGCAAGGGAAAGATCGAGTTCCCAGCCGTCGCCCGCGCCCTCGACGACATCGGCTTCGCGGAATGGGCGCACCTCGAGACCTCCTGCCCGACCGGCTCGGTCGAGGCCGACATGGGGGTCAACCTCGAGTACGTCCGTGGCCTGATGGCGCGTCAGTCGCGGACGTGAACCCGCTCGAAGCCACCTCTCGGACGGGGCAGAAAGAAAAAGGCTTCCGTGGCGCGGAACCGCCTCAGTTGGGCCCTGCTTTTTTCCGGCCCTTGCACGAAGAAGACGTTGTCGAGCGCATCGCCCGCGGTGCCGGTCTCGGCCAGCACTGCGACGCTCAAGACTCCCTGCACCGGCTTTCCGGTGCGCGGGTCCATGATGTGGGAGTACGTCACGCCGTCCCGTACGAACGACTTCTCGGAGCTGCCGGATACCGACAGCGCTCGGTCCTTCAAGAGAACGCTGAACGCGACCTTGCGCGGGTCGATCGGGTCCTGAACTTCGACCTGCCACGCTTTCCGTCCCGGGGGCGCGCCCAGCCCGAAGATCGTGCTGCCCCCGGCGCTGACCAAAGCAGCCGCGACGCTCCGGTTCTTCAGAATGGCGGTGGCACGATCCACGGCGTAGCCCTTGGCGATTCCACCGAGATCCAACTCGACGCCCGGAGCCAAGCCGATGGTTCCTGCAGGCGCGTCCAGCACGACGTGGGAGTAGCCGACACGGCCTCGCACGTCTGCCAGCTCCCGAGCGCCCGGAACTCGGCCTTCGCCGCGAAAGAAGCCCCAGGCCTTCATCAAGGGACCGACCGTGATGTCGAACGCGCCGTCCGACTCGCGGCTGTAGCGGAGCGCCTCGGCGATCAGCTGGAAGAGCTCCGGCTCGACGCTCACCGGCCCGTGGCCGGCTTGCCGGTTGAGCCGCGAAAGCGGGCTCTCCGGCTTGTAGTGGCTCATCAGCCGGTCGATCCGGTCCACCTCGTCGAGCGCCGCCTCGCTGATGCCGGGTAGCGCGCCGGGATCCTCGCCGTAGACTACGATCGCGTACGCGCAGCCCATCGACATTCGGCTCGCCTCGTGGCGGAAGAGCTGTCGCGGCGGGTCTGCCGTAGCGGAGGCGAGTAGGAGGAACGATGAGATCCCGAACGACTTCACGCGTCGATCGTACAGCGTTGCCGCTGGTCTGCTTCTGCGGTCTACTGGTCTTCTCCGTGGCCGCCGCGCCCCCCGAAACGAACGTCATCGCCAGTCACGCCGTGAAGTCCGACTTCGCGCTCAGCGCCGACCCCGACGCGCCCGCGTGGAAGGGAATCGCGGGCGTGTTCGCCGAGAAGGACCGGCGCGGTCTAGTCATCCCGAGTCACCGCACCGAGATCCGGTCGCGTTGGACAGCCAAGAACCTCTACCTGCTCTACATCTCCCCGTACGAGGAGCTGCACTTGAAAGCGGACCCGACCACCCGCGCCGCCACCAACAAGCTCTGGGAGTGGGATGTCGCGGAGGCCTTCATCGGCTCCGATTTCCAGGACATCAAGAAGTACAAGGAATTCCAGGTATCGCCGCAGGGCGAGTGGGTGGACCTGGCGATCGACCGCGGCACGACGCCGCCGACCCACGACGTGACCTGGCGTTCCGGCTTCGAGGTCAAGGCCAGGCTGGATCGCGACAAGCGCATCTGGTACGGCGAGATGCGCATCCCGATGGCGACGATCGACACGCGCGCCGCCAAACCCGGGCTCGAGATGCGGATCAACCTGTATCGCTGCCAGGGCCTGCCGCCCGACCGCAAGTACATCAACTGGCAGCCGGTGATGAGCGACAACTTCCACACGCCCGAGGCCTTCGGCCGGCTGCGCCTGCAGGACTGAATCACTGAGACACCGGCGGACTCTTGCCTTCGGCTCAGTGGCGATGCTCTGCCTCGCCGCCTCGGCCGAGGCATTGCCAGACGATCGGCACGGCGAGCCTGCTGTGCGCGCGGTGCGGGCGACGGCGGCGATCTCGGTGGACGGTCGTCTCGACGAGGACTCCTGGAGTGACGCGCCTGTCGCTGCGGCGTTCCTGCAACGCGAACCGAACGAAGGAGCGCCGGCGAGCGAGCCGACGGAGCTGCGGTTGCTCTACGACGACGGAGCGCTCTACGTGGGCGTGCGGCTTCGCGACGGCGAGCCGCAGCGAATCGCGCGCCAGCTCTCGCGCCGGGACGACCTGGCGGAGGCGGACAGCTTCTCGCTCTACCTCGACCCCCATCATGACCATCTGACCGGCGCGTTGTTCCAGGTCAGCGCCGCCGGCGTGCAGCGAGACGCCGTTCTCTACGACGACAACTTCGAGAACGCCGCCTGGGACGCGGTCTGGGAATCGGCGGTGACGGTCGACGGCGAAGGCTGGCTGGTGGAGATGCGCATTCCGCTGTCGCAACTCCGCTTCCCGAAGGCCGGCAGCCACACCTGGGGCGTCAACGCGCGGCGCGTCGTCCACCGCAAGTCGGAGAGCTCGTGGCTCGCGCTGGTGCGGCGCAACGAGAACGGGCTCGCCTCGCGGATGGCCCACCTCGAAGGCATCGCCGGCATAGCGCCGGCGCGGCACCTGGAGCTGCTGCCGTACGCGTCGGCGCGCACCGAGCATGTCGCGCCGGCTCGCCCGGGAAATCCGTTCAACGACGGCTCGCGGTCGTTCGCCGCCGCGGGCCTCGACGTCAAGTACGGCGTCGGCACCAACATGGCGCTGGTCGGCGCGATCAACCCCGACTTCGGCCAAGTCGAAGTGGACCCGGCGGTCGTGAACCTCACCATCAACGAGACCTTCTTCGAGGAGAAGCGCCCCTTCTTCATGGAAGGCAGCGACGTCTTCTCGCACTTCGGCACCAGCGGCGCGAGCGACTACTGGAGCTTCTTCTATTTCGAGCCGCAGCTCTTCTACACCCGCCGCATCGGACGCGTTCCGCAGGGCCGCGCCGGCGGCGAGTACGTGGACACTCCCGGATCGACCACGATCCTCGGCGCCGCGAAGTTGACCGGGCGGACCGCCGGCGGCTGGCACGTCGGGGTGGTCGAGGCGGTCACCGGCGGCGAGTTCGCGCGCCGAGCGGACGGCTCGAGCCTGTCGCGGGTCGAGGTCGAGCCGCTCACCAACTACTTCGTCGGGCGCGCGCGGCGCGAGCTCTCTCGCCGCGCGGCGATCGGCTTCCTGGGCACCGCCGTCAACCGCTCGCCGAGCAGCGACGCGCTCGGCGAGTTGCTGCCCACCCAGGCTTACGTGGCCGGCGTCGACGGGCATTTCTTCCTGGACTCACGGCGCGACTGGGTCGTCACCGGTGGAGTCGCGGGCAGCTCCGTGTCCGGCAGCCGCGCGGCGGTGCTGGGGCTGCAGCGGGGGGCCTTGCGCTACTTCCAGCGCCCGGATGCGCCCCACGTGGAAGTCGATCCCGCCGCGACCTCGCTTCGCGGCTGGAGCGGCCGGTTCGGGGTGAACAAGAACAGCGGCAACGTCACCGCCAATGCCGGCATCTGGGGAATCAGCCCCGGCTTCGAGCCGAACGACGCCGGCTTCGCCAACCAGGCCGATCGCGGCGGCGGCCACGGTCTGGTTCTCTGGCGAAAGCTGGTGCCGGGCCGCTTCACACGCACCCGGCAGGTCTGGCTGTCGAAGTGGTGGACGTGGAACTACGGCCGCGAGTCGCAGGGAGACGGCGTGCAGGCGGCGTTCAACGCGCAGCTCCGAAACTATTGGCGGGTCAACCTGACCTTGCAGCGGTCCTGGGCGACACTCGACGACCGGCTCACGCGCGGCGGCCCGACCACGATCCGGCCGGGCATCCAGGGCCTGAACGTGTCGCTGGTCAGCGATCCGCGCCACCGCTTCGGCGGCAACGCGTTCTTGACCGCGCAGCGCCGCGACTTCGGCAACTGGTCGCGCACGCTGGGCGGCCAGCTCAACTACCGCCCGTGGGCGGCGCTGACGCTGTCGGCGGCGCCGACGTTCCTGCGCCTGCGCAACCAGGCGCAGTACCTGACCACGGTCCGGGATCCTACCGCCACCGCGACCTACGGAGCCCGCTACGTGTTCGGCGGCCTGGACCAGACGGAGTTCGCGATGCCGCTGCGCGTGAACCTCGCGTTGTCGCCGCGGCTCTCGCTCCAGCTCTACGCGCAGACGCTGCTCTCGACCGGCGCCTACGACGCGATCAACGAGCTGGCGGCGCCGCGTACCTACGATTTCGTGCCGTACACGGGCGAGATCGCCAACCCCGACTTCAACGTGAAAGCGCTGCGCGCCAACGCCGTGCTGCGCTGGGAGTTCCGGCTCGGCTCGACGGCCTACCTGGTGTGGACGCAGCGCCGCCAGGACCAGGCGCACCCGAGCGACGCTTCGCTCGGCCGCGACGCGCGCGATCTTTTTCGGGCGCCCTCTGACGACGTGCTGATGATCAAGATCGCGTGGTGGCTGGGCCGCTGAAGCCGAGGTCGAGTGCGCACGCCAGCGCACGGTCCAGTTCGCGCAGCCGGGTGTAAGCAAGGCGGCCGGCGAGCGTCGTCAGCTTGCGCTTGAACATCAGCATCAGGAAGTCGCAGCGGATGGCGCTCGCTTTCTGCACGCCTTCCTCCAGGCCGATCACGACTTCGCTGGCGAGCCCCAGGATCTCACCGTAGACCGGCGCGCAGATCGCGGTCGAGACGTCGTCGTTGTCCAGGATGAACTGTCGGGACACCACCACGTAGAAGCCCGGCTTCGACCCGCGCTCGGCCGGCCGTTCCCGGGTTCTGTAGACCTCACCCCGCGTCATGGCCGGGCCTGCTCGGCCAGCAGCGCCTTGGCCTGGCGGGCCAGCAGCTCGCGGTGCCGCGCGATCGCCGCGCGCTCGCCTTCCTCGCGTTGCTCGCGCTCGCGCCGGGCCAGGAACTCGGCCAGCGCCTGCCGCACCAGCTCCGAGCGCTTGCGTCGCGCGCGGCTGCCGCGGGCCAGGCGGTCCAGAGCCAGGATCGTCGGCTCATCTATTGAGACTGCAATAGTTTTCATATCACGAGTGTAATGTGCCAAGACGATGGAGCGCAATACGCCGAGCCGCCGCAGCCGAGCCGGCTCAGTCCGGCCAAACGAGGGCGTCCTGCCTGATGTTCCAGCGCTGGGTCTTGCCGTCGCGAAGCCGCAGCTCGACCGAAGCCTGGAACAGGTCTGCCGTGACCTCGATCGCGAAGCCGCCGAGGCTGGCGTCGCCGGGAGCAGCGAGCCCCAGCTCCTGAATGGTCCTCGCCCAACGCTTTTGTGCGCGGCGGTACTCGCGCTGGGCGTAGTAGACGCGGTGCAGCCAGCGGCGCGCCGGGAGCGTCACGTCGGGTTGGAATGAGACGCCGCCGGGCCGGCCCGTCGAGAACTGTACGTAGCCCCAGGTCTCGGGCCGGTGCATGTTCACGACGCCCTGCGGCGACCAGACCCAGTTGTTCTCCTTCGTGCCCGGGACCTTTTGATAGCGGCCGTCCACGACCCGCATCGACCAGTCGACGCGAGAGAAGTTCACCCGCCACTGGTCGCCGTCCTTGGGCGGCGCGTCGCGTCGCGCGACCTCCTTCAGCGCCTTCCACGGGAACGCGAGCTCGACGCTCCAGCCGCGGTCGGTGTCGCTGGGATCGTTCAGGCTGCCGTCGAGATGCACGGCGCTCAAGAGGCCCGGGATCTCCCAGTTGTGCACCGCGCTGCCGCCGTCCTTGTAGGGACGCGGCAGCAACAGGTCCCAGCCCGTGCCGAGCGCGTTGATCTCGAACTCGTAGTACTCGTGGTTGTCGCCGTTCGGGTCGATGAAGACCTCGAAGTCGTCGTCCTGGAAGATCACCGAGTCGTGCTCGGTCAGCGTCGCCCACAGGTGAGGCTCGCGCAGCTCCGCTCCGACATAGAAGTACTCGTCGTCCCACAGCATCTTGGCCCGCGTGACGTGCGCGGGTCGCGGCTTCAGTTCCCCCTCGATGTCGACGAACTCGGTCGTCCACGGCGCCTCGCGCCACGCGGCCTCGTCGAGCCTGCCGTCCACCTGCAGCGGCTTCGCGGCCCGCGAACAGACGTAGCCGAGCGGCTCGATCGGGAGCGGAGGCACGGTTGCCGGCTGCGGGAGCGTCGCGGCGAGAATTGCGGCGAGGCCCGCCGCGAAGCGGGGGATCAGTTCCCGCCTCCGGCCTCGAGCCAGTTGGCGCTGGTCAGCTTGAGATCCAACGCCTCGATGTAGACGACGCCGTTTCTGAGGCTGACGTGGCCGACGACTTCGAGCCACCTCACGGCGTCGCTCTTCACTCGAGCATCGAGGTCGAAGCCGTCCCCTTTCGGCTTGCGGCCCGTCACCCAGGCAGCGTAGGCCTCGCTCTTAGACCGCCGCATTCACGCCGCGTTCCTGGAAGACGCCGCTCACCGTCACCTCTCGTCCGACCCAGACCATGAAGTCCGGCTCCAGCTTGCCGTCACGGGATGTGAGCGGGGCGAGGCCGCGAGCACCGATCGGCGCCAGCTCACGCCTCCGAGTGTAGACAAGAGAGATGTCCGGGCTCAACACACGCCCAGCCGAACGGACCTCTCCTGGCACGGCTCTCGGCGATGCTCTTGCTCGCCGACGCTCTCCCAGCGGCGCTACCGGGGAGCGTCATGGTCGACCACGACCGGCTGTTCAAGGAGCTGCTCAGCACTTTCTTCCTCGACTTCCTCGCTCTCTTCGCGCCTTCGCTGGCGCGGGAGGTCGAGCCGCAGTCGGTCGAGTTCCTCGAGAAGGAGCTCTACACCGACGTCGTGGCGGGCGAGCGGCATGAGGTCGACCTGCTCGTCAAGCTGCGTCGCCGAGGGCAGGACTCTTTCGTACTTGTGCACGTCGAGAACCAGGCAGGCGCGGCGGCCGAGTTCGGGCGGCGGATGTTCCGCTACTTTGCCCGGATCGAGGCGCGTCACGGCCTGCCTGTCTTTCCCGTCGCATTGTTCTCGTACGAGCTTCCGCGCCGCCGCGAGCCAAGCGCCTATCGCATCCGATTGCCCGGGCTGGACGTGCTGCGCTTCCGCTTCCTGGCAGTCCAGCTCAATCGGCTCTCCTGGCGGGTGTTCTTGCGGCATCCCAATCCAGTGGCGGCGGCGCTCATGTCCCGCATGCGAATCCGGCTTGGCGAGCGGCCACGCGTGAAGCTGGAGTGCCTGAGGATGCTGGCGACGCTGCACCTGGATCCGGCGCGCACGCGGCTCATCTCGGGGTTCCTGGACACGTACTTGCGCTTGACGGCCGGCGAGCAGAGACTTTTCGCGAGCGAGCTCGAAAGCGTGCCCGATCGGGAGAAGGGGGACGTCATGGAGATCGTCACGAGCTGGATGGAAGAAGGAATCGAAAAGGGTCTCGAGAAGGGCCGGCAGGAGGGCACTGCTCGAACCCTGCTGCGCCAGCTAGATCGCCGTTGCGGGCTCCTGCCTTCAGAGCTGATCGCTCGCGTCGGCGGGCTGCCAGTCGATGCCCTCGACCGGCTGGCGGAAGCGCTGCTGGGCTTCTCGACACTGGCCGATCTCGAGCGCTGGCTGGCGAACGAGCCGCGCTGAGCCCCTCAGTCCCCCCCGCCGCCCTTGAACTGATCGTCCTCGTCGGTGAAGAACACGTTGAAGCTGGTGAGCGTGCCGTAGCAGCCGGTGACGTAGGACTGCAACCGGATCTTCGCGTCCTCGGGCAGGTCCGACGCGTTGACCTGCTGCTCGAGCGTCCTGAGCTTGTTGCGGATCATCACGATCTTGTGGAAGAAGCTCTCGATCGGAAACTTCTTGTCCTGCAAGCCCGGCTTGCCGGGACGTAGCACCAACTCGCCGCCGCGCCACTTCTCGGCGGGTGCGGACCGCGTCAACCCCAGCTCCTCGCGAATCACGCGGCGCAGCAGCCGCTCGAGATCGTCTCCGCCTTCGCTCGGACTCATTCGCGGTGCCGTCCTTTCGCGCTCGCTGGGCCCGGCCACGGGCCGCGCTTCTTCATCTCCGTCGCCGCCGCCTCGATAGTTGTGCTGGCTTCCGCAGAAGTCGCACGTCACGCGCGCGACCCGGCCGTCAGCCTCGACCGCGATGATCGTGTGGTCGCGCGTGGTCTTGCAGGCGCGGCACAGGTCGTCGATCGTCTGGCCGGCCCGGTAGTGTCTGGCTTCCTGGTCGCTCAGATGTAGGCGATGCAGTCGATCTCGACCAGCGAGTTGCCGGGGATGCCGCCGGCCGCGGCGATCGTCGTCCGCACGCCTGGCTCGTCGCCGAAGCGGCCGCGGAAGACCTCGTTCATCCCGTCGTAGTCCTTCAGGTCGTTCAGGTAGACGTTGACCTTCACCACCTTCTCCATCGACGAACCGACCGACTCGAGGCGCTTCTGGATCTCGTCCAGCACGATCTTGGTGTGCGACTTGATGTCGCCCGGGACGTGCGCGCCGATCCCCGCGATGAACAGCAGGTTCCCATACGAGACGATGCCATTGAAGAGCGGCGCCTTCTCCGGTTTCTTGCCGTCCCGATAGTGGACCTTCTTCACCGGCTTGCCGGACTCTTGCGCGGCCGCGGGCGCGGCGGCGAGCACGGCCGCAGCGGCGACAGGCGCCTTGGTGAGGAAGCTTCTGCGATTCGGCCTCGTCATGATCTCTTGCTCCTTATCTATTGACCGCTGCGTCCCACCGCCGATCGCCCGTGGACCGGTAGCCCTTGGGCAACGTCTCCCAATCCGGCCGGGCGAGCCCGTTCGTGTCGTAGATGACTCGGCCGTCGCGGAGCGTGAGCTCGCAGGCGAGCCTCTGCTTGGCTTTCAACTTGCCACCGAAAGAGTCGACGTAGCCGTAGCTGCCCGTTTCGAGCTTCAACACCGCGACGTCGGCCAGAGCACCCACCGAGAGATGGCCGAGCCCGTCCTGCTTGATCTCTCGCGCCGGGTTCCAGGTCGACTTGCGCACGACGTCCGGGAGCGACATCCCGAGCGCCAGGAACTTGCTCATCACGCTGAGCATGTCCTTCATGCCGGCGTTCATGCTGCCGATGTGGAGGTCGGTGGAGATCGAGTCGGGGGCGAAGCCCTCCTTGATGGCCGGGACGACGATCCGCCAGGCGAAGCTGCCGCCGCCGTGACCGACGTCGAAGACGACACCGCGCTTGCGGCCCTCCCAGAGGCCAGGGTTCACCTTGCCCTGCTCGTCCAGCTCGCGGCGCAGCCCCGAGTAGACGTGGGTGTAGATGTCGCCGGGCCGCAGCTTCTTGGTCACCAGCTCCGCGACCGGCCGCTCGGTCTTGTCGGAGCCGAAGTCGACCATCACCGGGATGTTCGCCGCCGTCGCCGCCTCGACCGCCCGCTCCACCGGCAGCCACTCGGGGCCGGCGTAGTGAGCGGTCTTGATGCCGATCACGACACCCTTGTGCCGGAGCGCCGCTTCGGCGGTCGGCTTCGCCTCCATGTCCTGCAGGTCCTGCTCGAAGGCGCCGCCGCGCATGCCGTGGCCGACGATGTTGAGGAACGCCAGCACGCGCGTCCGCGAGCGGTCGATGATCCGCGACTTGAAGTCGTCGATGTTGCGCCAGCCCGCGCAGCCCGCGTCCGCGACGGTCGTCACGCCCACGCGCAGCGTGAAGCCGTCCGGAGAGACGCTGTTGTCTCCGGCGTAGGAGTTCCTCTCTCCGGTGCCGGTGTAGACGTGGACGTGGATGTCGATCAGGCCGGGCGTCACGTAGAGACCGGAGACGTCGATCGTTTTGAAGGCGTCGGCCGGATCGATCTTCGCCGCGACAGCGGCGACCTTGCCGCCGGCGATCGCCACGTCGCGGGTCTGGTTGATCCCGTTCTTCGGATCGATCAAGTGCCCGCCGCGCAGCAGCAGGTCGTACTTCTGCTGCGCCGCGGCGGGAACAGCGACGACGAGCCACAGCAGGCCGAACGCACGAAGCTTCATGGTTGCCATCGCTCAGCTCCTCCGCCCGGTGCGCCGGCGAGCCGTCCACCGGCCGGCGAGGTACTCGCCCATGTCGAGCGTCCCCGACATCTCCTCGCCGCTGAGCTTGCCGGTGAAGGTGTAGTTGAGCGCGTCGCCGTTCTGCTCGCCGTAGGCGCTGCGCAGGCGCACGTTGTCGCCGTCGATCGTGCCGGTCAGGTCGCGCGAGACGAAGTCGCCGCGATGCGCGCCGTCGACGTCGTTGCCGCGCTGGCGCAGGCTCAGGCCGTGGTTCGAGCTCCCGGCGGCATACTCGATGCGCACGTCCCACTGGCCGCTGAGGTCGGCCACGGGAGCCGTGGGCGACGGCTGCTCCTCCCGCTTCGCGTTCTGCAGCAGCGCGACCAGCCGTTCAGCCACGAGCTTCTCCTCGCCGGCGGCCATCATGTAAGGGTTGACCGTGACGCCCGTCTGGTTCGGGTCTTCGCTGCGGGCCGCGAAGACGGCCACGCGTGGGTCGGTGTCGAAGAGCATCCGCACCACCGCCTCACCGCTCATGCCAACCCGCTTGCGATCCCAGAACACCCGCAGCGACGGCATGCGGTTGGAAAGCCCACGCGGCTGGACGATCGCGGTCGTGACGCCGCCGACCGCCGAGACGCGCTTGGCGACGGCCTCGAGCCAGGCGGTCCAGCGCTTCCATTCGGCGTCGTGGTCGCGCTTCATCCACATCTCGACCGCCATCAACATCCCGATCGCCTCTTCCTTGCCGACCTTCAGCCCACGGCCGGGACCGTGATGCGGCGCGCTGTGCACCCAGGCCGCGCGCACCAGCTCCTTCTTCCCGAGCAAGAGCCCGGCGGTCTGCGGGCCGCGGATGCACTTGCCGCCGCTGTAGGCCACCAGCGTCGCGCCGTTCTGCAGGTGCACGTTGGGGACGGTCAGGATCTCGGCGGCGGCGTCGACCAGCGTCGGCACGCCGCGGGCGTTGGCCATCGAAGCGATCAGCTTGGTGTTGAGTGGGCTCTCGTCGGCGTTCGGACCGGCGAGGATGTAGACGAGAGCGGTGCGCGGGCCAAAGGCGGCCTCCAGTTCCGCTGGCGTCGTTACCTCGATCACGCGCACGCCCACCGCCCGAAGCGCGGCATCGTAGACGTTCCGGGAGTGCTTGGGGACGATCGCCTCGTCCTTCGGGAAGCCGGAGAGGTTTGGGATACGGACGTGGAGATCCGGGTTCCCGCCGGCCACACAGGCCGCGGTGGCGTGCGTGAGCGCCGCGGAGCAGCCGGACGTGACCAGGCCCCACTCCGCCCCGGTGAGCGCCGCCAGGCGGCCGCCGATCGCCTCCGCCAGCTCGTCCAGATGAACGTAGTGCTGGGCGGCCGCATCCATCGCCGCGCGCACCTCCGGCAGCATCGTGGAACCGCTCAGGATGGTGTAGGTGCCCCGCGCATTCACGATCGGACGCACGCCGATCGATTGGTAGATGTCCGGACCGACGCGCAGGCCGGTGTCCGGCGCCGGACCGGCAGCGGCCGCCTCGGCTCGCAACGAGCCGGGGAACGCGAGGCCGCCGCCAAGCAGCCCGCCTCGGCGAAACAGGTCCCGGCGAGTGATGGCGTCAGCGCTCATGGCGTCCTCCAGTCGGCTCCGCCGAATACCGTACGCCTCGCAACGCGCTGGAGTCAACGCGAGTGCTACAGTCGACGCATGGGGCTGATCCAGGAGGCGACGCTGATCAGCGGCGATCGCGGCAGCGTCGAAGCTCAGACGCTCTTCGATACCGGGGCCTCGGGCCTTTCTCGTGGTGGGTTTCTAGGCGCCTTCGCCATCGCCGCGGCGGCACAGCCAGCGGCCGACGGTCGCTACTCCTCAGGTGTCACGAACCGGATGATGCCAGCGAAGGGCGCTTCGTCACTACCGGCCTGAGCGGCGCTTGAGTTCGGCTTCTCCCGCGATCCCTTCGGCGACCACGCGCTCGTGCTCGGCGAAGTCGGCCTCGATCTCGTCCTTGTGGTCGTTGTAATACGCGAGGGCCGCGTAGATCTCAGCCAGCGTGAGCGGACGCGTAGTGAAGTAGTCCTGCAGCTCGTCCGGAGAAACACCCTGCTCGTGGGCAGCCACTACGTCCATGACGCGGACTCGCGTGCCGGCGATACAGGGCCTTCCGTGACACACCTCGGAGTCGGTCGTAATGTGAGGAAAGACCGTCTTCGCGGCAGCCGTGGCCATGACCAGCGCCGATTCTAGGCTTTCGTTCCTCGGCGCGATTCGTACCGGCCTTCAGCCTCCGAGGAGGCTGAGAAACTCTGCGTCGCTCAGATCGGAGGCGTCGCGGGGCCCCTCCCCGAGACGGGCCGTTTCGCCCCAGGTCTCGATCACACGGATCAGCGGGGAGGCTTCGTCGCTCGCGCTGGCCTCGTCCGCTGCATACGTTTGTTAGCCGGCTGCTGCCTGAGCAGTTGATCGTAGTCGGCGTGAGATCCAATCCAGAACCAAGCCCGATCCTCCCCAGCTTCGACGGCGATCGCAACGATAGTACAGGCCGACACGAGCCGACCAGAACGGCCCGACTTTCTTGAAATGCAGCGAGGGGTGCGCGGGATTGTCTTTCAACAACGCGTAGCAGCGGTCGGCCAATCGGCGGACGGCCATCGGCAAAGCGCTGTAACAGCGCCAGAACCGAGGTGTGGCCCGATGCGTCACAACTCGGTTGTGCGACCGGCCTGTAGATCGCGAAGCGCCTCGCGAGCCAACTTGTCGAGGCGGCCATCGGCGACATCACGGTCGAACTGGGCGTCCCACGCGGCCGCGTCGTACTCCGCAAACCACTTCCGAAACCTGGCCAGATCCCGCTTCGGCAACCGGCGAATCGCCCCGCTGATTTCCGCTACCGTGGTCATGTTAGAAAGCTACTCCTGTCTTGTG
>CAZVOI010000822.1:0-2575 GCA_964628275.1 uncultured Acidobacteriota bacterium | reverse complement strand
CTCTGGCGCGATGCGGCTCTCGATCAGAAAACCGCGCTGCAGGCCTTCATGTTGCCGGCTGGGCTGCGGTGGGGGCGAAACGGGTTGTTCGAACCGCCGAAACCTGTTTGCTTATCAACTGGATAGGCCCCGAGACGGGGCGCCAATCTCAAATTGGGGTGGATAACGGGATTCGAACCCGCGACCTCCAGGGCCACAACCTGGCGCTCTAACCAAGCTGAGCTATATCCACCGCTGGTTTAAGTGGCGCGCCTGAAGGGACTCGAACCCCTGACCCGCAGCTTAGAAGGCTGCCGCTCTATCCATCTGAGCTACAGGCGCTCAGGCCTGGGGAGTGTAGCACTTACCGATCGGCGTGCCACATCAGTCGCGTGATTCGCCAAGCCCCTGCGGGCTCTCGCATCAGCTCCATCACGTAGGAGTCGCTGAGCGTGCGATCAGCGCCGCCGTCGCGCGCCTTGAGACGGCCGGCGTTCCTGCCGCGAACGCGGGCCAGTCCACCGCTCACGCACACCTCGTCGATCTGGGCTTCGATGGCGGGATCGAAGCTCTTGAACAGCGACTCGTAGCGCGGGCGGATCCTGTCGAGGCCGACGACCGGAGCTTCGTTGGGCGGAAGCAGCACGGCGTCCTCGGTGTAGAAGGCCAGGATCCGTTCGAGGGCGCGCTCGTTGTCCGCCGTGACGATGCCGGTGGCCACTTCGCGCACCGCGGCGACCGACGTCGTGTCGGCGCTCGGTACGCAGGTCGACGTCTTGCGGCGCCGATAGATGAGGTCGTAGATCGTGGTCCAGGTCTTGCCCTCGTCGGTCGATTGCTCGCCGAGCTGTCGCACCTGGTCGGAGCCCTGGTTGAAGAACGTCATTTTCACCCTGGCGATCGGACTGCCCGGACCGCCGCTCGGCAGGCCTTCCGCCTCGTAGTAGAGGTTGCCGTCCCGCGACTGGCCGAGGTAGTGGTGCACGCCTCCCGTGTTGTCGACCCAGAACTGTTCCCAGCGCTTCTTCACCGGGTTGTAGCTGTTGAGGCTGCGCCCCGTGTAGGTACCGGGTGTCACGTACGTCTCCGAGATGACGCACTGGTCCAGGGCGCGCTCGATCCAGCTGCGCGAGGGAGGATTGTCGTTCGTCTTCACCGAAGGGGAGACGTCCCATTCTCCGATCCAGAAGTCGAGCTGGCGATACTCTGCGATCGCCGCGCAGGGTCGCGGGTTGGGAGTGGAGGTTGGGCTCGGGCTCGGCGCCGGCGCCTGGGCCTCGACAGAAAAAGCCAGCACGATCGCCGGAGCGATCGCACGATGTCTCGTCTCACGGCGCAATGAATCCTCCAGAAAACTGGACGAAGCGCTCGCCGGCGCTGTCGTGGAGTCGCACGCTCTACGCGCGGACTACTAGCTGGTCTTCGCTTCCCGCGCGGCGCCCGTGAGGCCCATCTCGACGTGACCGCGAAGGATCGAGCACCAGTCTTTGTGTTCGGCGATCGGCATTCCACATTCGACGCAGATCCGGACCCGAGGCTTCGCGGCCGCGCTGCCCTTGCCCAACAGCCGATTCAAGAAAGACATGCCGCCTCCTGGCCCGTTCCCCACAATGTCAGCACCTTAGACGCTAAAGGAGCGTTCAAGGTTGCGTACAAAGTTTCGAGGGCCCGCCGGTCGTCAATCGTGGGGCATTCCTGTCGGGGTCTTTTTTCTTGGTTGGCCCCCCGGTGGGGCTTGACGCCGGGAGTAAGCTCACCTGTCTCGCTGAGGAAGCGAGCCACTGAGGCCGAGGAGGCCCGAGCATGAGCAACGAAAGACTCGAAACCGTGGAGAAGCTATCCGGTCTGGTCGCAACCGAGCATCGGGACCATGAGGCCGCCCGCGGCGAGTTGATGGAAGTCGAGGCCGCGTTGCTGGACAAGCTGGTGATGACCGTGAAGCCGGCGCTGCCGGCGCTCTGCTCGAAGCTCGTCAAGCGCGAGCGGAGCTACTACGTTCAGCCGATGCAGCGCGAAGCGGAGATCGATTACCACGAGGAGCGCGGCGTGATCCTGGCCGGGGGCCGAGAGAAGCGGAGGTTGGATCAGAAGCGCGGCCTTTTCGAAGGCGAAGCGCTGGCGCTGCTGCGTACCGGGGCGTGGGCCAGGCTCACGTACACCGGGGCGTGGTCGCAGTGGGAGCGCGAGGATGCCTTGGAGGAAACCACGCTCGCGTGTCTGGACTCACGCGCGGTCGTGGCTGCTTGGGACGTCGGCGAGATCATCTCCGCGCTCGAAGTCGCGCTGAAGGGTCAAGCGGAAGGGTCGAGAAAGAAGCGGACGCAGGAGATTCGGGAGCGCGTCGCGGCCGTGGCCGCGCTCGTCAAGCTCGCCTGACATCGTGGCGAGCCGCCGCGAACGTCAGGAGCGCCTAGCGTGACATGGTTCGCTCCGGCGGCTGATCGCTTGCGACCGTGTCCTTGCTGGCCCGCGATGCCCCGGTTGACCAGAACCTTATCTCGTAGCGGCCGCGCAGGTAGACGCCGCCGTTGCTCTTGGCGTCCACGTTGAACTCCAGGTGCAGCTTGCTGCCGATCTACGGCGGCCAGGCGATCAG
>CAZVOI010000821.1:0-6192 GCA_964628275.1 uncultured Acidobacteriota bacterium | reverse complement strand
AGCGCGACCGCCTATTCGCCCCGGCTGGTGGCGTGGCTCGCCGGCTCGGCGATGATGAGCCACTCGCTGGGCGTCTTCATCGCGGCCTTCATCTCCACGCTGGCGGCGCTCGCCTGGGTCGACCGCGACGGCACGGGCCACGTCCCGGTGTTGACGGTGTGGATCGCCATCGTCCTGCTGCTGGTGAGCCTCGGCTTCTTCGTCGCGCTGGTCGAGAGGCTCCGGATGCTCCAGATCTCGCGCGTCCTCGCGTACGTCGGCGACCAGGGGCGTAACGTCATCGAGCGTGACTACGCGCTCCTCGGCGGCCCCGGGGGCCGGCCCGAGTCCGACAAGCCGACGGGCGACGAGCTGCCCGCCGCCAGCCAGGTGCTGCGTCACCGCGGCGGCCCCGCGGCGATCCAGGCGCTCGACGTGCCGGGACTGGTTGCGCTCGCCGCGCGCGAGCAGGCGACCTTCGCGATCGCGTGGGCGGTCGGCGACACGGTCGTCGAGGGCATGCCGCTGCTGCGCGTCCACGGCGGCGGGCGAAGCATTCCCGAGCCGGACCTGCGCCGGCTGGTGCGGCTCGGCGAGGAGCGCACCTTCGAGCATGACCCCAAGTACGCGATCCGCCTGCTGGTCGACATCGCGATCAAGGCGCTCTCGCCGGCCATCAATGACCCTACTACCGCCGTGCAGGCGCTCGACCAGATCGAGGACCTGCTGCTCCGCCTGGGCCGGCGGAGCTTGTCGGCGGGGCGTGGGCACGACGCCGCGGGGAAGCTCCGGCTGGTGTTCCCGGTCCCGAGCTGGGAGGATTTCCTGGTGCTCGCCTTCGACGAGATCCGCTTCTGCGGCGCGAGCTCGATCCAGGTGATGCGCAGATTGCGAGCCCTGCTGCAGGACGTGACGGAGCACGTCCCGCCCGAGCGGCGGCCGGCCCTGCAGCGCTACCTCGAGCGCGTCGACAAGGGCATCCGCCGAGCCTTCGAGGACGGGGACGATCGCAGGGACGCGCTCGAGGAGGACCGGCAGGGGCTCGGCCTGTCACGCAGCGGCGACCGGGATCAACGTCCCTAGGTTACAACCCTTGTGATTCGGCGTTGTTAAGTCGTTTTTATGTGTTAAAAACGACTCATGTATCCGCGATCGCTCGAGCCGCCTTCCAGGCAGAGCTTCTTCCTGTTCGGGCCGCGCGGCGTGGGCAAGACGGCCTGGGCGCACGAGCGATTTCCCGATGCGCTGTTCTTCGATCTGCTCGACCACCAGACGTACACCCAGTTGCTGGCCGCGCCGCAACGGCTCGGCGACCAGATCCCGCAGCGTCACAGGGGCTTCGTCGTGGTGGACGAAGTCCAGCGCGTGCCCGAGTTGCTCAACGAGGTGCATCGGCTGATCGAGTCGCGACGGCTGCGCTTCGTGTTGACCGGATCGAGCGCGCGCAAGCTGCGGCGGCGGGGCGTCAACCTCTTGGCGGGCCGGGCACTGACCCGCCACATGCACCCGCTGACAGCGCTGGAACTAGGCGAGGACTTCGACCTGAAACGTGCGCTGCGCTGGGGTTGCCTGCCGCTGGCCTGCACCAGCGAGGACCCGCAGGACTACTTGCGCAGCTACGCGGCAACCTACCTGCGCGAGGAGGTCCAGCAGGAAGGCTTGGCCCGAAACATCGGCGCCTTCGCTCGGTTTCTCGAAGCCGCCAGCTTCTCTCAAGGAAGCGTGTTGAACATGGCGGCGGTCGCCCGCGAGTGCGCGGTCTCGGCCAAGGTGGTCGAAGACTACTTCAGCATCCTCGAGGACCTGTTGATCGCCGTCCGCTTGCCTGTCTTCGCGAAGCGCGCCAAGCGCCGGCTGATCGCGCACCCGAAGTTCTACTTTTTCGACGCGGGCGTGTTCCAGGCGCTGCGTCCGCGGGGTCCGCTCGACGCACCGGAGGAAATTCGCGGCGCGGCGCTAGAGACGCTGTTCTTGCAGCAAGCGCGCGCGTGGAACGACTACCGAAGCCTGGGCTATCGACTGCACTACTGGCGGACCGCCGCCGGCGACGAGGTGGACTTCGTGCTGTACGGCGAGCGGGGCGTGCGCGCCTTCGAGGTGAAGATGGCGCAGCGCATCCGTCCGGACGATCTGCGTGGGTTGTTGCGCTTCCGCGCTGATTTTCCCCAGGCCAAGACGCATCTTCTGTACCTGGGCAAGCAGCGGTGGCACGACCGCGGCGTGGAGGTGTTGCCGTTCAGCGATTGTGTGACCCAGCTCGACCGTTGGTTGTGATCGCGGGACGTCACCAGTCGAAGAGCGTCTTCTCGTCACCTCGCTCGGCGCGCAGCGCCTTGATCATGGCCCGCAGGTGGTCGCATCGTTTCACGAGCCCCGCCATCTCGTCGCGCGCCAGGTAGCGCCCCAGCGCCGTCCGAAGGGCGCCTGCGTCGAGCCCATCCAGCTGAAGCGCCGCGCCACGCGGGAACCGATACAGCGGCCGGAAGGGCCGCGCGAACGCCTGGAACGACATCGAGTTGTCGATGGCGATCGGCCTCCAGTCCGCCCCGAAGAGGAGGTTGCGCACGTGCCGGTCCCGGTTGTAGATGAGGTAGTCGAGCATGCGCGCCGCGTGCATCCCGTCTTCGGCGGTTCGAGGCTCGGGAGGCACGGGCCCGAGTCCGAAGCGCGCGAGCGACCGCTCGACCCAGAGCTGCAGTGACCCGCGCTTGCCCCCGAGCTTGCGCTCGACCACCGTGGGAACGAGCCGCAGGCCGAGTAGCTTGTCGAGCTCGTAGGCGGCCACCTCGTGCTTCCAGCTGTCGCGCCAGGCGGTGACGATCTCCGAGCCGAGGCTCTCCTCGCCTTCGATCGTCGAGTCGACGGTCTTGAAGACGGCGCGCACGCGCGTCGGCCCGGCCTGCAGCTCGACGCGCTCGGAGCCGGTTATCCCCTCGGCGAGCTTCTGCTTCGACCCGACCCGCGCGGTGCGCAGCAGCCGTTCACACGCCTCGGGCTGGGCTACAGCCGGGTCTCCGCAGGCCGCCGCCGCGGCGGCCAGCAGCAGGGCCGCGGGCGAGATCATCGCGCCGCCTCCGCGGGCGGCGGCTTCACCGCGAGCTGGTCGAGGACGCCGATGAAGGGATCCATCAGCATCGATGCCTGGTTGAGGAAGCGGAGCCTCGACAGGTGGCGGAAGTCGAGAAGCAGCGAGTCCTCGAGACGGCCCTCCCGAAGCCCTTGGGCGAGGACCCCGAGCCGCTGCTGGGCCGCCATGTCGGTCTCTCGCGCCGCGACGTCCTCGCGCTTCTGCATCTGCAGCAGGCTCAGGTCGTCCAGCAGGACGTACTCCAGCCGCAGATCGCCGGCCCGACGGGCCTCGCCGAGGCCGCGCCGAATGGCGGCTTCGGCCTTGGCGGGGCGCCTTCCCCTGAGGTGAAGCGCGCCGAGGCCGTGATCGACCAGGGCGAGCAGCGACCCGTCGTCGCGCCCTTCGAGCAGGACCCGCGCTTCGTCGTATCGCTCGCTTCCCTCGCCGGTCAGCCCCTCGATCCAACCCAGGGCCAGCAGGCAAGGCAGCGCCCGCGCGGGGTCGCCTCCCGGTCGTCGAGCCTCTTCCAGCAGGCCCTCGAGCGTGGTGGTGGCGGCCGCCATGTCGAGATCGACGTAGAGCCGGGTGATGGCGCGCGCGACGCCCAGGCGCCAATCGTCCGGGCCCAGCGGCGCCTCCGCGCGGGCGAACGCGCGGCGGCTTTCGTCATCGTTCCCGCGCGCGAGCTGGAGCACCGCTTGCGCGGCCAGCAGACGGCCGAGGACCTGGCGGTCGCCGGCCGGGCCCAGGCGCTCCTCGGCGCGGCGAGACCACTCGAAGGCCTCGTCGAGGTGACCGCGCAGGGCTCTCGCCGCTCCCACGTTCGCGGCCGCGACGGCGGCCTGGGTGGCGTCCTCCTGCGAACCCGCGAGCGCCCACGCCTCGCGCGCGAGGGATTCGGCCTTCGCGAAGTCTCTCCGCTGGAAGGCCTCCCAGGCCTGCCGATTCCGTGTCACGAGACGCTCGTCGGCAGCGTGGAGGCTCGGGCCCGGGGCGGCCGCCAACAGCGCCGCCGCCCACACCAGGATGGGCCTCACGCCGACGATCCCTCCGCCTCCGAGATGCGTCGAGGCCGTGGAGCCTGGAGTTGAGCCACACCGGGATTCTACCGGCGTCAGGCGTCCCCGCGTCCCTTATTCCTGCAACGGTAATCTACCCGGCTGTTACTGCCGGTACGTACGCTACGGGTCCATCTTCGGATCGCCCGTGGCCGTCCTTGTTTCAGGGATACATACCCACGGCACCGACGGGGCCAAGATCAACGACTGGGTTGGCCTTACTGTAAGGAGGCGATGCAGCCCCACGCGACGCGTGCCGGGCGGCACATTCCGCCCGGAGCGAACCCGGACGCGAACGGCGTCAACTTCTCCCTGTTTTGCCGCGATGCCGCGGGCGTGGAGCTGCGTCTCTACGAGAGCGCCGAAAGTGAAGCGCCGTTCCAGGTGGTCAGCCTGGCTCCGGAGCTGAACCACACGTTCTTCTTCTGGCACGTGTACGTGGAGGGCCTGCGCCCGGGCGTGCACTACACCTGGCGCGTGGCGCGGCCGGGGCAGCCGCTCGAATCCGCGCCGGAGCTGCTCGATCCTTGGGCACGCGCCGTGAGCGACGCGCGCTGGGATCGACAGGCCGCCCGCGCGGGTCGGGTGAAGGGCAACAGTCTTCGGGCGATCGTCACTGGGCGTCTGGAGAAGAGGAAGAGCGCCGCGCTCCTCGAGCGCGGCTTGGACGATGCCGTCATCTACGAGCTGCACGTCGGCGGTTTCACGCGGCATCCCTCCGCCGGCGTGCGCCAGCCCGGCACGTTCGCGGGCCTGGTGGAGAAGATTCCCTATCTCCGGGAGCTCGGCGTCACCCACGTCGAGCTGCTGCCGGTGATGGCCTTCGACGCGCAGGACGTGCCGGCTGCTGCAGTGGAGCTCGGGCTTCAGAATTACTGGGGCTACAGCACCTGCGGCTTCTACGCCCCGCATCCACACTACTGTGTCGACGCCGCGCAGGCGCCGCGCGAGCTCCAGCAGTGCGTGCGGGCGCTGCACGACGCGGGCATCGGCGTGATCCTCGACGTGGTGTTCAACCACACCGCCGAGGGCGGGGCTGACGGACCCACGATCAATTTCAAGGCCCTCGCGAACGAGGTCTTCTATCATCACGACGCGAACGACCCGCTCGGCTACCGCGACTACACCGGCTGCGGCAACACCGTCAACTGCAACCACCCGCTGGTCACGAGCTTCATCGTGAACTGCCTCGAATACTGGGCCGAGGACCTGGGCGTGGACGGGTTCCGCTTCGACCTGGCCAGCGTGTTCGCTCGCGGCGAAGACGGCGCCGTGCTCCCCAACCCGTCCTTGCCCTGGAGCATCGAGCTGTCGCGCGTCCTGGTCGAGCGGCCGCTGATCGCCGAGGCGTGGGATGCCGCCGGGCTCTACCACGTCGGGACCTTTCCCGGGATGCGCTGGGCCGAGTGGAACGGGCGCTACCGGGACGTGATGCGCCGATTCGTGCGCGGCGAGCCCGGCCTCACGGGCGAGGTCGCGACCCGGCTCGCCGGCTCGAGCGACCTCTATTCCGAGCACCGCTTGCCGGCCAACGGCATCAACTTCATCACCTGCCACGACGGCTTCACGCTCGCGGACCTGGTCAGCTACGACACAAAACAGAACCAAGCCAACGGCGAGGGGAACCGCGACGGCAGCTCCGACAACCTGTCCTGGAATTGCGGCGCCGAAGGCGATAGCGACGATCCCGAAGTCCTCGAGCTGCGCCGCCGCCAAGCCAGGAACTTCATGGCGATCCTGTTCCTGAGCCAGGGCGTGCCGATGATCCTCGCGGGCGATGAGCTGCTGCGCAGCCAGCGCGGCAACAACAACGCGTATTGCCACGACAACGAGCTCTCCTGGCTCGACTGGCGCCGGGTCGAGGCCAATCGCGACATGCTGCGGTTCGTGCGCGAGCTGATCGCGCTGCGCAAGCGCCACCCGAACCTGCGCCGCCGCCGCTTTTTGACCGGACGCACCGCGCCGGGCGAGGCCCTGCCCGACGTCGCCTGGCACGGGGCACGCCTGAACGAGCCGCCGTGGCACGACGCCGAAGCACGGTTACTGGCCTTCACTCTCGCCGGCGCGAGCGCTGGAGAGACGCCG
>CAZVOI010000820.1:0-13864 GCA_964628275.1 uncultured Acidobacteriota bacterium | reverse complement strand
CCTCGCCAGCGAAACCGGTCTTGCCATCACCGCGTGTCACTTCCCTCCCAGCACGAGCAAGTGGAACAAGATTGAGCACCGGCTCTTCTCGCACA
Source organism: uncultured Acidobacteriota bacterium (assembly GCA_964628275.1). Lineage (GTDB taxonomy): Bacteria > Acidobacteriota > Vicinamibacteria > Fen-336 > Fen-336 > CAZVOI01. Next base: position 13,769 of record CAZVOI010000820.1, on the reverse strand, counting down.
TCACCATGAACTGGCGTGGTCGCCCGCTCGTCAGTCATGATGTCGTGGTGAATCTCATCGGAGCTACCAAGACAGCTTCGGCCCTGCGGGTCAAGGCGCGTCTCGACAAGCGCAAATATCCCACGGGTGTGCAGGTGCCCGACGAAGCCATGAAAGCGCTCAAGCTCACTCTGCACCGGTTCCACGGCGACTGGAACTACACCCTCAGTCCGTGATAACTGTAAAGCTTATTTCCTGACGGGCCCTTAGTTTCAAGAGACCAGAGGTGGAGGACTCTTCCCGCCTGGGGAAGGAAATGGCTATCGACAAGCGCAGGTTATACTTTCTCCACGGAGTTGAACCATGTCGAACCGGGTAGGACCAAAGGGGCAGGTGGTCATCAGCAAGCCGACTCGCGACCGGCTCGGCATCGGCCCGGGCTGGCAGGCGCTGGAACAGGTCGTCGGCGACCACGTCGAGCTCCACTTCATTCCGCCAATCCACGACCGTTCTCTCAAAGGCAGCCTGGCTTCGAAGCTCCGCCGGAAACCGCGGGCGGGCATCGCTGAGCTCCGCGAACAGGCGTGGAGACTGGCGGCCCGAGACAAGGAAGGCAGCCGCCGCTGATGGGCGCGCTGCTCGACACCAGCGTCGTCGTCCGCTACTTGACGGGAGACCCGCCACACCTGGCGGCGCGGGCGGCTCGCATCATCGACGGCACGCACGCGCTGGCCGTGAGTGACGTCGTGATCGCCGAGACCGCCTATGTCCTGTCGACCGTCTACGGCGTCCCGCGGCCTGCCCTGGTGGACGCATTGGTGGCGTTCCTTCAGAAGCGGAACGTGACGTCGCTGCGTCTGGACAAAGGCGCCGTGATCCAGGGCCTGCTGCTGGCACGCCCCTCGAAGCGGGTGTCGTTCGCGGACGCCATGGTATGGGCGGCGGCCCGGTCGGCCCGGGAGGCCGTCTACTCGTTCGACGATCGATTCCCAGCCGAGGGAATCGAGCTGCGCCGCGAACGGACCTGACCGTACGCTAATCTAGCCGGGCGCAAGACCCACTAGCGCGGCTTGCGCCGCGTCTTACGCCGCGGGATCCCGAGCTGTCCGCGTACCTCGTCCAGGCTCAACCCGCCCTCTTCGCGCCAACGTCTTTCGGAGCGCTCCATGACGGCGCGAAACTTCGGGTGGGTGGTCACGGTGAGGTTCTCGAGGTCCGTGTGCGTCCCCGCCGCGGTCAGCGTCACGTAAGGCTTGCCCTTGAGCGTGATCAAGAGCGGCTCGCGTCGCGCGGCTCGGACGTAGTCCTTGAGCTGCGCCGGCGCCTCGGAGATCTCCAGCGTCTTCATAGCTCGATCTCCGCTCCCCCGATGAGAACCTTGTTACCCAGCTTCAGGCCCACGCCCTTCACGAGCACGAACGGGCCCTGCTCGTCCTGTTTGAGATCATAGTACACGCGCCACTTCTCGACCCGCAGCTCCCACTCTGCAAGTGGGTTCGCTTGCAGCAGCTTCTTGTTCCGTGTCGCCACGGTGGGCTCGTACTGGAGCTTCGCCTCGATGTTGTCTGTGACCGTTGCGCGGTCTCGCGCCGGCATCTCACGCAGGTGATCCCGAGTTTCTGGGGAAAGCATGATCCGATGGCGGGGCTGCTTGGTCATGTTGCTCACCGCAGCCTAGCGTTTCAGCCGGGCAGGAGAGCTCCGCCTGCGCTCGCGCGTTGGTACGGACTTCTACCGCCGCTTTCGCTCCGATTGGTGCAGCTTCAGGACCTCGTCCACGAAATGCGCGGACAGGCCGAGCGATCCCTTGTAGTCGAGGGCGGCGGTGAGGCTGCGTTTGTCGAGAAGACGCGTGACGTCGGCGTTGTTCGAGACGGCAGTCCTGAATGGGACCTTGTCGCGGTGGGATTCGCGGGCGATGCGCAGCACCAGCTCGTGAGCCTTGTCGCGGCCGATCTTCCGGGCGAGGGCCATCATCACGGCCTCGGAGACCACGACGCCGCCGCTCCGGTCGAGGTTGCGCAGCATGTTCTCGGGCTTGACCACCAGGCTGCCGAGGAGACGTTTCGTCAGCGTGAGCTGGGCGCCCATCAGCAGCGCGACCTCCGGGCCGAAGCTCCAGGCGGTTTCGCCCTGGCGGTGGTCGTCCTCCCATTCGGAGTGGATGTAGTCGAGGATCGCGCCGGCGCGCGTGCGCAGCAGCCGGCCGAGCAGCACGATCGACCCCGACGCGACCGGGTTCAGCTTGTGCGGCATCGCCGAGCTGCCTACCTTGCCCTCGATGAACTCGGTGACCTCGTCGGTGTCCGTCTGCTGGAGGTTGTAGATGTTCTGGGCGATCTTGCCAAGCGTGGCCGACAGCATCGCCAGCAAGATGAAGAACTCGGCGAAGTGATCGCCCGCGGTCTTGGCCGGGATCACCGGGACGCCGAGGCCGAGTCGCCGCATCAGTTTCTTCTGGACCTGGATCCCGACGCGGCCGAGGGAAGCCAGAGTGCCGACAGCACCGCCGAACTCGCCCACCAGCACGCGCGGCCGGCTCTCGAGCAGTCGCTCGCGTTGTCGCAGCACCTCGTCGAGCCAGACCGCGACCTTGAAGCCAAAACTGATCGGGAGCGCGTGCTGGCCGTGGGTGCGACCCGCCATCACCGTGCCGCGGTGCCTCTTGACCAGACGCGCCAGGATGTCTGTGATCGCGTCCAGCTCTGCCAGCACCACCGCGTAGCTGTCGCGGATCTGGAGCGCCGTGCCCGTGTCCATGATGTTCTTGCTGGTGGCGCCCCAGTGGACGAACTTGCCGGCCTGCGGCGTGAGCACGCGGCGCATCGCGTCGACCAGAGGCAGCACCGGGTTCCAGGTGAGGTCGAAGTCGCGCTTCATGCCCCGAAGATCGAGCAGCTCCACGCGCGCCTTGCGGCCGATCTCGCGCGCAGCCGATTTCGGGATCAGGCCCAGCTGCGCTTCGACCGCAGCCAAAGTCGCTTCGACGTCCAGCCAGCGCTGGATCATCATGCGATCGTCCCAGATCGCGCGCATCGCGGGCGATCCGTAGCGGTCGCGCAGGTAGAACGAGTCGAAGGCGGTCGAAGGCACCTACTTCTCTCTCGGCGCGAGCGCGCTGATCGCCAGACCGGCGGCGAACACCGTGACCGCGCCGACGACGTTGTACCAGAGGAAATGAACCCTCGTGAACTGGGCGACCAGCGCGACGGCGCCCATTCCGATGAACAGGCCGTAGAAGGCGCCGGGCGCGGATGCCTTCGGCGTCAACACCGCCAGGCCGAACACACCCAGGATCGAGCCGTAGAAGTAGGAGCCGAACTTGTTGACGACCTCGATCGCGGAGCCGAGCTTCCCCGCCTGGAGCGCGATCAAGCAGGCGAAGCCGCCCCACAGCGCCGTCATCAGCCGCGAGACCAGCAGGTAATGGGCGTCGCTGCCGGTCTTCTTCACGAAGCGCTGGTAGAAATCGATCATGGTGGCGGTGGCGAGCGAGTTGAACTCGCCCGAGAGCGTCGACATCGCCGCCGCGAAGATCACCGCGATCACCAGACCGGCGATGCCCTTGGGCAGGTGAGAAAGAACGTAGGACGGAAAGATGTAGTTGGTATCGTTGTAGTCCGCGCCGAGGTTGACGCGGCGGATCGCCGCCACGGCGTCCTTCCGCACGGCGTCGAGGTGGCGGCCCGACTCCAAGTACGTCGAGACGTGCCCTTCGACCGAGATCTCGGGCCGGCGGCGCGCATCGGCCAGCGCCTCGGCGGCGCTACGCCGGGCCGCGTGCGCATCCGCGAAGCGGGACTTCAGATCCTGGAGCTCGGCCGGGCTCGCCTGGCGTTCCAGGCGGGCCAGCTCCACCGAGTTCCAGAGCAGCGGCGGCTTCTCGAAGTGGTAGAAGACGAATACCAAGACGCCCGTCAGCAGGATCAGGAACTGCATCGGGACCTTGAGAAAGGCGTTGAACAGCAGCGACAACCGGCTCTGCTTCAGGCTGGCGCCGGAGAGATAGCGCTGCACCTGGCTCTGGTCGCAGCCAAAATACGACAGCATCAGGAACAGACCGCCGATCAAACCGCTCCACAGCGTGTACGGCGTCTCCAGGCTCGGCGACAGGTCCATCACGCGCAGCCGGCCCGTGGTCTGGGCCAAACCCAGGGCGTCACGGAGCGACATACTCTCCGGGAGTTTCATGATCGCCACGCCGAAGCAGACGAAGATCCCGAACCAGATGATCGCCATCTGCACGACGTCGGTCCAGATCACCGACTTGTTGCCGCCGTAGATGACGTAGACGATCGTGCTGCCGCCCATCAACAGGATGGTGGTGCTCTCCGGCAAGCCCATGATCACCGACAGCACCAACGAAGGCGCGTACAGCGTGACGCCCACGGCGAGACCGCGCGAGACCAGGAACAGCATGCTGGTCAGCGTGCGGGTTCGCGAGTCGAAGCGGCGCTCGAGGTACTCGTAGGCCGTGGTTACTCCGGCCCGGTAGAAGAACGGCACCAGCGTCACGCACAGGATCACCATCGCGAACGGCAGCGCGAAGTACACCACCAGGAAGCGCATCCCGTCGGTGTAGGCCTGGCCGGTGGTGCCGATGAAGGTGATCGCGCTGATCTGGGTCGCCATCACCGACAGCCCGACCGCCCACCAGCGCATCCCGCGGCCGGCCAGGAAGAAGTCGTCCATCTTCTCGTTGCCGCGGCCCGCCCAGATGCCGAAGGCCACGATCCCGACCAGGTAGACGCCCAGCACCGTCCAGTCGAGAGTGGTCATCGCGTCAGAAGCGGAAGCTGGAGAATGCCGCGATCAGCGCCATCATCGCCAGCGCGCAAACGACGACGGCGGTGTAGATGCCCCGCCAGGTGCCGAAGATCGGGACGTCGTCGTCGTCGGGAACCGGTGACGTGGCGCCGCGCGGTGTCTCCATGCGGCTCGCAGTCTAGCGTCGTCGGCGCCGCTAGCGCTTCAGCGCGACCAGCGCGTCGCTGCCCTCGCGCGCGACGACCTCGCCGCCGTGCTCCTCCAGCCAGCGCGTCACGCGCCGACCCTTGGCAGCGATGCCCCAGGCGCCCTCGTGCACGATCGCGTGCGTGGCGGTGGTCTGGGCGAGCGCCTGGCTGGCGCGCTCCGGCTCGGTCAAGACCGCGCGCAGCGGGCCGCGGGCTCGCGCATAGCTCGCCGGCACGGCGCCGCTGAAGCCGTTCACCAGCGGCAGCCCGTGAACGGGTTGGTGGAACATGTAGCGCAGCTCATACGGCTCCGAGCCGAACGGAAACTCGATCAGCACCGCCGAATCCGGCAGCGCCGCGGCTCTCCGATAGATCGCCGGCGCTTCGGCGCCGACCGCGAGACGTGCCGGCGGCCGGCGCAACGCGGGATCGCTCCAGACGTCGTTCACGACCAGCGGCGCCGCCGTCGATTCGAGAACGGCGAGCGCCGCGGCTGCCGCGAGCGCCCAGCGCGACCGAACCGCGGCCGCCCCGAGACCCGCGAGAACCGCGAGACACAGCACGACCAGCATCGCAAAACGCGCCGGCACACGGAGGCCGTCGAAGCCCGGGACGAGGTCGTACAGAAGGGTGTAAGGTCCCTCCATCATCGGGCGGCCGAAGCTGCGGAGCGTCGGACCGTACGAGAGGACCACGGCCGTGATCGCGGCGCCAGCGAAGAATCCAGTGTGCGATCCGGCCAAGGCTCGGAGCCATCGTCGAAGCGCCGGCGAGACGGCGCACAGGACGATCGCGGCGCAGCTCGCCAACAGCAGCGCGTGCGGCAGGCTTCGCATCTTGAGCCACGGGACGGCATCGCCTATCGTTTCGGCGACGCCGCTGAGGATCAGCAGAACCGCGAGCGTTTGGAGCAGAAGCCAGATTGCCGCGAGCCAAGCCACGCCGCTCGGGCTGCGCTGCCTCTCGCGCGAGATCGAGGCGAACGGAACCGCGACCCAGAGGGCGAGAGCGGCCCCGAGCGGCGCGACCAGACCGGGGAAGAGTTGGCCCTCCGACGCCGGGAACGTCCGCATGATGTCGCCCCAGGCATGGATCTCTTCGGGCGCCGTCAGGTACGCGAACACGTCGGCCGAGAACGTCTCGATCTCGGCTCGTTGACGCGGAGCCCCGCCGCGCGCGCGCAGTTCCTGATACGGCAGTAGGAACGGCAACGCCAGCGCGACCACCAGAGCACCGGCGGCGGCGAGACGGGCCCAGGCAGCCCGGCCGCGTCCGTGTCGAAGCAGCTCGAACGCCGCGAACGCCGCGGCCAAAGGCGAGAAGAACAGGAGGTAGTAGCCGCAAGAGAGTCCCTGTACCAACAGCGCCAGAGACCCGAAGACGAGCGGCGGCCAGCGCCCCGAGCGCGCGAAGCGATGGAAGCCGAGCAGGGCGAAAGGCATCCATTGCGACGACAGCACCTGGAGATGCGAGAGCTGTTCGACGCGATACGGCGCGAACGCGAACAGCAGCCCGGCCAGGAACGCCGCGGCGGTTTGCGACGTGAGATCCCGCACCAGCAGGAAGACGCCGAGTCCGGAGAGCACGAACGTGGCCAGAAACAGCAGGTTGTACGAGAGCAACACGTTGTGGGTGAGCGCATATACCGGCAGCGCCAATAGCGCCTGCGGCACTTGATGCTCGGAGTACGCGAGCGTCAGCGGTTCGGGATGGAAGATGCGCGCATCCCAGAAGCCGCCGAGCGCCGCCACGTTGCCGCCCAGAGCGGCGAGAAATAGCCGCGCGTTTCGCTCCAGGACGAAGCAATTGAAGACCGGATCGCCCAGGTCCCAGGGCAGATCCCGGGTGAGCCCGAGCACGAGCGGCCAGGTCCAGAAGAGCGCCAGCACCGTGTAGGCCAAGGCCGCGAGCGGGGCGCGCCACCGCAGAGAGCCTTGCTGCATTCGCTCGCGGGGATTCTGGCATGTCGGATAGACTTCGCCCGTGGTCACCGGGTTCAACACCGATGTCAAGTACCAGGGCGTCGTGTACCACGTCCAGACCGAGGACAAGGGGCCGGTCAATCCGATGATCGAGACGCTCATCTACAAGGGCGGCGAGATCCTCGGCTCGCGCCGCCTGCCGTACGCCGACCTGCTGAAGGGCGAGAACGACGACGCGCAGATCGCCAAGATGATGGAGGACCAGCACAAGGGCGTGATGCTGGAGGTCAAGCGCGGCAAGTACGCGCCGGGCGGCGAGAAGACGATCATCGAGGACCTGTCGCTCGACGAGATCGTGCTCGCTTACCTCGCGGCGCGGTTCGCGGCACCCTAAGCGATAGCGCTCATGGACGGCGACCCCGCCGAGCGGAGCGCGCTGGCTCGAAAGCTCCAGGAAGTCGAGGCCGCCTACGCCGAGAGCCTGAAGGCACTGGACGCCCTCGCCGATTTCCCGCTGCCGGAAGAGACGCTCAAGGACCTGGCCTGGCAGATGGGGCGCCTGAACGCGCTCTGGGATGCGCCCAGGCGGCCCGAGCCGGGCGGACTCGGCGGAGCAATCCGCACGCGCGCCTGGGATGCGGTGGCGCCGGCGATCGAGAAGCAGCAGGACTTCAACTCGATCCTGGTCCAGATGCTGAACGGTCAGGTGGAGGAAGGCGCCAAGCTCCACGTCCACCTGCGGTCGCTGGCGAAGGCCTTACTCGGCTACGTGCAGCGACTCCTGCCGCTGATCGACGCGCGCGACCGCTCGACGTCCGCGTACTCCGTAGCCCGCGCAGAGCTGATCCTCGAAGCCTTCGACCGGCGGCTGGAATCGCTCGAGGGCCGCATCGACGGGCTCCAGGCCCTGCGCGATCGAATCGACACCCTGGGCGAGGAGGCGGGCGCGGTGCGCGCCGCGCTTCGCAATCCCCCAGCGCCCGCCGTCGGCGCAGCGGCGACGACAGCGGCGGAGAGCGCGAGCTACGCTGCCTTCGAGCGGCGCTTTCGCGGAGATGCCGCGGACGTGAGGACGCGGCTTCAGGGCTACGCGCAGCTCTTCCAGGGACGCGCCCCCGTCATCGATCTCGGCTGCGGCCGCGGCGAGTTCCTGGATGCGCTGCAGACCGCAGGCATCGCCGCGCAGGGTGTCGACGGAAATGCGCGCTTCGCCGGCGAATGCCGCGAGCGCGGACTGGACGTGGTCCAGGGCGACTTGTTGAGCCACCTCCGGTCGCTCGGAGACGGGGTTGTCGGGGGCATCTTCGCCGCTCAGGTGGCCGAGCACCTCACCCCCGCGACGCTCCAGGAGATGCTGCGCGAAGCGCATCGGGTGCTGTGCAAGGACGGTCTACTGCTGCTCGAGACGGTGAACCCACGCTCGCTGTTCAGCCTGCTCGAGGTATTCCACCGTGATCTCACGCACGAGCGGCCGCTACATCCGGACACGCTCAGCTTCCTGGCCGCGGCGGCGGGCTTCAGCGACGTGCGCGTCGAGATGAAGGCGCCGGTCGAGGCTTCGAGCCGCTTGCAGCCGATTCCCGCCGAGGGCCTGCCGCCGCGAACCGCGGGCATCCTGAACGAGAACCTGGACCGTCTGAATGCCATCCTGTACGGTCCGCAGGAGTACGCGCTCCTCGCGCGCCGCTAGCCGGTCTTGCGGATCGCCTTCGTCTCGCCGCTGCCCCCCGCGCCGACCGGCATCGCCGACTACAGCGCCGACGTGTTGCGGGCGATCGCAGGCCCCCACGACGTGGAACTCTTCCATGGCCAGGACGAGGTGGACCCGAGCGCGCTGCCCGCCGGCGCGCGGTTCTTCCCGGCCCGCGAAATCGAGAGCCGCCAGGCCGCTTCGCCCTTCGACGTCCTCGTCTATCAACTCGGGAACGGCCCCGCGCACGCTTTCCAGTACGAGCAGCTGGCGCGCCGGCCGGGCCTGCTGATCCTGCACGACCTGGTGCTGCATCACTCGCGCGCCCGAATGCTCCTGGACGGACCGGCCGCGCGCGCGTATGCGGTCGAGCCGTCGAGCGCGACGCTCCGCGAGGCGGCGCTCGCAGAGATCGAACTCTTTCGCGACGAAATCCGCTACACCTATCCGAAGCAGGCAGAGCGGCTTGCCGACGCCTCGCTCGAGACCGTCGGCGCGCTCTTGCCGTACGCGTATCCGCTGTTCCGGCTGCCGGTGGAGGCTTCGCGCGCGGTCGGCGTTCACAACGAGTACATGGCTAGAGGCGTGGCGGAAGAAGTGCCCGGAGCGGCGGTCACGCGCGTGGTGATGCCGATGAACCGGGTCGGCGTGGCGCCCGAAGCCGTCGCCAAGACGCGGCGACGCCACGGGGTCGCCGAGGACGAGATCGTGATCGGCTGCTTCGGGCTCTTGACGCCGGAGAAGCGGATCGACAGCGTCGCCCGAGCGGTCGCGCGCGGGTTGGCGCTCGGGATACGGCTGCGGCTGTTGCTGGTGGGCCCGGCCCCGGATCCAGCCGGGATCTGGAAGGCGCTGATCGAGCTCGGGCTGCGCGACGTCGTGATCCTGACCGGACGCGTCTCGACCGAGGAGTTGCCGCTCTACATCGAAACGGCCGACATCGTGGCACACCTGCGCTATCCGACCGCACGCGAAACCTCGGCGGCGCTGTTGCGCGTGCTGGCCCAGGGCCGCGCGACGATCGCGCCGGACCTTCGCAATCTGGATGAGATTCCGAAAGACGCCGTGCTACGCGTTGACGTCCGCGACGAGGAAGGCGAGACGCTGCGCGCGATCCTGCGGCTCGCAGCGCGTCCCGACGAACGCGAGCGGCTCGGTCGCGCGGCCGCAGCCTTCGTGACCCGCGAACACTCGCCCGAGCGCTGTCGCCTGAGCTATCAGGCAGCGCTGGATCTCGCCCGCCGCTCGCCCGCCCGGCCGCACCCGGACTGGCCCGCGCACTGGAAGCCGCGCTAGGCTTCGGCTGGCGTCACGCCTTGCTTCAAGATCTCGACGAGTTGCTCGCGCAACGGCGCCGGCAGCGAAACGAACTCCAGGCCGATCCTGTAGACGCGCCGCCTCTCGCCCTGCTCCGCGCGACACTGCGCAACGCGCGCCGACACGTCGACCTTGCTGCCGCTGATGATGAGCCGCAGCGGCATCACCGAGGCCTGCTTCATCGGCACCAGCGATTCGATCAACACGCCATACGCGCTGGCGTGGATGAGCTGCGCGCCGACCACCGAAACCAAGCTCCCGTACCTGGGCAGCGGATGGCGCGGAGCGCGTCGCTGCTCGATGCCGCCCTTCGGGCGCTCGGGCGCCTCGTCGCTCATCGCTGCTTCAGCACGCGGAAGCCGTAGTCGGCGTATCGGTACGCGGGGGGCAGGCTGCTGCGGGCGGCCGGAGGCGACCAGCGCACGCGGTGCCGCCACGAGCCGCCGCGGCTGGCGCGGCGCTCACCCGCGTCAGGACCGAGCGGGGTGTCCAGGGGCGACTCCGCGTAGTAGTCGGCTCGATACCAGTCCAGGCACCACTCGTGGACGATCGTCCCGCAGTCGAGCAGCCCGAAGCCGTTGGGCGTGCCCTGTCCGACCGGCCAAGGGCCCTGCAGCGCGCCCTCGGGGACCTCTCGGCTCGGAAGCGAGTCGCCCCACGGAGTCGGAGCTCCCTCGAGACCGCCGCGAGCGGCTCGTTCCCATTCGGCTTCGGTGGGCAGACGCCAGCAATCGCCGGTCGACGCCGAGAGCCACTCCAAGTAGCCGCACGCATCGAACCAGGAGACGCCCACGACCGGCTGCTCGGGTGAGGCGAAGGCTTGCTCGTGCCATTCCAGGGGCGCGACCGCGGCCGTCGCCTCGAGAAAAGGTGCGTACTCGCGGTTCGTCACCGGAGTGCGGCCGATCGCGAAGGCCGCGACACGCACCGGATGCTCGGGGCATTCGTCGGGCCTGCCGGCGTTGGACCCCATCCGAAAGGTGCCACCCGGGATGTCGATGGCCAGGGGAATCATGGCAGTCGAGGCGCTTCGGCGCGTGAGTATACTCGTCGCGGAGACTCGATGAAGCCTTCGATCCTAGTCCTCTATGTACTCACGGCCGCTCCCCTCGCCGCGCAACGGCCGGCGGCCAGCCAGCCGCCGACGTTGTTCAGCGCCGCCGAGAAGGCAGCCGCCGCGTCGATTCGCGCGGACACGCTGCGCGGCCACATCCGCTTTCTCTCGAGCGATCTCCTGGAGGGTCGCGGGCCCGCCACGCGCGGCGACTCGCTGGCTCAGGCCTACATCGCCGCGGAGATGGAACGCCTGGGGCTCGAACCGGCGGGAGCCAACGGCGGCTACTTGCAGCCCTTCGACATCGTCGGCGTCATCTCGAAGACGCCGGCGAGCGTGGCGTTCGCTCGCGGCGCCGAGCGGCTCGACCTCGAGTTCAGCGACGACTTCATCGCCTTCTCCGGCGTCCAGACCGCGGAGGCGCGCGTCGCGAACGCCGAGGTGGTGTTCGTCGGCTACGGCATCGTGGCGCCCGAGTACGCCTGGGACGACTACAAGGGCGCGGATCTCGCGGGCAAAGTCCTGTTGATGCTGAACAACGATCCCGCCGAGGATGCCTCGCTCTTCGCCGGCAAGGCGCGGCTCTACTACGGCCGCTGGGACTACAAGTACGAGATGGCGGCCAGGCTCGGCGCCGCCGGCGCCATCATCGTTCATACCGAGCCCTCGGCCGGTTACGGCTGGCAGGTGGTGCAGAGCGGCTGGATCGGCGAGCAGTTCGCGGTTCCCTACGCCGGCGGCCCGCAAACGCAGATCAAGGCCTGGGCGACCGAGGCCGCCTCGGGGAGAATCGCGCGGCTCGGCGGCCAGGACCTCGCGGCGTTGATCGCCGCCGCGCACAAGCGGGATTTCCGGCCGGTGCCGCTGGGCGTCACGCTCGACCTGACGCTCCCCAACAGCGTGACCCGCAAGCAGACGGCCAACGTGATCGGCCGCCTTCCGGGACGCGATCCCGTCGTCTCGAAGGAAGCCGTGATCTTGAGCGCGCACCACGACCACCTCGGAAAGCGCGACGGCGCCGGCGACACCATCTACAACGGCGCGCACGACAACGCTTCGGGTGTCGCGGCGACGCTGGCGATCGCGGAGGCGGTTCGCTCGCTGAAGGAGGCGCCGCGACGCTCGCTGTACTTCGCGGCCGTCGCCGGCGAAGAGCAAGGCCTGCTCGGCTCGGCGTATCTGGCCGCCAACCTGCCGATTCCCGCGGGCCGGTTTGCCGCCAACGTGAACATCGACGGCCTCAACATCTGGGGCCGCGCCAAGGACGCCGCGATGATCGGCCTCGGCAAGTCGAACCTCGACGACTGGATCAAGGTCATCCTCGACATGCAGGGCCGCGTCCTGGTCGGCGACCCGTTCCCGGAGAAGGGCTTCTTCTACCGCTCCGACCAGATCAGCTTCGCCAAGCGTGGCATTCCCGCGGCGTACTTCCACACCGGTACCGACATGGCCGGCAAGCCCGCGGGCTGGGGCAAGCGCACACAGCAAGAGTACGAGACGAAGCACTACCACCAGCCGTCCGACGAGCTCACACCCGACTGGAATTTCGACGGCGCGATCGAAGACACCCAGCTCTACTTCTACCTGACCCTCAAAGTCGCCAACTCTCCGCGCATGCCGTCTTGGAAACCCGGCGACGAGTTCGAACCAGCCAGGAAAAAGGCGCTGGCCGAAGCCGCAGCGCTCAAGAACTAGCGCTGAGCCTTTCGGCGGCCGGCAGCTCGGCACGGGATGATCGGCTATGACGACCGCGTTGTTCGGGAGCTAGGCGGAAGGCCGGTCGCATCGCGAAAGCGACGTGGATGTCGGCGTGCTCCGGATCGGCGCTTGGATCCGACGAGTGCGGAGGGTGGAGATGAAGATGAGCGAAGACGAGCGCGCGAAGCTGAAGCTCGCCAACGGCATTCCGGAACACGACCGGGCGCCGCGCCCGATCGAGCGCTCCTCGCTGACGCGCTTCGCTTGGCTCTCGATCGTCGCGGCCCTGCTCACGATCGGAATGAAGACGGTCGCCTACCTGCTCACCGGCTCGGTGGGCCTGTTCTCCGACGCGATCGAGTCGCTCGTCAACCTGGTGGGCGGCGTGATGGCGCTCGCGATGCTGACGATCGCGGCGCGCCCCGCGGACGAAGAGCACGCTTATGGGCACAGCAAGGCCGAGTACTTCTCGGCCGGTGTCGAGGGCAGCCTGATCCTGGTCGCCGCGGTGAGCATCGCAGTGGCGGCGGGCCGGCGCTTGTTGCACCCGGAGCCGCTGGAGCAAGTCGGGCTGGGGTTGGCGGTCTCGGTGGGCGCCTCGCTCGTGAACCTGGCGACCGCGCTGCTGCTGCTGCGCGCCGGACGCCGCCACAACTCGATCACGCTCGAGGCCAACGCGCAGCACCTGCTCACCGACGTCTGGACCTCGGCGGGCGTACTGGTGGGCGTCGGCGCGGTCGCGCTCACTGGCTGGCTGCGCCTCGACCCGCTGGTCGCGCTGATCGTTGCCGGGAACATCGTGTTCGCCGGCGTCGGCATCGTGCGTCGGTCGATCTCGGGCCTGATGGACACGGCACTGCCGGCCGAGGACGTCGCCCGCGTGCGCGAGGCAATGAAGGGCTACGAGCAGGAAGGCGCTCGTTTCCACGCCCTGCGCACCCGTCAAGCCGGCGCACGGAGCTTCTTGTCGATGCACGTTCTGGTGCCCGGAGGGTGGACGGTACACCGCGGCCATCAGCTGCTCGAGCGCTTCGAGGCCGAGATCCGGAAGGCCCTGCCGACCGCCGTCGTCCTTACACACCTGGAGTCGCTGGACGACCCGGCATCCTGGAACGACGAGACCCTGGATCGCCCTCCAGCATCGTGAGCGGGGC
>CAZVOI010000819.1:0-2087 GCA_964628275.1 uncultured Acidobacteriota bacterium | reverse complement strand
ACAGCCAGGTGAAGGTGCGCAGCCACAGGGTCGAGCCCGGTGCGATCGAGGCGCGGCTCGCCCAGTGCGACGGGGTTCGCGAGGCGGCGTGCCGCGTGCAGAGCGAGAACGCGGCGACGGACATCGAGACGCAGTCCCTCGCTGCGCACGTCCTGGCGTCGGATCCCGGGTCGCCGCCGTCCGCCGAGGCCACCCGTGCTCGCCGTGGTGGGGCTCGCGGCCGCGATCGTCGCGTACCTGGTCGCGTTTCAGGCCGTGCCGCACCTCCTAGCAGGAATCGGCACGATTGCAATGCTCGTACTGTGGCGGGTCATCCTGCTCGTCGTCCTCGCCGCCTGCGGCTTCCCCAGGACGTTTGTCCTAGACCCTATGGCGGTTGAGTAGCCGCTGTCCGCTGAAGGCCGGACCCTTCTGTTGCAGATCGGGGGTTTGTCTGGCCGGAGACTGGCTCCGGCTGACCCCATGCAACCAAGGAGGGTCCGGCCATGACGGCAACGATGACCTATGTGGGCCTGGATGTCCATGCCCGCTCGACCCATGCCGCCGCGATCGAGGTCGCGACGGGTGAGCTTCGCCGTGCTCGTTTCGGCGGCAGCAGCGAGGAGGTGGTGGCGTGGCTTGCTGGGCTGCCGCAGCCGTTGCGTGGCTGCTACGAGGCGGGCCCGACCGGGTTCTCGCTTTACCGGGCGGCGCAGACGGCCGGACTCGATCTGCGGGTGATCGCGCCGAGCAAGACGCCGCGGGCGCCGGGCGACCGGATCAAGACCGACCGCAAGGACGCCGAGCTGCTCGCCCGGCTGCTGCTTGCCGGCCAGCTGAAGGAGGTCTGCGTGCCGAGCCTGAGCGTGGAGGCGGCCCGTCATCTCTCGCGAGCACGCGAGCAGGTGCGCGGCGATCTGATGCGCTGCCGCCACCGCGTCTCGAAGCTGCTGCTCCTGCACGGGCGCGTCTATCCGGAGCCATCGACCTGGACACAACGCCACCGCCACTGGCTCGCCGGGCAGCAGTTCGAGCAGCCCGCGGCCGAACTCGCCTACCTCGACAGTCTCGCCGCCGTCGACGGGCTCGTGGCCCGCAAAGCGGCGCTCGAGGAGCGGCTCTCCCACCTGGCGGTCGAGGGCGAGTGGTCGGCAACCGTTGCTCGCCTGCGCTGCTTCCGCGGCATCGACACCCTCTCGGCGTTCGCTCTCTGCCTCGAGGTCGGCGACTTCGCCCGCTTCCAGCGGCCGGCCCAGCTCGCCGCCTGGCTCGGGCTCGTGCCCGCGCTGAACCAATCCGGCGAGTCAAGCAGCCAGGGCCCGATCACCAAGACCGGCTCCGGCTACGCCCGCCGCCTCCTCGTCGAGGCCGCCTGGCACTACCTCCGCGAACCCCGGATCGGCGTCACCCTGAAAAACCGCCAGCAGGGACAGCCCGCCCACGTCCTCCAGATCGCCTGGCGCGCCCAACACCGCCTCCACCGGCTCCAACACCGGCTGCGCGGCCGAGGCAAACCAGGCAACCTCGCCACCGTCGCCGTCGCCCGCGAACTCGCATGCTTCCTCTGGGCAGCCGCCGTGGCCAGCTAACCCCTGACAACAAGCCCGCCTGCTCGGGCGGGCGCCGGGCCGATGCTGCCGGCACGCGCGACTGTTCTATGGGCAACCCCACAGGGCCACGCCCGCTTCTAGATGGCGCACGCCGGCGACGAAACAGAGCCCTGGGGTAACCAACCCCCGCATGATCAGACTGACCGCAGACGACCGTCGTCACAGCGCCCGACGCCCACCCGAGCAGCCCACCACCCCCGATCAACGACCGGGCAACGCGGGCTGGACCCTTGACAAACCGCGCGCCATATCAGAACGGGTACGAGACGATGCTCCAGGCGGCCGCTGCGTACCAGACCCCGAACGCGAGGCTGGCGGTGTCGACCGGGATCGCGTTGGCCTGGAAGAAAAGCTTCAGCTTCCAGATGTTCATCTGGATTCCCGCGAGGCCGCGGAGGCGGCCCTTCGAGGGGCTCTCATCGCCGTTCGCGGTCACTGTGGCGGTGCCCATGTCGATGTCGGGACCTCCTGTGGGATCGGTTGCGGTGAGTGGCGCGC
>CAZVOI010000818.1:0-2823 GCA_964628275.1 uncultured Acidobacteriota bacterium | reverse complement strand
CTTCCTCGACCCGATGTCGTCCTTTGGCGTGAAGAAGGCGCTGACCTCGGCCTGGATGGCCGCGGTGGTCGCCAACACCTGTCTGCGCTGGCCCGAGCGCCGCGCTGCCGCTCTCGACCTCTTCTCACGCCGAGAACGCGAGATGGCGGCGACCTACGAGCGCGAGTCTTTCCGGTACGTCCGAGAGGCGGCCGTTCGCCATTCGAGCGCATTCTGGAAGCGACGGGCAGGGAACGCGCCGGAGAGCGATGCCCCCGAGGATGCCGGCGTCCGCGCAGCCTTCGAGAGGCTGAAGCGAGAAAGGCGCCTCCGCCTCCGGCCTGGCTCAGGTGTCTGGCACCGACAGGTGCCTGAGATCCAGGGGCGTGAGGTCGTTCTCGCGAACGCGGTGGCCTCGCCTGCCCTGCCCGACGGCGTCCGTCACGTCCGGGGCGTGCTCGTGCCAGCGCTGCTCCAGGTGACCTCGGCAGCCAGCGACGTCCCCGGTCTCTACGATGCCTACAGCCGCGTCGGCCCGGCCGTCGCGCTGCCGGATTTCATCGCTGCCCTCTCGTACCTGCTCGCTCACGGGATCCTCCAGTGCGCCAACGTGCGGCCGCGCCCGTGAGAGGCGGCTTGGAATCGCAATCTGCGCGTGCTAGAAGACGCGGACCCTTCCTCATGAAAGCTTCGGCGGCCGTCGCGGCCTTCAGCCTGCTCGCTTCCCTCGCTTCGGCGCAACAGCCGTCGCCGTCGCCTGCACCGACGCCCACCCCGGAGCCGAAGCCGGAGGAAGAGGGCTTCCCGATCGAGAGTGCTTTGGTCCGCGATGCCTGCGGCCTGTGCCACGCGCCGGATGAGAAGGGCCGGATGACGCGGATCTCGTTCCGGCGCACGACGCCCGAGGGATGGCAGCAGACGATCCGCAGGATGGGCGCGCTGAACGGTTTGAGCCTGGAGCCGGAGAAGGCGCGTGAGGTCCTGCGGTATCTCGCCAACCACCTCGGCCTGGCGCCCGAGGAGGCGCGGCCCGCCGCGTTCGAGGTCGAGCGGCGGATGATCGATTACAAGTACGCGGACAAGGACACCGAGCAGGTCTGCTCGAAGTGCCACTCGATGGGCCGCGTGATCGCCGAGCGCCGCACCAAGGAGGAGTGGGAGCTGCTGCTCGCGATGCACCGCGGCTTCTTCCCGCTGGTGGACTTCCAGGCCTTCCGGCGCCAAGAGCCGCAGCGCACGACGCCCGGCCCCGATGGGCGGCCGCCGGACAACCGGCATCCCATGGAGAAGGCGCTCCAGCACCTGGCGCCGACGTTTCTGCTCCGCACACCGGAGTGGGCGGCCTGGTCCGCGAACATGCGGCCGCCGCGTCTCGCGGGACGTTGGGCGCTGGTGGGCTCGCAGCCGGGAAGGGGGCCCGTCTACGGCGAGGTGCGGATCGCCGCGAAGCCCGGCGCGCCGGACGAGTTCACGACCGAAACCCGCTACGCCTCCGCGCGCGGCGGCGAGGTCGTCTCACGCCAGGGCCAGGCCATCGTGTATACGGGATTCCAGTGGCGCGGCCGTTCCACGGCCCGCTCGGGAGGGCCCGAGTCGCTGCGCGAGGTGATGCACGTCGAGCGCGACTGGCAGCGCATTTCCGGGCGCTGGTTCACCGGCGGTTACGACGAGACCGGCCTCGACGTCACGCTGCAGCGGGTAGGCGGCGAGCCTGTCGTGTTGGGCGTCTTCCCGATCGCGCTCAAGACGGGCACAGCGGGACAGATGATCCGGATCCACGGGGCGAACCTGCCGGCGGACCTCGAGCCCGCGGACGTGGACCTGGGCCAGGGGGTGCGCGTGACGCGCATCGTGAGCGCCGGCGCTGACGCCGCCTCGATCGAGGTCGAAGTCGCCAAGGACGCGCCGGTCGGCCCGCGGGACGCGTTCGTTGCCGGCGCTTCTCGTGCCGAAGCTGCCGTCGTCTACGAGACCGTCGACGGGCTCAAGGTCACGCCGCAGGCCGGCCTGGCACGCATCGGCGGGATCACGTTCCCCAAGCAGTTTCAGCAATTCGAGGCCATCGCCATGAGCAACGGCAGGGACGGCAAGCCGGGCACCAAGGACGACCTGCTGCTCGGCATCGCGGACGTGCAGTGGAGCATCGACGAGTGGAACGCGCTGTACCTCGACGACGACAAGGACTTCGTCGGAAAGCTCGACGCGTCCGGGCTCTTCACGCCCACCGAGGAAGGCCCGAACCCCAAACGCTCCGGCAACCGCAACAACGTCGGCGACGTCTGGGTCGTCGCGACGCTGCCGGCCGATTCGCCGCTGAAGCCCGGGAAGACGCTGCGCGGGCGGGCGCATCTCGTGGTCACGGTGCCGCTCTACATGCGCTGGGACACGAGCCCGGTCGGCCAGTGACGGCGCTGCGCGCTCGCGAGATGCATCGCTTCGAGGCGGCCGGCTCGAGCTTCGCGTACCTGGTGCCGAGCGCGGCGGTGTTCGGCCTCGACGAAGCCGCGCAGGCGGTCCTCGACGCGCTGGACGGGCGTCAGTTGACGGCCGAGGACCTCGAGCGCGAGCTATGCGGGCGGATCGAGCCGGCAGCGCTTCGCGACACGCTCCGCGAACTGGTCCGGGTGCGGGCGATCGGTCCCGACGCGCCCGAGCCCAAGGCCCCGAAGGCGCTGCCGATGCGGCCGTTCCCGCTGCAAACGCTCGTCCTCAACGTCACCAACCAGTGCAACCTGAGCTGCGCCTATTGCTACGAGTACGGCGAGTACCGGATCCCGGGTGCGGCGACCGAGGGCTCGCGCTTCATGAGCGAGGAGACCGCCCGGGCCGCCGTCGACTTCATGC
>CAZVOI010000817.1:0-4183 GCA_964628275.1 uncultured Acidobacteriota bacterium | reverse complement strand
CCCACCTCGCCGAGCGCCTTCTCGACGGCGTCGTCCAGCACGCCTTTCGTGAGCTGCTGCCGCGGCGTGTGGACACGCAGGCCGAAGACGACGTTCTCGTAGATCGAGATCGGCAGCGGGTTCGGCCGCTGGAACACCATGCCGACGGCTTTGCGCAGCTCCACCAGCGAAACCTCGGGCCCGTAGATGTTCTCGCCCAGGATGCGGATCTCGCCCGAGGTGCGCACGTTCCCGTAGCGCTCGTTGACACGATTGAAGCAACGCAAAAGCGTCGTCTTGCCGCACCCACTCGGCCCGATCAGCGAGGTGATGAGCCCCTGGCGGACGGACACGTTCACTTCCTTGAGCGCCTGGAAGCTGCCGTACCACAGGCTCAGGCGGCGCGTCTCGATCGCGGGGGTGCTCGGGGCTTCGCTCATCCGAAGACCCCGCTCACGTAGTCGCGCGTGCGCTGGCTCTTGGGCGAGCCGGAGAAGATCACGTCGCTGCGGTCGAGCTCGACCACCTCGCCGGCCCACAGGAACATGGTGCGGTCCGAGAGCCGCCGCGCCTGCTGCGTGAGGTTGGTCACGAGCACAATCGAGATCTCGCGCCGCAGCTCCTTGAGCACGTCCTCGATCCGCATCGTGGTCACGGGGTCGATCGCGATCGAGAACTCGTCGAGGCACAGGATCTCGGGCTGGTGCGAGAGAGCGCGCGCGATCGTGAGCCGCTGCTGCTGGCCGCCTGAGAGCGCGGTCCCCAGGCTCGCGAGCCGGTCCTTGACCTCATCCCACAGCGCCGCCTGGCGCAGGCAGCGCTCGACGATCGCGTCGAGGTCGGACTTGTGGCCGAGCCCCGACGAACGCGGGGCGAAGGCCACGTTGTCGTAGATCGTGAGCGGCAGCCCGACCGGCAGCGGCGCCACCATTCCGATCTTCCTGCGCAGCGCGTAGACGTCGCGCGTGCGCTGCACATCCTCGCCGTCCACCAGCACCTTTCCCGACATCCGGGCGTTCGCGGTGAAGTCGATGGTGCGGTTCAGGCAGCGCAGCATCGAGGACTTGCCCGACTGCGCCGGGCCGATCACCGCCAGGATCTCGTTCTGGTACACGTCGAACGAGATCCCGTGCAGGACCTCCTTGGAGTCGTACGCTAGGCGCAGCTCCTGCACCTCGATGCGCTTGACGAAGGCGGCGCTCACGCTCTCACCAGCGCTTCCGGCCGCGCAAGAAGACGCGCAGCGCGATCGCCGCCGCGTTCACCAGCAGCACCGAGCCGAGCAGCACCACCGCCGTCGCGTAGGGCAGCGACTCCTTGACGTTCGGAACCTGGGTGGCGAGCGTGTAGAGGTGCATCGAGAGCGCCATGCACTGGTCGGTGAGCGCGTACGGGAACAGATCCCCGCGCGCGACTGACTTGTAGAAGACCGCCCCGGTGAACATCACTGGCGCCGTCTCGCCGGCGGCGCGGCTCACCTGCAGGATGACACCGGTCAGGATGCCGCTGATCGAGTTCGGCAGCACCACGGCGCGGATCGTCTGCCAGCGCGTGGCGCCCACGTTCCAACAGGCCTCCCGAAACGCCATCGGCACGGACGCGAGCGCCTCGCGCGTGCTCGCGATGATCACGGGCAGCGTCATGATCGCGAGCGTGAGCCCCGCCGACAGGATCGAGTAGCCGAAGCGCGCCGCGTAGACGAAGGCGCCGAGCCCGAAAAGCGCGTGCACGATCGAGGGCACGCCGGCCAGGTTGATCACGGCGAGGTGGACGACGCGGTTGAACCAGTTGTCGCGCGCGTACTCGTTCAGGTACACGGCTGCCATGACACCGATCGGCGTCGAGACCGCGAGCGACAGCCCGACCAGGTACAGCGTCCCGACGAACGCCGGCCAGATGCCGCCGTCGGTCATGCCGCGCCGCGGGATGTCGAGAATGAACTCGGGGCCGAGCGAAGGCCAGGCGAGCCAGACCAGGTAGCCGACGATCAGCAGCAGCGGCAGCACCATCGCCGCGGCCATCGCGGCAAAGACCACCCGCGCGGCAGCCTCCGCGCGCTCCTTGCGCGCCACGTGGGCCGTCCGCGCGAATCGACCGGTCGACGGGGCCGGGGCAAGGGCCACGGGCTACTTCCTCCGGATCCCGCGGATCACGAAGTCCGCCGTCAGGTTCACGGCGAACGTGATCAGGAACAAGAGCGTCCCGGTCAGGAACAGCACGCGGTAGTGATCCGAGCCCGCGGGCGCCTCTCCGAGCTCGGCCGCGATGTTGGCGGTGAGGGTGCGGACCGAATCGAGCAGGCTCGTCGGGAGGTGGACGGCGTGGCCGGTGGCCATCAGCACGGCCATCGTCTCGCCCACCGCACGGCCGACCCCGAGCAGCACCGCGGCCAGGAGACCGTTGCGCGCGGCGGGCAGCAGCACGCGGTAGACGAGCTGCCAGCGCGTGGCGCCGAGCGCCACGCCCGCTTCGCGGTACGCGTCGGGGACGGCCTTGAGCGCGTCCTCGCCGATGGAGACGATCACCGGCACGCTCATCAGAGCGAGGATGATCCCCCCGTTCAGCACGCCGACGCCTACCGGCGCGCCGGTGGTCGCGACGATCAGCTTGCTCATCACCGTCAGGCCGACGAAGCCCCAGACGACGCTCGGGATCGCCGACAGCAGCTCGATCGTGACCTTGAGCGTCTCGCGCACGCGCGGGGCGCAGAACTCGGAGAGGTAGACGGCCGCGCCGAGGCCGAAGGGCACCGCCAGCAGCATCGCGAGCGCGGTGACGCTGAGCGTACCGACCGTGAGCGCAAACGTCCCGTAGCGCACGTTGTTGGCCGAGGTCGGGTACCACTCGCTGCTGAACAGGAACTGCACGAGCGAAAACTCGTCCTTCACCAGGATCGGCGCGGCCTCGCGCAGCACGAAGAAGAAGATCGCCGCCACGAACAGGATCGCGCTCATCCCGCTCAGGCGGATCAGCGCCTCGAGCGCGCGCTCTGCGGCCACGGCCCAGCGCGGCCGCTGGGGCCGTGTCCTGCGCGCGGCGCTCTCGGAGGAATCTGGGCCCATGGTCCGATGTCGTCCCCGCGCAAGCAGAAGTGGTGATGCGCTCCGGGTGGCGTCTCAGGGCTTCGGGCGCGCGTCGGGCGGCACCGGCACGTAGCCGCTCTGCTCGACGATCTTCTGCCCCACGTCGGACAGGATCCAGTCGATGTACGCCTTCACGGCCCCCTGCGGCTGGCCGAGCGTGTAGACGTGCAGCGAGCGCGCGAGCGGGTAGCTCTTGTCGTGCACCGCCGCCACGGCCGGGCTCACGAAGGCCTCGCCCTTGGCCTTGGCGACCTTCAGCATCTTGACCGCCGGCGTCGCGTAGCCCATGCCGCTGTAGCCGATCGCGGTGAGGGTCGAGCCGACCAGCTCGACGACCTCCTTCGAGCCGTTGAGGTCGCGCGACCCGAGCCGGAAGTCCTTGTTACCGAGCGCGTGCTCGCGGAAGAATTCGTAGGTGCCGGAGCTCGACTGGCGGCTCACCCGCACGATGGTGTCGTCGGCGACCCCTGGGATCTTGACGCCCAGCTCCGACCAGCGCGTCGTTTGGCTGCCCTCGGCGTAGATCTCCGAGAGCTGCGCGAGCGTGACCTCGCTCAGCGGGTTGTCCTTGTGGACGTAAACGGCGAGCGCGTCGAAGCCCACGGTGAAGCCCTGCGGCTGCTTGCCGGTGTTCTTCTGCGCTTGCTCGACCTCGGAGGGCTTGATGTCGCGGCTGGCGTTGGCGATGTCGACGGCGCCCTTGAGCAGCGCGGCGATCCCCACGCCGGAGCCGCCGCCCGAGACCTCGACCTCGACGTCCGGGGCGGCCTTCCTGTACTCCTCGGCCCACACCTGGGCCACGTTGACCATGGTGTCCGAGCCCTTGTTCTGGATCACGGTGTTGGCGGGCTTTGCGGCCTGCGAGCCGCCGCCACCGCCGCACGAGGCGAGCATGAAGCTGGCGACGAGCCCGAAGAGGAGCGTTGCGGGACGAGAGCGGGGGACACGGGTCATGGGGGTCTCCTGCGGTCGTTCGACTCGTGACTACTCGATGCGGACGCCCAGCACGGCGCCCACCAGGTCGCGCACGTGGCTGGACAGGAAACGGAACGTGGCCTCGTAGGCCGCGCGGACTTCGGCGTCCGAGCCGCCGAGCCGCGACGGGTCGTCGATGCTCCAGT
>CAZVOI010000816.1:0-8522 GCA_964628275.1 uncultured Acidobacteriota bacterium | reverse complement strand
CAGGCCGAGCGACGCCGCCTGACCGCGCACGATGAAGGTCGCCGCGACGTTGTAGGGCAGGTTCGGGCGGCGGTTCGGGATCTCGATCGCGCACAGCGCATGCGTCCCAGGAGCGAACCGGTGCCACAGCACCTGCTCGTCTTGAACGACGTCCGCGTCGCAGCTCTTACCGTCCTTGAAGCGGCCGACGCGGATCCGGCCGTCCGTCATCCGGAATCCGAGATCGATGCGCTTCTCGGTCTTGAGACAGGCGATGGTCACGCGGTTCGGCTCGGGAGCGGACCTGCGCGTGAACGCGACCTGCGAGCCGGGCGCGTAGAGCGTGTAGGTCGCGTTCTCGCCGCACCAGGCGGCGGAAGCGGCATCGGGCTGGTAGGAGCGTTCGGCGTCCATGAAGCGGTCGAAGGTGTCGTTGTCGATGTCGAAGCGGAGATACGTGTGGCCCCAGTGCTCGGTCGGCTCGGCGTTCGCGCGCAGCCAGTGGTGCTGTTCGAAATCGAAGACGCCGGCGAGCGCGTTGACGCTGAAGATGTTCGGGCCGGGCAGCAGGTGAAGCGGGTCGAGTCGCGACGCGGGGGTGCCGCGCTCGCGAAGCCAACCCGAGATCTTGTCGCGGTTCTGGCCCCAGTCGATGTTGGAGTCGGCCACCAGCCGATACGCGTCGCGCTTCGGCCACACCGCGGCGTTCGTGAACGCCAGCGGGTTGCCCACGTACATCAGGTTCTCGCCGATGGCGATGGCCAGCGCCAGGGCGCCCAGAACGCGCACCCGCTGCGATCTGAGCGCCGCCAGCGCCGGCGCTGCCAAGACCCAGCCGATCGGCACGCACATCAAGACGAAGCGGTAGCCGATCTGGGTCTTGAACAGGAACGAGAAATAGAAGAGCGTGAACGCCAGGTTTGCGAACAGGAAGCGTGGCACGGGCTCACGCAGCGCGCCGTTCTTGACGGCGAGCGCGAGCCCAATCAGTTGCGCGAGCGCCAGCAGGATCGGCGTCTTCAGCGCCCAAAGCGCAGCGAAATAGTAGAAGACGCCATTCGGGTACGCCTGCCCCAGCACGACCACCGGCCCCCAGCCGCGCTCGGACCGAAGCGAGCGATCGATCCCAACCAAGAACGACGCCGGCAGCGGTGTCGGGAAGTCCGGCGCGAGCGCCGTGATGCGCGCGAGGGGCGGAGACGTGAGGTTCGTGTCTCGCAGCGGCACGCCGACACGCCGGCCGAGGTACGCCACGTCGATCACCAGGATCGCCAGCAGGACGGCGACGACGACCGAGGCGACCAGCGCCTTCGCGTCGCGCCAGCGCGGCCGCGAGGCCGGCGGAATCGCGAGCGGCAGCGCGAACAGGCCAGCCACCAGCAGCACGGCGGTGAACTTCACCGCGAAGGCGAAGCCGAGCGCCAGCCCGAGCAGCGCGCCGTGCCGGAGCGACGGCTCGCGCGCGAAGCGGATGCCGCTGCCCAGCACCAGCAGCGTGGCCAGCGCGTAGACGACGTCGACCGTCACCAAGCTGCCGTGCGCGATCAGGTTGGGATCGAGCGCGACGCCGATCGTCGCGAGCGCGCCAGCGCTGCTGCCAGCCACCGAGCGCGCCAAGGCGAAGGTCGCCACCAGTACCAGCCCGAGCCAGAGAACGCTGGGCAGGCGCGCGGCGAAGCGCAGCGCGCGCGGCTCGCTGACGCCGATCGCGGCGGCGGCCTTCCGGGCCAGCACGTTCGGCAGCGCGGCCGGAGTCTTCGAGTTGTAGCGCTCGGCGCTCTCGCGCTCGGTTTCGCCGGTTTCCAGGAGCCGCTGCGACCAGCTCAGGTGGAACGGCTCGTCGTACGTCGAGTCCTGTCGCCAGGCGGCGAATACAGCGAGACCAACGGCCAGGACGGAGACCGCGAGGCTCATCGGCGCCAGCGAGCGCGGGAGCATCAGCCGGCGCGGATTATAGTTCGCTCGCGTGCGCGGGGCGGTGTCGCTTCAGAACGTCGCCAAGGGCTTCGGCGGCAGTTTCGCGGTTCGCGGCGTCTCGCTCGACGTCGCGCCCGGCGAGTTCGTGACGCTGCTCGGACCGTCCGGTTGCGGCAAGACTACGCTGTTGCGCCTGCTGGCCGGCTTCGAGACGCCCGAGTCGGGGCGGATCCTGATCTCCGAACGTGACGTCGCCGGCCTGCCGCCGCATCGGCGGCCGGTCAACACCGTGTTCCAGCACTACGCGCTCTTCCCGCATCGATCGGTGCTCGGCAACGTCGCCTTCGGCCTCGAGATGGCGGGGCGGCCGCCGAGCGAGATCCAGAGTCGCGCCCAGAAAGCACTCGAGATGGTTCGGCTCGAGGACTTCGGCGCGCGGACGATCGACGCGCTCTCGGGAGGCCAGAAGCAGCGGGTGGCGCTGGCGCGCGCGCTGGTGCTCGAGCCCGAGGTGCTGCTGCTCGACGAGCCGCTGGCAGCCTTGGACCTGAAGCTCAGGAAGGAGATGCAGGTCGAGATCAAGAACCTCCAGGAACGGCTGCGGATCACCTTCGTGTTCGTGACCCACGACCAGGACGAGGCGCTCACCATGAGCGACCGGATCGCGGTGATGAACGACGGCCGGGTCGAGCAGGTCGGCACGCCCGAGGAGATCTACGAGCGCCCGCGCACGCGCTTCGTGGCCGACTTCCTGGCCGTGCGCAACATTCTCGAGGCGACGGTTCTCGAGGTTCGAGGCGGGCGCGCGCATCTCCGTACGGCTCTTGGCCTCGAGCTGCTGGCCGACGACGACGGCGGCTACCCGAAGGGCGAGCGGGTGACGATCGGGATCCGGCCCGAGCGTTGCCGACTGCTGCCCGCGGCTGCCGGTTCGCTCGCCGGCGTGATCGAGGACGAGATCTATCTGGGCGAGCGCACCGAGTGGCAGGTGCGCGTCGCCGGGGAGCTCCTCACGATTGCCGAAGCGGCGGCCGTGGCGGGGGCGCGCCGGCGCGGCGACGCTGTCGGCGTGGAGCTGCCTCGGGCGTCGCTGCTGCGGCTCCAGCCGTGACGAAGAGCCGCGCGCTGCTGCTGCTTCCCGGGCTGGCGGTCTTGCTGCTGCTGGTGGCGGCTCCACAAGCGATCCTGCTGGAGGTGTCGCTCGGAACCCGCGGCCAGTTCGGCGGCATCCAGCATGGCATCTCCGGATCCAACTACGCGCGCGCGCTCGAGCCGCTGTACCTGGCGATCTTCGCCAACAGCGTGTGGCTGGCGCTCGCCACGACACTCGCGTGCCTGGCGGTCGGCTACCCGGTCGCGTACTGGCTGGCGCTGGTCGTCCCGCAACGCCTGCGCGGCGCGCTGCTCGCGCTGCTGGTGCTGCCCTTCTGGACGAGCTTCCTGGTGCGGATGTACGCGTGGGTGTTCCTGCTGCGTTCCGAGGGCCTGCTGAACATGACGCTGCTGGCCTTCGGCCTACCGCCGGTCGAGCTCTTGTACACGCCGGCCGCCGTCCTGATCGGCCAGGTCTACGGCGAGCTGCCGTTCATGATCCTGCCGCTCTATGCCTCGCTCGAGAAGCTGGACCGGACGCTGCTCGAGGCGGCCGCCGACCTCGGCGCGTCGCCCTCGCGAGCGCTCTGTCGCGTCACGTTGCCGTTGACGGTTCCGGGCATCGTCGCCGGAGCCGTGCTGGTGTTCATCCCGTCGCTGGGCGCCTTCCTGGCGCCCGATCTGCTCGGCGGCGGCCGCAGCGTCTACGTAGGCAACCTGATCCAGAACCAGTTCACGGTCGCGCGCGACGTGCCGTTCGGCGCGGCGCTCTCGTTCCTGCTCTCGATCGCGGTGCTGGCGTTCGTCTTCCTGACGCGCCGGCCGCTGCGCGCCGCACGGCTGGCGTGAAAGAGCGCGGCGCTCTCGGCGGCCTGGCGCTGCTCGTTTATCTCTTCCTGTACGCGCCGATCCTGGTGCTGGTGGCGTTCTCCTTCAACGAGGCACGCCTCGGCTCGCTGTGGGCCGGGTTCACGCTGTCCTGGTACGTGAAGGCGTTCGACAACCGGCTGATCCAGGAATCGCTGCGCACCAGCCTGGGCGTCGCGCTCCTGGCGACGCTCGCGTCGACCGGCATCGGCAGCGCGCTGGCGCTGGCGCTGCATCGGGCGCGGTTGCGCGGGCGCGGCCCGATCGAGGCGCTGGTGCTGATGCCGCTGGTGGTGCCGGAGATCGTGATGGCGTCGTCGCTGCTGCTGCTGTTCGCGTTTCTGTCGCTGCGGTTGTCGCTCTTGACCGTGGTGCTGGCGCACGTGGCGTTCACGCTGTCGTACGCCGTGGTGGTGGTGCAGGCGCGGCTCCACGGCCGCGACGCCTCGCTCGAGGAGGCCGCGGCCGACCTCGGCGCGACCCCGCTGCGGGTCTTCTGGCACGTGACGCTGCCGGGCATCGCGCCCGGAATTCTGGCCGCGGCGCTCCTGGTATTCGCGATCTCGATCGACGACTTCGTGATCACGTCTTTCGTATCGGGCGTGGGGCAGACGACGCTGCCGGTGCAGATCTACTCGATGGTCAAGAGCGGCCTGTCGCCGGAGATCAACGCGATCTCGACCCTGTTGCTGGTCGCGACGGCGCTCCTGCTGTTCGCCGCGCACCGCCTGGAGCGCGGCTTCGGCCTGGGCTCCGCGCTGCCCGGCGCGCTCGGCCTGGCGGTGCTGCTCGCGCCGGTGCTGATGGCGCCGCCGCTTCCGGCGAGCGACAAGGTTCTGAACCTCTACATCTGGTCGAACTACATCGCCCCGGAAACGATCCGCAAGTTCGAGCAGCGCCACGGCGTGCGCGTCAACGTGGACCTCTACGACACCAACGAGGCGCTGCTGGCGAAGCTGCAGACCGGCGACGTCGCCTACGACGTGATCTGCCCTTCGAACTACCCGGTGGAGCTGTTGCTGCGCGAAGGCAAGCTGCGGCCCCTGGATCTGCAGGCGCTGCCACACCTGGCGAACGTCGACCCGCGCTTCCTCGACCGCGACTTCGACCCGGGCAATCGCCACACGATCCCCTACTTCTGGGGCGTGACCGGGATCGCCTACGACAAGAAGCGCGTCGCCTCGGCCGATTCATGGGCGGTGCTCTGGGACCAGCGCTACAAAGGCCGCATCCTGATGCTCGACGACCCGCGCGAGGCGTTCGGCGCCGCGCTCAAGTGGCGCGGCATGTCGATGAACGCGACCGACCTCGCTTCGCTGCGCGCGGCGCAGGCGCTGCTCGAGAAGCAAAAGCCGTTGGTGCGCGCGTACAACTCCACGAACTTCGAGGACGTCCTGCTCTCGCGCGACGTCTGGCTGGCTCAGGCCTGGAACGGCCAGATCGCGCGGGCGATGGAGCAGGACCCCGAGATCGGCTTCGCCGTTCCCCGGGAAGGCGCCGCCACCTATCTGGACAGCCTGGCGATTCCTCGCAACGCGCCGCATCCCGAGCTGGCGCACGCGTTCCTCGACTTCACGCTGGAGGCTGAGATCGCCGCCGAGATCTGCCGCAGCATGAAGTACTCCTCGCCGAATCGCGCCGCGCTGCCGCTCTTGCCGCTGGAGCTACGCACCAACCCCGCGATCTTTCCCTCGGCCGATGCACTCTCGCGGCTCGAGCTGCTGCGCGACGTGGGCGCCGCGGCGCCCGTCTACGAGCGGCTCTGGACCGAGGTCAAGGCCGGCCGGTGAGGCGGCTCCTGCCATACCTGGCGCTCTCGAGCGTGCTCGTTTCGCTCACAGCTCGCGGCGTCATTCGCGGTGGCGACTACTCGGGCTGGGACATCCTCGGCCCGGCTCAAGGCCAGTTCCTGGTGTCGACGCGCCCGCTCGGCCACGCGCTGGTGGATGCCTGGAAGGGCGTGCGCACCTACGAATACTGGACGACGGTCAACAGCGTCCTCTACACGATCGGGCCCGGCCTGCTGTCGCGGCTCGGTCCGTCGGAACACTGGGGCCAAGCCCTGACGCTGGGCTTGTTCGTCATCGCCCTCGTCGCCGTTCGCCGCGCCGTCTCGCTTCCCGCGCGCGACAGCTTCGTGCTGCTGCTCACCTGGGGAGCGTCTCCGGCGCTGCTGTCGTTCGGCCTGACGGGGCCATTTCTTTCGGCCACGCTGCCCCATGCCCTGGCGCTCTTGATCATCTTCGAGCCACGCATCCGCGCGCGGCCCGGGCTCACGCTGCTGCTCGCCCTCGCGATCGGCGAGCTGTCCTGGCATGTGTACCTGACGGGCCGCACCGTGTTCCTGGTGTTCCTGGCAGCGGCCATTCTGGAGCGGGCCGCGCCGCGGCGAACGCGGCTCGCCTGGGCCGCCGCCGTCCTGGTGCAGCTCTTCTTCGTATTGCGTTTCGCCGGCATCAGCGAGCGCGAGCTGCTGGCTGTCGATCGCCTGCAGGGAAGGGATCCGTTTCTGGCGATCGCCGATCTCACGAAGGGCCTCGTCGTCGACCTCGACCTGCCGATCGTCTGGCCGCTCGGCATCATGGCGCTCTATTTCGTCAAGCGCAGCCGCCCTCTGCTGGCGACCGTCCTGGCGGCACAGTTCGCGATGCTCGCGATCCTGGCGGCACATGGCGCGGACAAGCTCCAGACGCGCCGTTTCCTGCTGTTCGACTTCTACGCGCTCGTCGCGCTCGCCGCGGCCTTCGGCGCCGCTTCGCTCCGGGTTCGGAGCGCGATCCTCGGCGTGCTGCTGGTCGGGAACGTCGTTGCGCACGGTGGGCTGCTGCACTTCTCGCGCGCCGCGCGCGGAGACCGTCCCAACGCATTGCCCTACGTCCAGGGCCGGAGCGACTACCGGATCCCCTATGAACAAATCGGCGCGGTCGATCAGATGGTGGACCGGATCGCGCGCGGCGAACGCGTGATCCTGCTCTACAGCCTGTGGAACTACTGGGAGAACCACACCGATCCCGCGGCGCTTCCGGAGCGGCTGTATCTGCGCCTCGGCCACGAGCGTTTCCTCGGCTCGGTCTCGTGGTTCTCGTCGAAGCCGTGCCGCTTCGACTGCATCCCCGTCGAGCCGGTGACGAAGGCGGCGGCGTTCTTCAAGGAGCTACGCGCGGGCCGGCGCGGCGCCTTGGATCGCTACGTGGTCTACTACCCGACCGAAGAGGCCGTGCCCGCGGGCGCCGTCGACACGGCGGTCGTCTTCGCCGAGTTGCGCCGGCGCTTCACGGTGAATCTCGAACCCCAAACGCTGTGGCGGATGAGCAGCTTCCGGCTCGCGCCGCGCTCGCTCGACGCGAACGAGTTCCTCGGCTTCCGCGTCTTCCCGAGGGCCGCCTCGCTGTCGGCTCGGGAGCGCACGCGCGCGGCCCCGGAACTACTTCGCTTCCCGGTCGACTCGAGCTTTCTGGAGTTCCCGCCGCGTGAAACGCCCGACGTTCACCGCACGCCATTCGGAACCGACCCGTTCGAGGCGCGAATCTCGGGAGAGCTGCAGGTCTGTCGCGGCGGCGACTACGACTTCCTGGGGGGGGTGCAGGGCAGCCTGCGGGTCGTCATCGATCGTCAGCAGGCGATGGCTGGGGGGAGCCAGGCGTTCCGGCTCGGCCAGAAGCGCGTGGCCCTCGAGCGCGGCTGGCATAGCCTCGAGATCGAATTCAAGGGCCTGCGTGGCAAGGGCCGATTCGTGTTCGACATGTTCCGCGCCGGCGCCGCCGCCTGGGAGCAGGCGGCGACACCCGAGGAATGCCCGCCCGAACCGAGTGGCGGCTCAGCCCCGAAGGGCCGATAACCTCATCCTTCCGAAGTCAAGAAGGCGCCAGCAGTTCGGCTAGACCGAAGTTCCCACTGAAGGACCGCCTATTTACCGGGTGAAGTGCTTGTGTGCGATGCCTTTGGGCCGAAGTGTCGTATCGATAATGAACCCATGTAATAAGTAATATAACGCTTGACTGTTAGTACATAAGTAGTACAGTCGTGCCATGTACGTCGAGCGCGTCCCCAACCGCAACTCACCGCCCGCGATACTCCTCCGCGAGGCCTGGCGCGAAGACGGCAAAATCCGCAAGCGCACTCTCGCAAATCTCTCTCATTGGCCCGCACAGAAAACCGAGACCCTGCGCCGCCTCCTGCAGGGGATTCAGCTCGTCAGCCCCGAGGACGCCTTCGTCATCACCAGCTCGCGTCCACATGGCCATGTGGAAGCCGTCCTGGGAACCATGCGCAAGCTCGGGATCCCGGCGCTGATCGCGTCCAAGCCCAGCCGTGAACGCGAGCTGGTACTGGCCATGGTCGCGGAGCGGATCATCAAAGCCTGCTCGAAGCTCGCCACCACCCGGCTCTGGCATACCACCACCCTGGCCGAGGAACTCGGGGTGCAGGATGCTCAGGTCGATGAGCTCTACGCTGCCCTTGACTGGCTCCTTGCGCGACAAGCGCGCATAGAAGCCAAGCTGGCTGCTCGTCACCTGAAGGACGGAGGGCTCGTGCTTTATGACGCGAGCACCAGCTACTACGAAGGCAAGACCTGCCCCCTGGCTCGCTTCGGTCATGACCGTGACGGAAAGAAGCTGCCCGTCATTCTCTACGGCCTGCTCACCGATCAGGCGGGTCGGCCAGTG
>CAZVOI010000815.1:0-1536 GCA_964628275.1 uncultured Acidobacteriota bacterium | reverse complement strand
CTAGCGCCGCTGGCGCAGGTTCGTCTCGAAGAGCTTCAGGATCCGGCGGTACTCGTCGGCCCAGCTCGTCTCGGTCTCGAAGCCGTGGTTCTCGACCGGGTACGCGGCCAGCTCCCAGTTCTCCTTGCGAAGCTCGATCAGACGCTGCGCGAGGCGGACCGAGTCCTGGAAGTGGACGTTGGTGTCCACCATGCCGTGGCAGATCAGCAGCGCGCCTTTCAGCTTGTCGGCGAAGTAGATCGGCGAGCTCTTGCGGTAGGCCTCGGCGTCTTTCTGCGGCTCGTTCAGGATGTTGGCGGTGTAGCCATGGTTGTAGTGCGCCCAGTCGGTGACCGGCCGGAGCGCGGCGCCGGCCGCGAAGGTGTCGGGCGAGGTGAAGAGCGCCATCAGCGTGATGAAACCGCCGTAGCTGCCGCCGTATAAGCCGAGACGCCGCTTGTCGCAGCCTTCCTTCTCCACCAGGTACTTGGCGCCGTCCACGATGTCGTCGAGGTCCTTGCCGCCCATGAAGCGGTAGATCGCCGTGCGCCAATCGCGGCCGTAGCCGGCGCTGCCGCGATAGTCGACGTCCAGCACCACGTAGCCCTTCTTGGCGAGCAGGTGGTGGAACATGTACTCGCGGTAATAGCTCGACCAGTAGCGGTGCGCGTTCTGCAAGTAGCCCGCGCCGTGGACGAACACCACGCCGGGCCGCGACGGGTCGCGCGCAGCGCCGACCATCTCGGGCGTGTAGAGCCGCGCCGGGACCTCGACACCGTCGCGCGCCTTCACCATCACGAGCTTGGGATCGACCCACGGGTGAGCACGCCATTCGTCGCTCGTCGACGATGTGACGACACGCGACGGCGCCCCCGGCTGGTTCGCCAGCAGAACGACCGCGGGCGGGACGTTGGAGTACGAAAAGATGTCGCCTAGCATCGAGCCGTCGGGTGAGGCCTCGATGTTGTGCGACCCGGGCTTCGACGTGATGCGGGTCCGCGCGCCGCCGCTCGTCGGCATCGCGTACACCTGGCGCTCGGCGGCGCTGGCTTCGGTCGAGGTCAGGTAGAACTGGGTGCGGTCCGGCGACAGCTCGGCGCCGTCGATCTCGAACCGGCCCTCGGTGAGCGCGCGCGGCTCCGGCGTCTCGGCCGACACGTCGGCGGCGTAGAGGTGCATGAAGCCGCTCTTCTCCGACAAGAAGTAGAGCGTGCGACCGTCCGGCAGGAAGCCGTAGGTTCCGCCGCCCTGGAAGCCCTCGCGGATCCACGCGTCGTCGTGCAGGTGGTCGACAACGCGCGTCGCGCCGGTCTCGCCGTCCACCGCCACCAGCCAGCGGTCCTTGTTGTCGTTCGCGCGCACGCTGGCGACGGCGTACTTGCCGTCCTTCGAGAAAATCGCCTGGCTCCAACGCAGGTCGCGCGGGACCGGCTTCTTGTCTTGCTTCTTTTCCGCGCTGTTCTCACCACTCGACTCTGCGGGCGTGGCCGCAGCAGCCTCGACCGTTCCCGCGAACTTCGACTCGGCCCAGACCGTCTTGCCGGTCTTCAGGTTCAG
>CAZVOI010000814.1:0-3271 GCA_964628275.1 uncultured Acidobacteriota bacterium | reverse complement strand
CGCGAAGGCCGGATGCTGTACTGGGATACCGCGAGAGAGAAGGTCGTGGCCGAGCCGCCCAGGGCTTGAGCCGCATCGTCAACGAAAGGAGCCGTGACATGAAGACTGTCTGCCGAGTTCTCCCTGACCGCTTCCGCCGGGCGACGCTGGTGCCGGCGCTCGCGGCGCTCGTCGCGCTCATCGCGGCGCCTGCGGCCGCCCAGTTCGACAGCGCGCAAATGAGCGGCTTCGTGAAGGACGCACAGGGGCAGATGGTGCCCGGCGCGGCGGTACGGATCCTCAACCAGGCGACGCAGCTCGAGCGTACGTACACCACCGACGCCGCCGGCTACTATGTCGCGACCAACCTGGCGCCGGGCCTCTACCAGCTGACCGTCGAGCTCGCCGGCTTCAAGAAGTTCGTCGAGACCGGGATCCGGCTCGACGCCGCCGCCAAGATGGGGCGCGACGTGGCGCTCGACACCGGCGGGATCGAGGAGACGGTGACGGTCACCGCCGAGTCGAACACGCTGCAGACCAACACCGGCCAGATGTCGAAGACGATCGACAGCAAGCAGATCCAGGACCTGATGCTGAACGGCCGCAACCCGATCTTCCTCGCCCTGCTCAAGCCCGGCGTGCGCGGCGGCTCGATCAACTCCTTCTCCCCCGACAGCCTGACCACCGGCGGCTTCAACATCAACGGCAGCCGCACCGACGACAACCTGATCACGATCGACGGCGCGATCGCGACGCGCACGCGCTCCTCGGGAGCGATCATCGGCACCGTCAACGTCGACACCGTGTCGGAGATCCAGGTGCTGACGGCGAGCTACCAGGCCGAGTACGGGCGCTCCTCCGGCGGGCAGATCCGCTTCGTCACCAGGGGGGGCGGGCGCGACTTCCACGGCGACCTGTTCGGCTTCTTCCGCGACGAGGGCCTCGACGCCAACTCGTGGACGCGCAACCGCGCGGGGCTCCCCAAGGCGGCCTACGACTTCAAGCAGTTCGGCTACGATGTGGGCGGACCGCTCTACATCCCGGGCAAGTTCAACGAGAACCGCGACAAGCTGTTCTTCTTCTGGGCGCAGGAGTGGATCGACTGGTACCAGGAGGGCACCAGCACCGGGACGGTCCCGACCGAGAAGATGCGCAACGGCGACTTCGGCGAGCTGCTCGACCCGACCAACCCGTTCTTCGGGCGCAGCGTGATCGTGCGCGACCCGGCCAGCGGCCAGCCGTTCCCGAACAACGTGATCCCGGCGAACATGCTGAGCCCCAACGGCCTCGGGCTGCTCCGCTCCTACCCGTCGCCCACGCCCGGCTACCAGGTGGGCACCGCCAACTGGATCGGCACCAGCCCCAACCCGCGCAACACGCGCAAGGACACGATAAGGCTCGACTGGGTGCCGAGCGCAGGCAACCAGGTCTCACTGCGCGGCTCGTTCTTCAACTGGAAGTCGATCGACGCCTTCCGCGGCACGTTCCCGATCGCGCGCACCGACTGGAACCGGCCCAACGAGACGATCGCCGCGAGCTGGACCAGCTCGTTCACGCCGTCCATCCTCAACGAGGCGACGGTCGCCTGGTCGCGCGACCGCGTCTACATCGAGGTGTACCGCGGCACCGACGCCTTCTTGCGCAGCAAGGCCGGGATCACCTACCCCTACATCTACCCGGGCAAGGAGATCGAAGACAAGATCCCGACCCTCAGCATCAGCAACTTCTCGGAGGTCGACGGCGGGCCGTACCCCGCCTCGTCGTTCGGCCCGATCTGGACCTTCTCGGACAACCTGACCTGGATCCGCGGGCGCCACACCTTCAAGGGCGGCGTCTTCGTCGAGTACTCGGGCGAGGACGACTTCGACCAGATCAACGTGGCCGGCCAGCCCGGCGACACCAACAACCAGAACGGGCGCTTCGAGTTCCGCGACACCTCGACACCGGGTGGCACCAACGTGGCGATCGCCAACACGGCGATGGGCCGCTTCACGAACTACGGCGAGATCGGCACGCGCTCCAAGACCGACTGGCGTGCGCTGGCGATCGACGCCTTCGTGCAAGACAGCTGGAAAGTGAGGAGCGACCTCACGGTCGAGTACGGAGTGCGCTACGCCTACTGGCCTCCCTGGCACGCGCAGCTCAACAACATCGCGCACTTCGACCCGCGCTTCTACGACCCCCGGCTCAGTGCGGTGATCGACCCACGCAACGGCGCGATCCTCGCGGGCGACCGCTTCAACGGCGTGGTGCTCCCCGCCAACGGGTTCCCGCCCGAGGCGAGCGGCCAGGTGCCGGCGGCCGACGACCCCCAGTACCAGCGCCTGTTCTACGGGCTGCCCGAGGGCTTCTCGGAGACCCACAAGACCGTGTTCCAGCCGCGGCTCGGCCTCGCGTGGTCGATCGACCCGAAGACCGTGGTGCGGCTGGGCGGCGGCATCTTCCACACCCGCGTCACGCTCAACGACTCGACACTGCTCGGCGGCAACCCCCCGATCCAGTTCAAGGTCGGCGTCTCGAACGGGTCGGCGGACCAGCCGGGCGGCACGACGGCGCAGAACTTCCCGCTCGTGATGACGGCGCAGGACACGGAGTTCAAGCACCCGACGGCGTACAACTGGAGCGTCTCTTTGCAGCGGCAGCTGCCCTGGAGCATGCTGGCCGACCTCTCGTACGTCGGACGCATGGGCCTGCACCTGCAGCGCGAGCGCAATCTCAACCAGCTCCAGCCCGGCACGATCCAGGCCAACCCGGGCGTCAACGTGGCGGCGCTGCGCCCGTACCTCGGCTTCGGCGCGATCCGTCTTTCGGAGAACGCGGGCCGCTCGATCTACCACGGACTGCAGCTCAACCTCGAGCGTCGCTTCACCAACGGGCTCGGCTTCGGTGTCGCGTACACCTACTCGCGGCTGCGCGACAACGCCTCCGATAAGCGCAACATCCTGTTCAACGCCTACGACGACTCGGCCTTCTGGGGGCTCTCGGACAACGACCGCACCCACGTGTTCAACGTGCACTACCTGTGGGAGCTGCCGTTCTGGCGCAACCAGGACACGCTCGTCAAGAAGATCCTGGGCGGCTGGCAGATCTCGGGCGTCACGTTCTTCCAGACAGGCGCCCTGTTCTCGATCCGCACCGGCGACGACCGCGCGGGCGTCGGTGACACGACGGCGCAGCCCTGGGACCAGACGGGCGACCCGGGCGTCTCGGACCCAAGCTTCTCGCAGGGCCGCAGCGTGGACCAGAACTTCTGGTTCAACCCCCTGGTCTTTTCGCTTCCGGCGCCCGGCAC
>CAZVOI010000813.1:0-3038 GCA_964628275.1 uncultured Acidobacteriota bacterium | reverse complement strand
CGCGCGTCCACGCCAGCTTCCCGCGCGGGAATGGTCGCCGCGGCGATCTCGTTCAGGGTGAAGCAGAAGGTGGCGCCTTGTCCCTTGCCCAGGGATTCCACCCAGATGCTGCCGCCGTGGGCTTCCACGATGCGCCGGACCAGCGCGAGGCCGATTCCCGTGCCTTCGCTTTTCGCCTCGAGCTTCTCGAACAGGCCGAAGACCCTTTCCCGGTGGCGCGGCTCGATCCCAATCCCATTGTCCTGGACGTAGTACACGCGTCTTTGGCCCTCGCTGCGAGCCGCCACGACGATGCTGGGCTCGCGCTGGTCTCCCGCGAACTTGGCGGCGTTGTCGAGCAGGTTCTGCACGACCTCGAGCAAACGCCGACGGTCTCCCCGGACGACACCCAGGTCTTCCGCGATCTTCACGCGCACGTCGCGCTCCTGGAGGCGGCCGCTCACCAGCTCGACCGCCTCCTGCGCCAGCTCTCTCATTGGGACATCCTCAGGCGGGTTGACCACTCGGCCGATGCGAGACAGCTCCAGGAGATCGTCGAGCAACTGGCGCATCTTCTCCGCGGCGCCGACGATCCGTCCCACGTCCGCCCGGAACCGCTCCATCTTCCCATCGGTGACGCTCCCCTCGAGAAGATCCAGGTAGCCGCGGATCGTCACCAGCGGGCTCTTGAGGTCGTGGGACACGGTGTAGCTGAAGCGCTCCAGCTCCGCGTTCTTGGCCGCCAGGTCCGCGATCAGCCGCTCGCGTTCCTCCTCGGCTTGCTTGCGCGGACTGATGTCGGTCATCGCCCCGGTCATGCGCAAGGGCTTGTGCTGGGCATCGCGCACCACGATGGCGCGGTCCACGACGTGGGCGTAGGAGCCATCCGCGCGCTCGAAGCGGTATTCCTCCGTCAGCAGCAGCTCGTGGCCGTCGAGCAGGGCCTGAAAGGCCTGGACCACGCGCCCGCGGTCAGCCGGATGAATCCTCTCCTCCCACCAGGTGCCCGCCTGGTCACCCGCGGGAAGGGCATGGCCGAAGACGTCGCTCAGGGCAGGGCTCCAGATCGCGCGTTCTGTGGTCGGGTCCCAGTCCCAGATCACGTCGCTGGTGGCGCGCTCGGCGAGCGCATAGCGCTCCTCGCTCTTGCGCAGAGCGCTCTCCGCGCGCCGGCGAGCGGTGACGTCGCGGAAGCTCCACACCCGCCCCACGCTCACGCCATCGATTCGCTGAGGCCTGGAGTAGCGCTCGAAAACCCGGCCGTCCTTGAACTCCAGGACGTCCTCGCTCTCCGCGTCCGGCTGCGTGTAGAGCTCCTCTATCCTTGCGAGAAATGCATCCGGGTCGCGCAACTGGCGGAGCGCGAAGGCCATCGCCTCACCGTTCTGGCGGGGCGTCAGCAGCTCGTCGGGGATTTGCCACAGCTCCGTGAACCTGCGGTTGAAGCGCTCGATCGCTCCTTCCCGGTCCACTACCAGGATGCCGTCGGCGGTCGACTCGAGCGTCGCCTGGAGCAGGGAAAGCGTGCGCCGGACCTCTTCGGTGGTCGACGATAGCTGTCGCGTCCGCACCTCGACCTGCCGGCGCAGCGAGCGGTTCCAAAGCGTGGCCCCGAGGTAGGCGAGGCCGCTGATACCGAGGACGATCGCCGCGTACCGGCCGTACGTTGGCCACTGAGAAGGGCGGCCGCGTACCCCCAGATGGCGCTCGACGAGGCGGCTGTACTCGCCGGACGCCTTCAACCGCTCCAGGGCCGGTGGGATCCAGCCAAAGTCCGCGCCCCGCCCCTTGGCGGTGGCGAGTTGGTAGGACGCCGCCTGGATCGGGATCTCCACCGCGCCCGTCACCCCGGCCTCCTCCAGCGCGACGCGCAGCACGAGCGAGTTGCCCGCCACGGCTGTAGCGTCGCCCTGCACCAGCAACTGAGCCGCCTTGAGGTGGTTGGGGGCTGCGCGCAACCGCGGGCGCGTGGGCTCGGGTAGAGCCAAGAAGAGCTCGTGGACGATCGAGCGGTCCTGGACAGCGACGACCTCACTCGCCATCGTGTCGATTCCGGAAGGGTAGGCTCGACGTCCTCGGCTGAAGAAAACCGCCTGGCGCAGCGTCCAGGTCTCGGCAAGGAAGTCGTATTCCTGGGCGCGTGACTCGGCATAGCCGAGAACGACCAGATGGAATTGCCCGACTCGAAGGCCCGCCACGACGTCCTTCCACAGCCCGAGTCGGATCTCGACCGTCTTCCCGGCCTCCTTGGCCAGTGCGCGCGCCAACTCCACGTTGAAGCCCTGTGGGTTTCCGCTGGAGTCGAGGTACTCGAAAGGAGGGGAGCTGTCGTTGCCGCCGTAGACCAGAACCTGCTGGGCCTGAGCCAGCGCGATGGGAGCAGTCGCGACCGCGAGACCGAGCGCGACGCTCCGAGCCAAGACGCGTCGCGCACCCGCTCTCGCGCGGTGGGCCGCAGCGCTTGCAGGCGACTCTGCCGTCGTCAATGCGACCCCATAGCGCCCGGTTCTCGTCGAGGAACGCGGATCGTAGCACGGGCTGGGCATGGCGCTTGCTACTGAAACATCATCGGAACCTGCCGGCCCGCGGAGCGCTGGCGAAAGAAAGGGAGGCCGTCGTGAGGTTCAGCATCAAGGTCGACCCGGCCAACGGGCAGCGATACATGGCCGTCCCGCAGAAAGGCCGCGCGCTACTGCTGGACTCGCTGATCAACAAGGGCACGGCGTTCACCCAGCGCGAGCGAGACGACCTCGACCTCCACGGCCTCTTGCCCCCCGCGGTCTGCTCGATGCAGCAGCAGTTGGAGCGTGTCGGCGAAAGCTATCGCGCCAAGACCAGCAACCTCGAGAAGTTCATCTACCTGGCCAGCCTGCACGACCGCAACGAGACGCTGTATTACCGGCTGGTCCAGGAGAACATCGACGAGATGATGCCGGTCGTGTACACACCCGTGGTCGGCGAGGCGTGCCAGAAGTTCTCCCACATCTATCGGCGTGGCCGCGGCCTGTACATCGCCTACGAGCAGCGCGATCGGATCGAAGAGATCCTGGCCAACGCCG
>CAZVOI010000812.1:0-1616 GCA_964628275.1 uncultured Acidobacteriota bacterium | reverse complement strand
TGTGTGACACCCGGCACGGCTCACGGCGCGGAACGGCTCAGTCGGGCAGACGGCTCAGGCGCGCAGACGCCGCAGGATGCCCCTCAGCCGCGCGAGCGCCTGCTCCGGAGGCTCGCCACCCCTGGGCTCGCCGCCGCCGCTGGAGCGGAGGCTGTCCCGGTACCAGGCCGCGGCCATCGACAGCTCGAAGAGGTGGACGTGGCTGGCCTCGACACGGCAGCCGCCCAAGCGGGCATAGGCCTCGAGCAAGCGCTCCATCCCGCGCTCGATCTGGAACGGGCGTCTCACGCCTCGTGTCACGATCGCCAGGTCATGGGCGGGATCGCCGCGCCGGGCGTACTCCCAGTCGACGAGGCCCGGCGGATGTCCGGGCGCGAGGAGGATGTTCTGTCCGAGGAGGTCGCCGTGCAGGAGGACACTCGGCGCGTCGGGAGGGAGATGACCGCGGGCCCAGGCGAGTGCTGCGCGGGCTTCGGGCGCATCGAGCTCCTCGAACACGAGGAGCGCCTCCTCGGCATGAGCCCTCCGCGTCTCATGGCCGGGAAGCAAGGCCGCAAAGGCCTCGGCGTCCAGAGAATGAACGGCGGCGGCGAGCTGGCCGACCACATCCCACGGGCGGACGGAGGGCTGCCTGCCGGCGCGCAGGTCCAGCTCGACCCCGGGCAGGAAGCTCCGGACGAGGGCGAGGCGGCCCTGGTCGGGCCAGACGCCCATGGCCCGCGGGACGCGCAGGGGCAGAGTGAGCTGGGCGAGCCGGTCGAGCAGCCGGACCTCGCGCTCGGTGCGCTCGTCGAGACTCGGGTCGGCGCCGCGTGTGGGCAGGAGTACCGCGTAGGGTCCCGAGAGTGCACCGGGATCCGGAGAGACTTCAACCGCGGCGGCGAAGACGTCGCGGGACACGCCCTGGCCGACCTTCGTGACACGCCCGATCTCGATCCTCGCCTGGGGCGACCGCGAGGCAAGGGCCATGCTCAGGATCGTGTGGGCCCTGGCCCAGCGCGCGCCCGTATCATCGCGCCCGAGGGACTCCTCGATTTCGGTGCGCGTGGGGCCCTGGGGAGATCCTGCCTCCGTGCGGCCCACGATCGAGAGAGAGTCGTCGCCGTAGTCGTACCAGCCCTCCTCGGGAAGCGAGGGCTCGTCGGGGCGGTCCGACCTGCGCTTTTTTCTCATTTCTTGAGGAAACCCCGGCTCTGCCGGGGGATCCTCACTCCCGGGCGGAGCGGCTCTTCGCCGCGTACCGACGAGCAATGTTACCCAAGGCGTGTGACCCCTGCTCGTGTTTCGAGGCGATGAGCTCTCGGCGTCGACGGCCCCTGGTCCGAAGCGCAGCCGCAGGCGTCGGCGCGGGCTCGCACTCGCCCCGGGGCGAGTTGCGAGCCCGCTTGAGCATGCCGAACGCCACCGACGGATGCCGAGAGCAGGCCTGCTCACCGCGGCCGCGCAGCGTAGCGGCTGCCGGCGGCAGCAACGTATGGTCGGCGCGAGCCAGCGTTGGAGCACACACGGCTCACGACCCACGACGCAAACGGCGCAGGCGCGGCCGCCGCCGTCCGCCGCAGGGCGACTCAGTGCATCGTCGCGTACTTGGCCTGCAGCTCGTCTTTCGTCTCCGC
>CAZVOI010000811.1:0-7827 GCA_964628275.1 uncultured Acidobacteriota bacterium | reverse complement strand
GCGGTGATCGAGTGACCGGTCGCGTTGTCGCCGACCTGGACCGCCCAACGCTCGATGCCGGCCTTGGCATCCAGCGCGACCAGATAGCCGTCGAGCGTGCCGACGTAGACGGTGTCGTCCAGGATCGCGACGCCCCGATTGACGCGCGGGAAGCCGAGGTTCAACACGCTCGGCGCGATCGGGCGCGTCCACTGCCAGAGCGGCCGTCCGCTCCTGAGATCCAGCGCCACCACGCTGGTCGGGCCG
Organism: uncultured Acidobacteriota bacterium; assembly: GCA_964628275.1. Taxonomy (GTDB): domain Bacteria; phylum Acidobacteriota; class Vicinamibacteria; order Fen-336; family Fen-336; genus CAZVOI01. Next base: position 7,581 of record CAZVOI010000811.1, on the reverse strand, counting down.
GACGTGGCGTACATCACGCCGCCGGCGACGAGCGGCGTCGTCTCGAGCGCGCCGGTACCGGGCGGTTGATACACCCAAGCTGGGCGCAGCCGGGCGACGTTGTCCGGCGTGATCTGCCGGAGCGGCGAAAACCGATGCGACTCGTACGACCCCGAGTACGTCAGCCACTGGCCATCCTCGGGATCGGCGGCGAGCCGCGCCGCGCTGGCCTGGGCCAGCAGCGGCGAGCCGCGGAGCAACGCGAGTGCCGCAAGCATCGCTAGCGTCTTCTTCATCGCACACCCCTGAGGCCGGCGAGGTAGGCCACCAGGTCGTCGAGTTGGTCCGCCGGAAACACCGCGCCGTAGGCCGGCATCAGCGTCGCCTGCAGCTGGCGCTCGAGCTGCGTCAGCGCCGCTTTCTCGAACGTGCGCACGGCTCCGCTCGCATCGCGAATGTGGATCCAGAAGACGTCCTCGGCCAGACGAATACCACGCGTCTCGATTCCAGCCTCCGTCACCGCACGCACCACCAGGTAGCCGGGCGGGTGTGCGGCTTCAGGCTTCACGATCGACTCGCGCAGATGAACCGCCCCTCGGAGCGCGCCGATGCTGGTCAGCTCGGGACCGAGCACGCCGCCGATGCCGGACACGACGTGGCACAGGGCGCAGCCCGCCTTCTCGTAGACGCGTGCGCCGCGCCGCGAGTCGCCTGGAATCGGCGCCGGCTGCGTCCGGCCGAGCGAGCGGACATACGCGGCCGCTTGCCAAGAGCTCTTCTCGGTCAGCGAGATCGCGAACGATGGCATCTCGGTCCCGGGGATGCCGCTGCGAACGATGCGAATCAGCGCGTCGTCATCTGCGGCGTGCCGCAGCGTGGCGCGTTGCAGGTCCGGCCCCGACCCGCCGGCTCCTTCCGTGCCGTGACACCAGGCGCACTGAGCGTCGAAGACCCTTCGCCCGGCGGCGAGGTCCGAAGCATCCGCCGTTGTGAGGGCCGCCGGGACGGCGGGCTGCGCGGCGAGTGTCGATGCCGATGCTAAGGACAGCAAACCCGCGATCACACACAGACGCAGGCTCACAGCGGTCCTCGCTCCGGCACGAGCCTCGGCTGATGTTTCATCGGGCTGGAGCATAAGCTGAGGATGGTATCCTCAGCTGCCGGGCCCCACGCACGCGGCGCGCGGCACAGCCCAGCGCGCCCCTGACGTCCCAACCAAGCCCGCGCCCAGCAAAGGAGGAGCCAGTCACGCCGAGCGCCCTTATCCTGCTGCTGTCCGCGATCGTGCTCGCTCCGGGGGAGGGTTCGGCCGCTTCGCCGCCGCCGTTGCGCGACCAGCAGGGGGCGCTGCGGTCGCTCGCCGACCTCCGCGGCCGGCCGGTGGTGGCGTTGGTCGTCGGCGTGGCGCGGCTGCGCCGGATCCGCGGCTACGAGGAGGACCTGCGCAAGCGCGTCGACGGGGTGGCATTCCTGCGGATCGCCGACGTCCCGCGCGAGCCGCCCAGCAGTTGGGAGCGCGTCGCGCGCGCGCTGCGCGGCCGGGTGCCGGACGAGGCGCCGGTCCTGATCGACCTGCAGGGGGCCTGGGCGCACGCATTCGAGCTGGACGCGAGAGAGGTCAACCTGCTCGTGTTCGACGGGGAGGGGAACCTGCGCGCCAGCCGGCACGGCCGCCGCGAGCCGGCCCTGATCGACGCGGTCATACGCGACCTCGAACCGCTGCTCGCGCGCCGCAGCGAGCGGCCGTGAGCGACGTCCTGATCGCGGGCGGCGGCCTCGCGGGCGGCTTGCTGGCGTGGCGTCTGGCGCAGGCCAGGCCCGAGCTCTCGCTGCAGCTCGTGGAGGCCGAGAGCCATCTCGGCGGCAACCACACCTGGTCCTTCCATTCGGACGATCTCACGCCGGCGCAGCACCAGTGGCTGAGCCCGCTGGTCGACCATTCCTGGGACGGCTACGAGGTGCGCTTCCCGTCGTTCACGCGCCGCGTCGCCGGCGGCTACCACACGCTCACCTCCGCCCTCTTCCACCGCCAGCTCCTGGCGCGCCTCGGGCGCGCGCTGATTCGCGGCGTCGCGGTGACGGAGCTGGGCCCGCGTGGAGCGCTGCTCGAGGGCGGCCGCGAGCTCGAAGCCGGCTGCGTGATCGACGCGCGCGGCCTTCTGGGCCCATCGCGGCTGCCCGTGGGCTGGCAGGTCTTCCTGGGCCAGGAGCTCGAGCTCGAGCGCAACCACGGACTCGAGCAGCCGATCCTGATGGACGCGACCGTGCCGCAGGAAGGCGGCTTTCGCTTCTTCTACGTGCTGCCGCTCGGCCGGCGCCGTCTGCTCGTCGAGGACACCCGCTACGTCGACGCGCCCGAGCTGCCGCGTGCGCAGATGCGGCGCGCGATCGCGGCCTACGCCGAGGCCCAGGGCTTCGCGGTCGGTGCGATGCGGCGCGAGGAGGAGGGCGCTCTCGCGATCCCGCTCGGGGGCAACGTCGAGCGCCTGCTGGCGTCCGTGCCTGAAGGCGTGGGAGCGCTCGGCGTGCGCGCGGGCCTCTTCAATCCGACGACCGGCTACTCGCTGGCGTACGCCGTGCGCGCCGCCGACGCGTTGGCCGAGCGCCGGGCGCTCGACGGGCCGGGCGTCGCCGCCTGGTCGCGGCGCCACGCGCACCAGGTGTGGGAGCGAGGCGGCTTCTGCCGGTTCCTGAACCGGATGCTGTTCAAGGCGGCCGAGCCCGAGCAGCGCTGGCGCGTGCTCGCCCACTTCTACTCGATGCCCGACGCCGTGGTGAAGCGGTTCTACGCGGGGCGCCTGACGCGGCTCGACCAGGTTCGGCTGCTGAGCGGGCGCCCGCCGGTGTCGATCCGCCGCGCCGCGCGCTGCTTCGCGGAGCCGGAGCTGCCCGCGTGAAGGCGCCGCGCGTCGCCATCGTGGGCGCCGGCTTCGGCGGGCTCGCGCTCGCCATACGCCTGCAGGCGGCGGGCGTCGCCACCACCCTCGTCGACCGGCGCGACCGCCCCGGCGGCCGCGCATACGTCTACCGTGACGACGGCTTCGTGTTCGACGCGGGACCGACGGTGATCACGGCGCCCGATTGCCTGCGCGAGCTGTTCGAGCTGGCCGGGCGAAGGCTCGAGGACGCCGTCGAGCTCGTGCCCGTGAAGCCGTTCTATCGGCTGTTCTGGGAGGACGGCGTCCGCTTCGACTACACGAATGATCCCGCCCTTACGCGCGCCCAGATCGAGCGCCTGGCTCCCGGCGACGTGGCTGGCTACGAGGCTTTCCTGCGCTACGCCGAGGAGGTCTTCGAGCAGGGCTACGAGCGCCTCGCCCACGTGCCGTTCCTCGACCTCTGGAGCATGATCCGAGTCTCGCCGCAGCTCGTCCGGTTGGGGGCCTGGCGCTCGGTCCACGCGACCGTCGCGCGTTTCATCCGCGAGCCGCACCTGCGCCAGGCGTTCAGCTTTCACTCGCTGCTGGTGGGTGGCAACCCGTTCAGCACGTCCTCGATCTACACCCTGATCCACCACCTCGAACGCCGCTGGGGCGTCTTCTTCCCGATCGGCGGCACCGGCGCGCTGGTGGACGCGCTGGCCGCGCTGTTCCGCGAGCTGGGCGGCGAGATCCGGCTCGACTGCGAAGCGGACGAGATCCTGACGTGCGGGAGCCGCGTCGTCGGGCTCACCGCGAAGGACGGCTGGCGCGGCGAGTTCGACGCGGTGGCGAGCAACGCCGACGTGGTCTGGACCTACCGCGAGCTGCTGCGCAACGAGCCGCGGGCCGCGCGGCCGGCCCGCCGCCTGGCCGGCAAGCGCTTCAGCATGTCGCTGTTCCTGATCTACTTCGGGACCCGCAGGCGCCACCCGCAGCTCGCGCACCACAACGTGCTGTTCGGCCCGCGCTACCGTGAGCTGCTGGCCGACATCTTCGAGCGCGGCGTGCTGGCGGACGATTTCTCGCTGTATCTGCACGCGCCGACGGTCACCGACCCGTCGCTCGCGCCTGCCGGCTGCGAGTCGTTCTACGTGCTCGCCCCGGTCCCGCACCTGGGCCTGGCGCCGCTCGACTGGGAGCGCGTCGGGCCCCGCTACGCCGAACGCATACTCGACTACCTGGAAACGCGTTACATTCCCGGTTTGCGCTCCGATTTGGCCACGCTGCGCGTCTTCACCCCCTTGGATTTCCGCAACCAGCTGCTCTCGCACCACGGCTCCGCCTTCTCGCTCGAGCCGCGCCTCGAGCAGAGCGCCTGGTTCCGCGTGCACAACCGCGACTCGAGGATCGGCGGCCTCTATTTCGTGGGGGCGGGCACCCACCCCGGCGCCGGCGTGCCCGGCGTCGTCAACTCCGCAAAGGCGACGGCGGGTTTGCTGCTCGCGGACCTCGGCGTCGGTGTAGGCGCGTCGGCGGTGGCCAGTGGCTGAGCGCGACCCGGTCCTCGACTACTGCCAGGAGGCGATCGAGCAGGGCTCGAAGAGCTTCGCCGGCGCCGCCCGGCTCTTCGACGCGGCTACGCGCGAATCGGCGGTGCTGCTCTACGCCTGGTGCCGCTACTGCGACGACGCCGTGGACGGCGAACGGCTCGGCCGCCGCACCGGCATCCCCGGTGGCGACGTGAAGGAGCGGCTCGACTGGCTGCAACGGACCACGCGCGCCGCGCTGCGCGGCGACGAGCCCGCGCACCCGGCCTTTGCCGGCCTGCAGCGCGTGGTGCGGCGGCATGCGATCCCCGACCGCTATCCGCTGGAGCTGATCGAAGGCTTCGCGATGGACGTGGCCGGCCGCAGCAACCCCGAGATCGCAGACCTGTGCGAGTACTGCTACCACGTCGCCGGCGTCGTGGGCATGATGATGGCGAGCGTGATGGGGGTTCGCGAACCGGTGGCGCTGCACCGCGCGTCCGACCTCGGGCTGGCGCTGCAGATGACCAACATCGCGCGGGACGTGATCGAGGACGCGCAGGTGGGCCGCGTCTACCTGCCGCTCGCCTGGCTGGCGCAGGAAGGGCTGTGCGCCGCGGACGTGCTCGACCCCGCGCGCCGACCCGCGCTGGCCCGCGTCGTGCGGCGGCTGCTCGCCGAGGCCGACCGCTACTATCACTCGGGCGGGCGCGGCCTCGCCTGGCTGCCCTTCCGCTCCGCCTGGGCGGTGGCCGCCGCGCGGCGCGTCTACCGCGCGATCGGCCGCGGCGTGCTCTCGCGTGGCGCGAGCGCCTGGGACGAGCGGGTCGTGGTGCCCCGGCGGCGCAAGCTGGCGCTGATGGCGCGCGCGTTTCTGGACGCGGGCTACGCCAGGACGCTCGGCCAGCGCGAGACGCACCGCGGCGGGCTCTGGACCCGCGAGCGGTCGGCGGACTAGGGACCCGGCCGATGGCGCTCGCGTTCGCATCGGTGCTGCTGGCGACGTTCGTCGGGATGGAGGGCGTCGCCTACCTGATGCACAAGTACCTGATGCACGGGCCGCTGTGGTTCCTCCACGCCTCCCACCATCGTCCTCGCGCGGGCTGGTTCGAGGCCAACGACCTGTTCGGGATCTTCTTCAGCCTGCCATCGATGCTGCTGATCTACCACGGGGTGCGTGGCCAGCCGCTGCTGCTGGCCGCCGGGATCGGCATGACCGCGTACGGCGCCGCCTACTTCCTGTTTCACGACGTGATCGTCCACCGTCGCGTGCGCGTGCGCCAGCGTTCTTTCGGCCGCTACCTGCAGCGCCTCGTCAGGGCGCACCTGGTTCACCACAAGACCACCGAGAAGCATGGCGCCGTCTCGTTCGGCTTCCTGTGGGCGAGAGCCGAGCGGGGCTAACCCGCTCGCCCTTCAGACGCGCGCCGCGCGCGCCGCGAGGCGCCGCGCGGCGACGAGGCCCAGCCCGCCCATCCCCGCGAGCAGCGAGAGCGGCAGCGCCAGCGCGCCAAGCGGCTCGTCGCGCCAGAAGACGGCCGAGTAGGCCTCGAGCGCCCAGGTGTTCGGCGTCAGCCAGCCGAGGTCCTGCAGCCAGGCGGGCATGAAGAAGCGCGGCACCATGCTGCCGCCGATCGCCGAGACGATCAGGATCACGACGTTGGCCAGCGTCTGGGCCTGCCGGCGCGTGCGGCAGGCCGCGGCCAGCGCCAGCGCCAGGCCGGCGGCCGCCACGGCCGCGGCCAGGGTGGTGATCGCGAAGCCGGTGAGGTGGCCGGGCAGGTCCACGCCGTAGAGCAGCCAGGCGGTCGCGAAGATCACCGCCACCTGGATGAAGCCCTGGCTGGCCACGAACAGGAACTTGCCGTCCACCAGGGCCGCCATGCCCCCGGGTCCCGCGAGCAGGCGCTCGAGCAGGCCCGACTCGCGCTCCTCGATCAGCGACAGCGCCCCGTGCACCGAGGAGAAGAGCAGGAACAGGAAAGCCACCGCGCCCGCGTAGTAGGCCACGTGGTTCTCTCGCGCGCTGCGGCCCGTCAGCGTCAGGCACTCCACGATCTCCTCGGCGCCCGAGGCGGCCGTGCGCCCTTCGGCGTCGGCACGCGACGCCTCGGCCCGCAGCTCGGCGAGGCCGCGCTGCAGCTCGTCCTCCTGCTCGGAAGTCAGCGTGACGAAGCCGTCGCCCAGTACGCGCGCGACGCCGCCGAGGGCCACGTCGGGCAGCGCCGCCAGGTAGGTCCGCTGGACGATGCCGGCGAGCATGCGGCCGGCGACGGCCCGCGTCGGGTCGGTCAGGATCAACACCGGCGCGGGCCCGGCGCCGGTGGCCGCGCCCAGCGGCTCTGCCTGTCGGCGCACGATCAGGCCCGCGTCCGCCGCGCCGCGGCGCACCAGCGCGCCCACCCGGGCGGTGTCGGCGCCGGGCTCACCGATCACGACCACCGCCGGATCGCGCGCGATCGCACGCAGCAGTCGCCCGCTCTCGGGCGAGGCCAGCTCGTCCCCGATCGCCACTCGCAGCCGCAGGCTCTCACCGCTGGCGCCGGCGAAGATCACAGCGAACACTAGGAAGAACGCGACCGGCAGCGCAAAGGACATCGCGAGCGCGCCACGGTCGCGTACGAAGCCGAGCGCCATCGCCCGGAAGACGGCGCGCCTCACGGCTCGAGCTCCCGCCCGACGACGCGGAAGAAGACTCCCGCCAGGCCCGATTCGCGCAGCCGTGCCTCGGCCACCCGGATCCCCTCGGCAGCGAGCGCGGCGACCAGCCGCCCGAGCGTCTCGAGCCCCTCGGTCGGCCCCGACCAGTCGCGCGGGTCGTGGCCCTGCGCCAGGCCGACCTCGCGCAGTCGCGCCTGGGCACGCTGGTCCGGGGGCTCGACGAGCCGCAGCCGCAGCTCGCGGCCGTCGCCCAGGTGGGCAGCCACCAGCTCCGCCAGCGTGCCTTGCGCATGGATTCGGCCGGCGTCCAGGATGCCCAGCCGGTCCGCCAGCTCCGCGGCCTGCTCGAGGTCGTGGGTGGCGAGCAGCATCGCGGTGCCGCGGCGCCGCAGCTCGCGCAGCAACTCGTGCACCCGCTCGCGCGCCGCGGGATCGACGCCGGCGGTCGGCTCGTCCAGCAGCAGCAGCGCGGGCTCGTGCAGGACGCCGGCGGCGAGGTTCAGCCTGCGCTGCTGGCCTCCCGAGAGCCGGCCCGCCAGCGCCCCGGCCCGGTC
>CAZVOI010000810.1:0-3376 GCA_964628275.1 uncultured Acidobacteriota bacterium | reverse complement strand
CAGCCGTAGCCGACGTCTACGGCTTGCTGAAGTCCACAGCCGAGCGTCACGGCGGGTCACCATGTTTCGTCAACAGCGCCTGGAACCGCGGATTCGACCTCAGCGGGTCCCAGCGCGGGTCGAGTCGGAGGAGCTGCGTCGACAGCTCGCAAGGCCGTGAGAGCAGGAAGTCCAGTCCCTCGATCGCCTCATTCTGGTTCCCGAGCATCGTGTGCACGCGCGCGAGGTCCTGCAGGCGCCACATCGCCCGCCAGGCATCGGAGGAGATCGGCATCAGCTCGACTCCGGCTCTGGCCTCGCGAAGCGCTTCCGCTTGGAGGCCGAGGCCCGCATACGCGATTGCGAGAGCGCTGTGGTACCGAGAGTCCTTCGGAGCCTTCGACGTCAGTTCCTCCAGCCGGCGGCGTGCGGCCTGGAACCAACGTTGAGCCGGCTCGGGCTCGCGGGAGAGAGTGTACAGCTCGGCGCGCATGAGCTCGGTCGGCAAGAAGAACCACTGTGTGCTGACGACATCCCGCTTCAGGCCCTCGATCTGACGCAGCGCGCCGAGAAAGTCGCGCTTGAGCAGCGGTACACGAAAACCCCCATAGTCGACCCAGCCGACATCGTCGATGAGGCCTTCGACGGTCCGGGCCTCGGAGACAAGCTGCTCCGCCTTCCGGGTATCGCCCCAGAGGGTCTGAAGGAACGCCCTTTGTCCCCAGGCCAGCCCGTACTGACGATTAAACGTGGTTGAGAGGGCGTAGAAGCGGTCCCCGTCGGCGTATCGGCGGAGCACCATGGAGGTGAGTGCGCACTGCTGCAAGACTTCCGGATTCCGAGGATCGAGCTCGAAGAGCTTGGATATGACCTCGCCCGCCTCGTCCCACCGACCCAGACGCCTGAGCACGAAGAGCGCTCCGCTGAGCGCCGGGACGCTGTTCGGCTGAAGCGAGAGGGCAGCCCTGAAGTCGACGAGGGCCGGCTCGAGTCTGTCGAGCCCCCAATAGGTGTAATAGCCGCGTGCGATGCGCATCTCCGGGAGGTCCTGCCCGATCGCTGAGAGGCCCTCGATGACCTTTCTCGCGCTCTCGACATGAGACCTGTCCGGCGGCGCGCGGAGCCGGTCGAAGTAGAAGTAGAGTGACAGGTGCGCCTTCGCGAGCTGCGCCAGCGCCGAGGGGAATCGAGGATCCCGGTCGACCGCCGCCTGGAACATGCGAAGAGCCCCCTCCTGGTCCTGTGCGGCCTGGCTCCGGCCTGCCAGCTCCAGTCCCCGAAGGTAGAAATCGTAGGCCTCGATGTTGTTGGTGGATGCAGCGGAGAGGGCCGTCTTCTCCCGTGGAACGAGCTTCATCCCCATCGACCGGACGACGTTCTCCGCCACCTCCGACTGGATGACGAAGACGTCCGCGATGACGCGGTCGTAGCGGTCGGCCCAGAGATGGGTATCGTCCACGACCTGGATGAGCTGCGGCGTGATCCTCACGCGGCTCTCGGGTCCGCCTCCGCGGTCCCAGCGGATGGTGCCTTCGAGGACGAAATCGACGCCGAGGTCCACACCGATCTGCCGGATCGTCTTGCCCTTGCGGTCGTACGCAATGGCGGTCGTCCTCGAGATTACTGCGAGGCCCTGCACGTTGGCGAGGCGGCCGATGATCTCCTCCGTCATCCCGGCGGCAAAGTAGGCGTCTTCCGGGGCGCCGAGGTTCTCGAACGGCAGCACGACGATCCGGGCCGGCTTCCCACCTTTGCTTGTCCGGGTTGTCCTGGCCGCGCGCCAGAGAAACAACGAGGACACCGCAACGGCGACCAGCGCCACCGCCAACAAGAGCCGCTTGGCCCCCCGGCCCACACGGGGCGGGTTCGGGGAAGGAACCGGCGCTGAGGGTGGCGGAGACGACAGCGTTTCGAGCGCGAACACCACGTCACGCGCCGATTGGAAGCGCTGCGCCGTGCTCTTCTCCAGGCAGTGCTTGATGATCTGCTCGAGCGCCAGCGGGATGCCGCGACCCGATTCCGAAAGGGCCGGCGGCTCCTCGTTCAGGATCGCCGCCATCGTGTCGGCCGCGGAGTCTCGCTTGAAGGGCCTCCTCCCAGACAGCAGCTCGTACAACATCGTCCCGAAAGAAAAGACGTCGGAGCGGTGATCGACGTCCTGTCCCCGCACCTGCTCCGGCGACATGTAGCCCAGCGTCCCCATCACGGCAGGCCCGGTGTGTGTCGATCCTGTACGCGCACTCGTTGCGTCGCCAGCCCCCTCGGGCGCGGTCCTCTTGGCCAGGCCAAAGTCGAGGATCTTCACGTGTCCGTCGCTGCCGACGAACACGTTCTCGGGCTTCAGGTCTCTGTGGACGATTCCCTTCTGATGTGCAGCGGAAAGGCCCTTGGCAATCTGAAGGGCGTAGTCCATCGCCAGCTTCTGTGGGGGTGGCCCTGCCGCCAGTTTTGCCCGCAGCGTCTCGCCTTCGAGCAGCTCCATGACCGCGTACGCGATGCCGCCGTCGCTGCCGAAATCGAAGATCGAGAGGATGTTTGGGTGAGACAACGCCGCCACTGCCAGTGCCTCGCGTTCGAAACGGGCGCGGGCCTGCGGGTCCTGGGCGAACGCATCAGGAAGGACCTTGATCGCGACCTCGCGCTTGAGCTTCGAGTCAAGGGCGCGATAGACCTCACCCATCCCGCCCGCGCCGAGCGGGGCGACGATCTCGTACGCGCCGAGTCTGGTCCCGGGCGAAAGGCTCATGGTACGGCCCCTCCCGCGCGGCAGGCGCTCGAAGCCAGTCGGTACGCCGACAAGAATCGTGCTCGACGGGACGAATCGCCGCGACGCGTTACGGTGCTTCCGGAGAGTTGAGGTGCGCGCAGGTTACACGCGAGGCACGGTGGCCTCAAGACGGCGTTTCGCGATGAGTCGTATCGGACCGGGCTCGATCCAAGCACCCTCGATCACCGCCGACGTTGCAGAATGGAACGTCAACCCAGGCGCGCGCCACCTGACCGAGCGCGACAGCTTCATCTGGAAGGACAACGACGTCGAGCTGTTCGGGGCGGGGGACGACTGCTACTCGAGTTGGAGATCACCGCCCCGGACTTCACCGAGGCGAAGGCCAGCGCGGGCTCTGCGGCGGGCGAGCCGCGGTGAACAGGGGTGTATCCTAACGAGCATGCCGTCGCCCGCGGCGTTGCACCAGTACAGCTTTGCGGACTACCTCGCGCTCGAAGAGGCCAGCAACACGAAGCACGAGTTCCTGGATGGCGAGATCTACGCCTTGGCGGGAGGAAGTCGGCGGCACGCCGCCCTGGCCGTCGCCGCCGCTGCGTCCCTGCTCGTCCAGCTCCGCGGCGGCCCGTGCCGGGTGTACAGCTCGGATCTCCGGGTCCGTGCAGTACCCAG
>CAZVOI010000809.1:0-2158 GCA_964628275.1 uncultured Acidobacteriota bacterium | reverse complement strand
ACGGCGCTCGTCGAGGAAGGCCCGCCCGAGAGCTATCAACCCTGGGCCGTCATGGACGCGCTCGTCTCCGCTGGCCTTTCGCGCGTGGCCGAGCTGTCGGTCGTCGGCGCAGACATCAACCCGCGTGTCGTCTCGCACCTGCGGCGGTCGCACGACGTCCCGCCGACGCTCGACCTGGTCAGCGGGATTGGGGAGGACGCGAGCGTCTCGATGTCACCGGAATACAGGGAGTATTTCGACGCGCTCGGGCGCGCGATCGCCGGACCCGGCGGCGCTCCGCCGGCACAGGCGACGGCTCACGGCCACCTGGGGAAGCGGATCCGCGTCAGCGGGGCGGCCGCCAACGCCCTCTCGGCCGTGCCGCTCGATGTCGTGACCGAGCGCTTGCGCGGTCAGGCGTTCGACCTCGTGATCGCAACCAACGTCTTTCCCTACTTCGACGACCAGGAGCTGATGCTGGCGATGAGCAACATCGCCTCGATGCTCGCGCCGGGCGGCGTCTTCCTGCACAACGAGGCGCGGGCGGCGCTCGACGGCATCAGCAGGGCCGCGGGCCTTCCCTTCGAGCACTCGCGCCACGCCGTGGTGGCCAGCGTTCGCGGCGCGCCCGCACCGCTCTTCGACAGCGTGTGGCTGCACCGCAAGGCTATTCGAGAGGAATTGCCTGCGAGGCCAGAAGGATGGAGCCAGGAGTCATGACACGATCGAAGGCAGCCGCCTCATCCATCCTGATCGCCGCGTTCTTCTTCGCCGCGCCAGCCCACGCCGCCCCGCCTCAACCCCCGCCAGCGCAGCGTCAGAACCGACCGGAGATTCCGGATGTGGCACGCCAGAACGCGATCTGCTTCGCCTACTACACCGTGAATCAGGGCGTCTTGAAGTTGACGGCCCAGCTGTATCCGCTCAAGGACGGCGAACCCCGCGAGGCGGCCCTGGCCATCAAGGCCGGAGACGCCTGGACGACCATCGCCGCCACTCAGGTGACGGAAGAGCCCTACAACAACTATCGCCAGGACAAGACCTGGACCGCGCACTTCCGCGTGGAGAAATGGAACGAGAGCCGCACGACGCCCTACCGCGTGACGGCGGTCGGAGGCGTGGCGGCCTACGAAGGCACCATCCGCGCCAACCCCGTCGGCAAACGCGAGATCGTGGTGGCCGCGTTCACCGGCAACTCCAATAAGGACCGACGGCTCAAACCCGACCTCATCGGCAATCTGAGAGCCCAGGATCCCGACGTGCTCTTCTTCTCCGGCGATCAGGTTTACGACCACACCGATCATCTCGGCGCCTGGCTGCTGTTTGGCCGGCAGTTCGGCGAGATCATCAAGGACCGCCCGATGATCAGCATCCCCGACGATCACGACGTCGGCCAGAACAACCTCTGGGGAGCCGGCGGCAAGGTGGCGTCCACCATGGCGGGCGACGACGGCGGATACTTCATGCCGGTGGAGTACGTCAAGGCCGTCGAGCGTGTGCAGACCTGGCATCTGCCCGACCCGCCCGATCCCACCCCAATCGACCGCGGCATCGGCGTCTATTTCACGGCGCTGAACTGGGGCGGAGTGAGCTTCGCGATCCTGGAGGATCGCAAGTTCAAGACCGGTCCCAACGGTCCGCTCCAGCTCGCGCCCAGGTGCGCGCCGCGTCCGGACTGGGTGACCAATCCGGACTGTGATCCCAAGACGCTGGACCGGCCCGGCCTGCAATTGCTGGGGGCGCGCCAGGAGCAGTTCCTCGAGGCGTGGGGCGAGGACTGGGCCGGCGCCGACTTCAAGGTGGTGCTGTCCCAGACCATCTTCAGCTATTCGACGCACATTTCGCAAGGCAACCGCCTGCTCGCGGATCTGGATTCCAACGGCTGGCCGCAATCCGGCCGACGGCGCGCAGTGGAGCTGATGCGCCGGTGCTTCGCGCTTCACATCAGCGGCGACCAGCATCTCGGCGTCGTAGCCCAGTACGGCGCTGACGACTGGCGCGACTCCGGTTTCGGCTTCAACGTGCCCTCGATCGTGAACTACTATCCGCGCCAATGGCTGCCCCTCGGCCCGGCAGCCCGCGCGGTGAAAGGCCCGCTCCCGCACCTGGGCGACTACACGGAAGGCTTGGGGAACAAGATCACGATGCTCACCTACGCCAACCCGACGGCCTTTCCCGC
>CAZVOI010000808.1:0-2429 GCA_964628275.1 uncultured Acidobacteriota bacterium | reverse complement strand
GGGATGCGACTTCGGGGACTGGTCCCCGACGTCCCGAAGCACGCTCGCCTTCGCCCCCACGAGGCCGGCCGTCCCGGGGGCCGGGTCAGGCGTCGCGGGGGAGGCGGGGGGAGCCCGGACCTGGCCGGCCGCCCGCCGCCCCAGCGGAGGTGGCGTTAATCGTTCCTATGCGCACCGCCCCAACTCAGACGCGCCGTGGCCTTCTACGATCAGGCTGCGCGGCGGATTCTGACCGGCTGACACGCAACGCAACGCCCCGTTTGAGGCTCAATTCGAACGGGATCGGAGTGGCCGAGTCGCCCCTCGATCGATTCCGGGTTTGAGGACCTTAGCCAACGTACTCAAACCAGGGAGCGAAAAGGGTAAGGAAAATCGGGTGGTGGCTCCAACGGGATTCGAACCCGTGTTTCAGCCTTGAGAGGGCCGTCGGCCGCCTGACGGGGATTCGCTGAGTTGAGTCCCCGCAAACCCGCGAAAACCGCGTCAGAAGCGGCTCTCATCGCAGTGACTGGCACTCCCTCTTCGAAGATCACCGAGTGCCCTCGAGCGCCCTGGAGAGCCCCCGAACGCCCATCGCAATGGCAACGAAATGGCAACGAGAATCGGCTCCTGCGCTGAGCCGACGCTGATGAATTAGGGCGGCACTTGGACAAACTCGAAGTCCGCCGTGAAGCGACCGGGCCCTGCTGTCCACTCGAAGTGCCGGGACTCGCCGATCCGGGCCGGCAGGGTGAAGCGGTTCTCGATCGGGCTGCGGGCCGCGTCGCTCGACTTTCCGGGGGTAGTAAAGGCGCGCGATATGGGGCCGTTTGGCGTCTGGCAAAGGATCCTCACTTGCAGCGGCGATTGGTCGACCTGCACTCTCACCTGCATCTGCCCGGTCTTGTCGTCCACAGTCCCATCCACCGACCAGGTCTCGACCCAGGTCGTTCCGCCCTCGCAGCCCACACCGGGAGCCATTCCCTGCATTGGCGCCTCACGCGCCACCTTCGTCTGTCCGGAAAAGTGGCCCTCGGCCTCGAACCGGAGGTCGATCGCGAGCGGGACCTCGCTCTCCGCCTCTCCGCGAACAGCGCCGGTGGCCAACTTGCCTTTCCCGTGCTGGCGGATCTTCGCCTGATACTTGTGCGGGGCGCAGCCGCAGTCGGTGTCGCCCTTGAACTCGCCGCCCATCGCGTCAATCCACTCCTGGCCCATCTGGGTGAACGCATCCTGCGTGATGCTTGGCGGCTCAGGGGTGAGTGGATCCGTACCCGTGAAATACATGCCGTAGTTGAGGCCACGGGTGCCAGTGAACGCGGTGACGATGAGGGCATCATTTGTGAGATGGTGCAGGAAGTCGCGGGCGGCGCCGCTTAGTCTTTTCATTCGTTGGCAGAGGGTCGTCGAACTCTGGCCTACGAACGTCATGAACGGCGGCGCCGTCGTCCATCTCGCGTTCCGCGCCGTGTTGTCGTGGCACGTCTCACACCCGATGGCCATTAGCTCAACATTATCAACCGGGTTGAACTCGCGCGCTTGTTTTCCTCCGCCGTGCTCGACCAACGACACCGGAATTTCCGTCCGGCCCGGTTCGGGTCCCACGCCATCGATGAACGGGTTGACCCCGCCGTGGCAGTTGACGCAGCGCGGCTCGTGGGTCATGAACGCCGCGAGCTTCGAAAACGCTTCGATCGATTTGCGGGTCTGTTCGTCGGAGAGCGGGCAGACGGCTCCGTCGAGGCGATTCGGCTGAGGCTGCCGGGATTGACCGAACACCACGCCAGAGACGCCGATCCACGCGCCGACAATCACGGCGACGGCGCCACCGGCGCAGACACGACCCCAATGGCTCTGCTTTCTCATATCCGACCTCCAGTGCGCCTTATTGATCTGTGCGTAACTAATAGACATACCTGTTCGTCGTCGAGTACGATGGGGTATGCGCCCACACGGCAGCCCCCAGGAGCTGGAACGGCGACGACGACGCGCGGTGGCGTTGCTGAGCGACGGGGCGTCCGTCACGCAGGTGGCGCACCGCGTCGGCTGTTCGCATAGTTCCGTCATTCTCTGGCGGGACGCGGTGCGGCGACGCGGGCCGACGGCCTTGGCGGCCCGGCCGGCGCCGGGGCGGCCGCCGAAGTTGACGGCCCGGCAACGGGGGCGCCTGCCGCGGTGGCTGGCGCAAGGCGCCGTCGCGTGGGGCTTTCCGACCGCCCTGTGGACGACCGGTCGGATCGCCACCCTGATCCGCCGACAGTTCGGCGTGACCTTGCACCGCGCCCATGTCGGGCGGGTGTTGGTCGCGCTGGGCTGGTCCTGCCAGAAACCCGAACGGCGGGCGGTCGAGCGCGATGAGGCGGCGATCGCGCAGTGGAAGCGCGTGCGCTGGGTCGCCGTTAAAAAAAAGCCCGGCGCCTGAACGCCCATCTGGTGTTCCTCGACGAGTC
>CAZVOI010000807.1:0-2906 GCA_964628275.1 uncultured Acidobacteriota bacterium | reverse complement strand
TCGTCGAGCACGTAGGTCTTGCCCTGCACCGTGACGCGGTGCTCCTGCATCGCCTCGAGCATCGCCGCCTGCGTCTTGGGCGGGGTGCGGTTGATCTCGTCCGCAAGCAGCACGTTGGCGAAGATCGGCCCGGGCGTGAAGGCGAGCGTGCGGCGGCCGGTCGCCGGGTCTTCCTGGATGATGTCGGTGCCGGTGATGTCCGAAGGCATCAGGTCGGGCGTGAACTGGATCCGCGAGAACTTCAGGTCGAGCGCCTGCGCGATGGTGTGGATCAGCAGCGTCTTCGCGAGGCCGGGCACGCCGGTGATGATGCTGTTGCCGCCGACGAACAGCGACAGCAGCACCTGCTCCACTACACCGTCCTGGCCGACGATCAGCTTGCGCAGCTCCGCGATCACACGTTCGCGGGCGGTCTTCAGCCGCTCCGCGAGCTCGACGTCGTTCTGCGACTCGAGTGTCTTGGGGGTGTCGTTCATCGTTCCTCGCTTGTCAGTGCGTCATCGCGTAGATCACGTAGTTCACGCCGAGCTTGTAGGCCTCGTTCGAAAGGTCGATCGGGACGAAGCCGGTGTCGGAGAACTCCCAGTACTCGCCGATGTCGTTGTTGTAGTTGGCCAGCACCAGGAGACGCTTCTGCGGGTCGTTGTCCTCGAAGATCCCCAGATAGCTGGCGCGCAGGAAGGTGCGATACGGATGGGTTCGCGGCGGCTCTTCGATCTTGAAGAAGGAGTCCCACACGCCGTGCTCGCGCGGCACCTCGATGAAGCGCGCGTCCGGCAGCACCTCGTGCATCTGGATCTCGAGATTCAGCAGGTCGCGCTGGATGAAGTCGTCGAGGATCAGGAAGCCGCCTTTTTGCAGGTAGGCGCGCAGGTTCCGAGCTTCCGTGGCCTGCAGGGTCAAGAACCCGACCTCGCACATGTAGGCGAACGGGTACTTGAACAGCTCGGGGTCGTCCAGGCCGATGATGTTGCTGCGTGGGTTCGTCTGGATCGACGTGGTCTCCTCGAGGATCTTCGTGAAGTGAGTCTCGCCGCGGGGATAGTCGTGGTTCCACTTGAGATCCAGGCCCCACTCGTACTGTCCCGGGCCCCACTGCGAAGGCCGGAACTTGAGCCTCGCGAAGCTGAACTTGCCGTTGTAGGGCGTGTTCTCGTAGGGAACTTCAGGCGGGGCGCCGAGGTCCGCGCGCAGCGGCAGTACGAACGCCAGCACGGCCAGCGTCGCCAGGCCGCGCCTCATGGCTTGGCCCCGCCCGCGCGATGGATCTCGAGCAGCAGCTCTTGCGCCTTGGCAAAGCGCGGCGCCGCTTCGAGCGCTCGCATCACGTGACGCTTGGCGGCGCCCGAGTCGCCGGCGCGAAGCGCGGCCTGGGCCAGCTTGTAGAGCGCCTCGGCCTTGTCCACGGGCTCGAGCGCGACCAGCGCGGTGCGGGCCTGCACCAGGCCGCGCTTGTCGCCGCGCGTCTCGGCGAGCCGGGCCTGGCGCTCGAACAGCGCCGCGTCGAACGGCCAGATGTAGACGGCTCGTTCGAGCAGCGCCGCGGCGGCGTTCAGGTCGCCCTCGGCCTCGAGCAGCGAGGCCAGCTCGAGGTGGGCGTCGTAATGGTTCTCGTTCAGCGACGTGAGCCGCTGCAAGTCGGCGATCGCCGCGCGCCGGTCGCCGCGCTGCTTGGCGATCATCGCGAGCGGGTAGAGCGGGCTCTCGTCGCCGGCCGAGTCGGGCCAGAGCGCCTTAGCGCGCTCAAGGTGCGGGCGGGCGTCGGCGGCCTTCTTCTCGGCGAACAGCATCCGGCCCAGGAGTGCTTGGGCCAAGAAGTCGTCCGGGTCGCTCTTGGCGCGCGCCTCGAGATCCGCGCGCGTCGGCGCCTTCGGCCCGGGCTTGCGCAGCGCGCCGAGCGGCTTGGCGAAGCGCTCGGCCAGCCGCTTCTGAAAGCCGTCGTCGAACGCATCGACCGAGACGCCCAGCGCCAGCTCGAACGCCCGCGGCGTCTCTTTGCCGTCCTTGTAGGCTCGCAACAGCGCGAGCAGGCCGCCGAGGCCGTGGGTCGCCTCCAGGTGCTCGACCACGAGCGACGCCTGGTAGTACGACAGGCCGATCTGCTCCGGGCCCTCGGGACGCACGAAGCCGTTGTTCAGCTTCGCGAGCGGCAGCAGCTTGTCGGTCTTCAGCGCCAGCAGGAACTCCAGGCTGGTGTCGTCGCCCCAGCCCTGGCGCGCGCGGCGTTCCTCGTACACCGATATGCCTTCGGTGAGCCAGCGCGGGATGCGGGCGTCGGTGGCGGCGAGCGTGATCGTGTGCGCCAGCTCGTGCCACAGCGTCGAGCCCCAGTTGAACTTGCCCTTCTCGCGCGCGGCCGGCGAGTCGATCGCGATCACCGGACCGAAGCAGACGCCCAGTGCGCCCAGGCCGGCCAGTCCTACCGTGCGCACCGAGAAGTCGGCGTGGCTTCTGAAGACCTCGACGCGAATCGGCCGCACCGGATCGACCTGGTAGCGCGCGGCCAGCTTCGAGAGCGCCTCTTCCGAGATCGCGGTGAGGTACGGCGTCAGCAGCTCCGATTCCTTGGCATCGACGAAGAAACGGAAGCCCGCGCTCTCGGTGGTGCGGTAGCGCGGAAACGTGTCGAGCAGATCGAGCGTGTTCTTGACCCAGACGTTGTAGGGGTCGACAGCGAACCCGCGCTCCAGGCTCTTCCTTCCCTCGTCGATCCGTCCGAGCCGGAGCTGGTTCTGTCCGAGCAGCGCCAGCGCCTCGCCGGAGCGGGGGTCACGCTCGAGCGCCCGCGACGCGAAGCCGACGGCCTCCGGGTAAAGCCGGTTGCGGACGCAGGCTTCGGCGAGCGTGGCGTCGAGCGCGCCGTTCCCGGGATACAGCGCGTCGGCCTTGGCGCGCGTCGCCTCGAA
>CAZVOI010000806.1:0-13214 GCA_964628275.1 uncultured Acidobacteriota bacterium | reverse complement strand
GTACGAGCTGGTGGTGAACTCGGTCGGCGACGCGACGTGCCGGCCGCAGTACGTCGAGGTGCTGCGCGCTGCCCTGCGCGCCAACCTCGGGAAGCTGGGAGCCGACAGCCAGCGGCGCACCGAGACGAACCCGCTGCGCGTCCTCGACTCGAAGCTGCCCGAGGAGCAAGAGCTGATCGCGTCGCTGCCCAAGATCCTCGACTACCTTTCGCCCGAGTGCCGCGATCACTTCGACGAGGTGAAACGCCAGCTGGATCTGCTCGGGATCCGCTACCGCGTCGAGCCGCGGCTGGTGCGCGGTCTCGACTATTACGTGAAGACGACATTCGAGGTCACCAGCGCCTCGCTGGGCGCGCAGAGCAGCGTGCTCGGCGGCGGCCGCTATGACGGCCTGGTGAAGGAGCTCGGCGGTGGGGACGTCCCCGGCATCGGTTTCGCGCTGGGTC
Source organism: uncultured Acidobacteriota bacterium (assembly GCA_964628275.1). Taxonomy (GTDB): domain Bacteria; phylum Acidobacteriota; class Vicinamibacteria; order Fen-336; family Fen-336; genus CAZVOI01. The sequence goes on along the minus strand of CAZVOI010000806.1, from coordinate 12,768 downwards.
TCGAGCGGCTGGTGATGATCCTGCCGCCGGCGCCGGACGAGTCACGCTGCGACGTCTTCATCGCGCCGATGGTGGCGGGCGCCACGCATCCCGCGCTGCTCCTGCAGCGCTCGCTGCGCGAGTCGGGGCTGCGGGTGTTGATGGAGCACGAGGGCCGAAGCCTCAAGTCGAAGCTGAAGCTCGCCGACAAGCTGGGCGCCCGGCTCACGCTGATCCTCGGCGACGACGAGCTGCAGAAGAACGTCTGGACGGTTCGCGACATGCAGGGCTCGGTGCAGGAAAGCATCGCGGCCGACGCCGTTCTGAACCAAGTGAAGGAGAGACTCTCGAATGGCTGACGCCCTCGGCGACTGGGACCGCACCGACTATTGCGGGTCGCTCCGTGACGAGGACGTCGGCCGCACCGTCACGCTGATGGGCTGGGCCGCCACGCGGCGCGACCTGGGCGGCGTCGTGTTCATCGACCTGCGCGACCGCGAGGGTCTGTGCCAGGTGGTGGCGCGGCCCGAGGTGTCGAAGGCCGCGCACGATGCGGCCGACCATGTGCGCGGCGAGTTCGTGCTGGCCGTCCTCGGCGAGGTGGTGTCGCGCTCGGCCGAGACGATCAACCCGAAGCTCTCCACGGGCACGCTCGAGGTGAACGCGCGCGAGATCCGGATCCTGTCCGAGGCCAAGACGCCACCGTTTCCGATCGAGGACGAGATCGACACCGCGGAAGAAACCCGTCTGCGATACAGGTATCTCGACCTGCGCCGGCCGCGCATGGGCAAGAACCTGGCGCTGCGCCACAAGGTCGCGTTCGAGGTCCGGCGCCATCTCGACGAGCAGGGTTTCCTCGAGATCGAGACGCCGATGCTGACGCGCGCGACGCCCGAAGGCGCCCGCGACTACCTGGTGCCGTCGCGCGTCCATCGCGGCGAGTTCTACGCTCTGCCGCAGTCGCCGCAAAGCTTCAAGCAGATCCTGATGATCGCGGGGATGGACAAGTACTTCCAGATCGCGCGTTGCTTCCGCGACGAGGACCTGCGCGCCGACCGCCAGCCCGAGTTCACCCAGGTCGACATCGAGATGTCGTTCCCGCGCATCCAGTCGATCGTGGATCTGATCGAGCCGCTGTATCAGCGCGTGTTCCGCTTGATCGGCGCCGAGATCCCGCGCCCGTTCCCGCGGCTCTCGTACGCCGACGCGCTCGCGCGCTACGGCTCCGACAAGCCCGACCTGCGTTTCGGGATGGAGATCGCCGACGTCACCGACGAGATGGCGACGCTTGGCCTCGATACGTTCCCGGGCCTGATTCAGGAGGGCGCGCGCGCCCGCGCGATCGTGCTCCCGGCGTCCGGCGGCATCTCCGGCACGAAGCTGCGAAAGATCAACGAGGAGGACTGGCTCGCTCGGATCGTGCCCGACGCCCGCGCGGCGAAGCGCAACCTCGTCACGCTGAAAGTCACCGACGAATCGATCGCGAATCTGGTCAAGAAGGGCGCGCGCGAGGCGGTGGCGCGCCGGCTCTTCGAAAAAGCCGGAGCCGCCAAGGAAGACACCGTGCTGGTGGGCGTCGACCGCGAGGAACCCCTGGCGATGGCGATGGGCATGCTGCGGTTGACGCTGGGCCGCGCGCTGAAGCTCGTCGACGAAAAGGCGTGGCGATTCCTGTGGGTGATGGACTTCCCGCTCTTCGAATGGGACGCGGGCGAAAAGCGCTTCGCGAGCTTGCACCACCCGTTTACGGCGCCGATGGAGGAGGACGCGGCCCTTCTCGACAGCGATCCCGGCAAGGTGCGCGCGAAAGCCTACGACCTCGTGCTGAACGGCCTCGAGGTCGGCGGCGGCAGTCTCCGGATCCACGACTCCGATATGCAGGCGAAGATCTTCAAGCTGCTGGCGCTGAGCGATGAAGACGCCAAACACCGCTTCGGCTTCTTCTTGGAGGCGCTGCGCTACGGCACGCCGCCGCACGGCGGGATCGCGCTCGGCCTCGACCGGCTGGTGATGCTGCTGGCCGGCGAGCAGTCGCTGCGCGACGTGATCGCGTTTCCGAAGACCGCGAGCGCCAGCGACCTGATGAGCGGCGCGCCTTCCGACGTGCCCGAGGCGCAGATCCGCGAGCTGGGTGTGCTGGTGGTCAAGAAGTAGTTGGGACGCGCTATCCTTTCCGGCATCGCATGAGAAGAGTCGCCGTCCCCGAGCGGGGCGCCGAGGCGTTCTTCGGACCCAACGACGAGAACCTGCGTTTTCTCGAAGACACGCTCAAGGTCCAGATCAAGGGCCGCGGCCCTGAGCTCCTGGTCGAAGGCGGGCCCGACGCCGAAGAGCGAACCTTCCAGGTGTTCGATCAGCTCGGCGGACTGATGCGGGACGGCTACACGGTGGCTTCGGGCGACGTGCGGCTCGCGGCGCAGCTCCTGGTCCAGGACGCGAGCGTTCGCCTGCGCGACTACCTGCTGAGAGCCGCGGTCCGCGGCGGCAAGAAGGTGGTGGTGCCGCGCAGCTTGAACCAGCGCGAGTACCTCGAGCGGATCGAGAAGCACGACATGGTGTTCGGCATCGGCCCCGCCGGCACCGGCAAGACGTATCTCGCCGTCGCTCAGGCGGTGTCGCTGCTAATGTCGAAGGAGGTCTCGCGCATCATCCTGGCGCGGCCGGCCGTCGAGGCGGGTGAAAAGCTCGGCTTCCTGCCCGGCGACTTGCAGGAGAAGGTCGACCCCTACCTGCGCCCGCTGTACGACGCGCTCTACGACCTGCTCGACTACGAGAAGGTCGCGCGGCTCTTCGAGCGCAGCGCGATCGAGGTCGCGCCGATCGCGTTCATGCGCGGCCGCACGCTCTCGGACGCCTTCGTGATCATCGACGAGGCGCAGAACACCACCACCGAGCAGATGAAGATGGTGCTGACGCGGATCGGCTTCGGCTCCAAGGTGGTGATCACCGGCGACATCACCCAGATCGACCTGCCCCAGGGTCGAACCTCGGGCCTGGTCGAGGCGATCTCGGTGCTATCGAACGTCGAAGGCATCGCGTTCTCGTACTTCGACGACAAAGACGTCGTGCGCCATCGGCTGGTGCAGTCCGTGATCAAAGCCTACGACGCCTACGGCGCCGCCTCGGCGCCCTCCAAGTAGCTCGCCGCCGTGGCTGAACCGCCGCCGCTTCGCGTTACGTTCATCGACAGGCAGCGCCGCCGCATTCCCGCGGCGCGCCTGACGCGAGTCCTGCGCGGCGCGGCGCGCGCGCTGCGAGTCGGCGGCGAGCTGGCGCTGGTCCTGTGCGGCGACGCCCGGATGCGCTCGCTGAACCGCCGCTATCGTCGCAAGGACCGAACCACCGACGTGCTGTCCTTCGCGGGACCCGGCGGCGACGAAGGCATCGGCGACGTGGTGATCAGCGCCGCGACGGCTGCCCGCAACGCCCGCCGCTTCGACCGCAGCCTCGACCAAGAGCTGGAAATCCTCGCGCTGCACGGGTTCCTGCATACCCTGGGCTACGACCACGAAACCGACGACGGAGAAATGGATCGCCTCGAGTCTCGGCTGAGGAAGAAGCTCATCAAATGATCGGGGTCTTCAACTTCGCGCTGTTGTTGCTGCTGTCGACGGCCTCGGTCGGGCTCGCGGCCGTGGAAGCCGCCTTCTATCTGGTGCGCCGCCGCCGGCTCAGTCACATCGCGCTCCAGAACCCGCGCGCCGAGCTGGTGAACCGGTACCTGGACGACCCGCCGACGCTGTTGATGCCGGTGCACATGGGCACCTACACCGCCCACGTCGGCATGACGGTGGTGATCACCTCGATCTTCCTGGACAACCTGTCGCACTGGGCGATGCTGGTCGCGTTTCTGGCGATGGTCGGCTACCTGCTGATCTTCCGGTTGACGCTGCCGTACGCGCTGGTGCGCCGCAACCCCGAGCGCTCGCTGCTGCTGCTGCTGCCGTTCTTCCACGCCTACGCGCTAGCGCTCGCGCCGCTGGTGCGCGCCCTGCGCAGCCGCGCCGCGCCGGAGACGGCCGAAGCGCCGAGGTCGTCCACGTCGGCTCCGGCCGAGGTGCCGCCGCCGCCGGCGCAGGACCCCGACGCCGGGCGCCGGGTCGACTCGATGGAGCGCTTCTCCGAAACGCAGGTGCGCATGGTGATGACGCCGCGCCCCGACATCGTCGCGATCGCCGCTGCCAGCTCGGTGTCCGATCTGAAGCGGCTGATGCGCGAGACGAAGTACAGCCGGCTTCCCGTCTTCGGCGAGAACCTCGACGACATCGTCGGCGTCGCCGAGGTTCGCGACGTGCTCGACCACGACGGTCCGCACGATCCGGTGCGCAGCATCGCTCGCCCGGTGTTCGTGGTGCCCGCGACCAAGCGGATCAGCGAGTTGCTCCGCGAGATGCAGGCGCGCCGCACCACCTTCGCGGTGGTGATCGACGAGTACGGCGGCACCGCCGGCCTGGTGTCGGTGGAAGACATCGTCGAGGAGCTGGTGGGTGAGATCAAGGACGAATTCGACGTCGAGACCGAACCGCTCAGCGTCGAGCAGGACGGCGCGCTGCTGGTGGCGGGGCGTGTCAGCCTGGATCGCCTCGAGGAAGCGCTCGAAGCGGCGCTGCACCCGGAGACCGGCAACGTCGAGACGGTCGGCGGCCTGGTCACCTCGATCTTCGGCCGCGTGCCGCGCGCGCGAGAGAGCGTGGAGTACCGCGGCTTCATCGTCGAGGTGGTGGACGCCGAGCGCAAGCGCGTGAACCGGGTCCGCTTCCGGCGCCTGCCGCCGGAGCCGGAGGCCTGAGCTGAGCGGCTTTCGCTCCGGTTTCGTGGCGCTCGTGGGCCGGACCAACGTCGGCAAGTCCACGCTGACCAATGCGCTGGCCGGCCAGAAACTCGCCATCGTCTCCGACAAGCCGCAGACGACGCGCAATCGCATCCTGGCGGTGGTGAACCGCCCCGCCGGCCAGATCGTGCTGTTCGACACGCCCGGCATCCACAAGCCGCAACACGCCATGAACCGCCGGATGCTGGCGGCCGCGATAGCAGGGTTGGAGCATGCCGATCTCGCCTGCTGGGTCGTCGACCTCACCCAGCCGCCCGGACCCGGAGACCGCTACGTGCGCGAGGCGTTGAAGAAGAGTGGCCGGCCGGTGCTGCTCGGCGTCAACAAGATCGACGCGCTGCCGAAGCCGCGCATCCTGGCAGCGATCGACGGCTACCGGGGAATGCTCGACTTCGTGGAGGTCGTGCCGGTGTCGGCCAAGACCGGCGACAACGTCGAACTCCTGGCCGAGCGGCTGATCGCCCATCTGCCCGAGGGCGAGCGGCACTTCCCGGAAGACACCTTGACCGATCGGCCCGAGCGGTTCTTCGTCGCCGAGCTGATCCGGGAACAGCTGCTCAAGAAGACACGCGAGGAGCTGCCCCACGCCGCCGGGATCGTGATCGAGTCTTTCGAGGAAGGGGAGCGTCTGGTTCGCATCCAAGCCGCGATCGTGGTGGAACGGGACGGACAAAAGGCGATCGTGATCGGCAAGGGCGGCTCGATGTTGAAGGCGATCGGAACCGCCGCGCGCCACGAGATCGAGTCGTTCCTGGGGGCCAAGGTGTTCTTGGGTTTGTTCGTCAAGGTGCGCGAGCACTGGCGTGACGACGCGCGCGCTCTCGACGAGCTGGGCTTGGACGCGGCGGAGGATTGACCTCGAAGCACTCGGCGGACAGAATCGAATCGCCCGAACTCTCCATGCAAGGTCCCCGCCGTTCCCATCTGGTGAGCCTGTCGGCGGGCGTTCTGCTGAGTGTGTGCTTGGCACGCTGCGGGGGAGGCGCGGGTAACACCCCGTCGAATCCGACCGCCAGCGTGCCGACGCCCACGCCGACCGCGACGCCCGACATGGATCCGGACCCGATGATCGCCGCGGCCGGCGACATCGCTTGCGACTCGACCAACACCGGCCCGACGATCTGCCAGCAGTTCGCGACCTCCGAGCTGATCGTCCAGATGCGCCCGGCGGCCGTCCTGGCGCTCGGCGATCTGGCCTACGAGAACGGGCGGATCGAGGAGTTCCAGCGTTTCTACGATCCGGCCTGGGGCCGGCTCAAGCCGATCACGCGGCCCACCCCCGGCAACCACGAATACCAGACCTTCGCCGACGCGCGGGGCTATTTCGAGTACTTCAATGGCAGCGCGCGCTCGAACGGCGTCGCCGGTTCTCCGGGCGAAGGCTGGTACAGCTTCAACGTCGGCGCCTGGCACCTGATCGCGCTGAACAGCAACTGCGAGCACGTGGGCGGCTGCGGCGCCAACTCGCCCCAGGGCCGCTGGCTGCGCGCCGATCTTCGCAGCAACCAGGCGGCGGCGTGCACGCTGGCCTACTGGCACCACCCGCGCTTCTCGTCGGGTCCCAACGGGAACACGCCGATCATGGAGGCGTTGTGGCAGACGTTGCAGGAGGAAGGCGCCGACGTGGTGCTGGTGGGACACGATCATCTGTACGAGCGGTTTTCACCGCAGTCGGCCAACGGCGCGCCGAATCGCGAGCGCGGGCTGCGCCAGATCGTCGTGGGCACCGGCGGGCGCAGCCTGACGGCCTTCGTTTCGAGCCAGGCGAACAGCGAGGTCAAAGGGGCCAGCAGCTACGGCGTGTTGAAGATGCGGCTTCGGCCGCGCTCCTACGAATGGGAGTTCGTGCCGGCCCCGGGTTACAGCTTCCGCGACAGTGGCAGCGACGTTTGTCACTAAAATGCCTGCCACGGATATGACCGACGCGCTCTTCGGCCAAGGCTACTTCCTTCGATTCGATCCCAAGCTGTGGGAGGCGCAGCGGCCGTATCCGCCGCTCGGGACCCTGATCGCGGCAGCGGTGCTTCGCGACGCGGGTCATTCCGTCGCGGTGTTCGATTCGATGCTCGCCGGCTCGGAGCGGGAATGGGAAACCGCGCTCGAGCGCCAGCGGCCGCGCGTCGCCATCCTGTTCGAGGACAACTTCAACTACCTCTCGAAAATGTGCCTCGGGCGGATGCGTGAAGCGTCGCTCAGCATGATCCGCAGCGCCCGCCACGCCGGTGCGCGCTGCGTCGTTTCCGGGTCCGATGCCACGGACCGTCCGGAGCCCTACCTGGACGCGGGCGCCGATGCCGTGATCGTGGGCGAGGGCGAGATCACGCTGCGCGAGCTGATGCCGGAGCTGCTCGACGACTCGCGCCGGTTCTCGGAGATCCTGGGCCTGGTCTTCCGCCGGGACGGTCTGCTCGTGCGCACCCCGCCGCGGGCCCCGGTCAAGAACCTGGACGCGCTGCCGCGGCCCGCCTGGGATCTCGTCGACGTCGCGCGCTACCGCGACCTGTGGCGAGCGCGCCACGGCCTGTTCTCGATGAACGTCGCCACCACGCGCGGTTGCCCGTATCACTGCAACTGGTGCGCGAAGCCGATCTACGGCCAGCGCTACGCGGTCCGCAGCCCCGAGTCGGTGGCAGAGGAGATCGCGGCGCTTCGCGCGAGCCACGCCCCCGACCATCTGAACATCGTGGACGACATCTTCGGGCTGCAGCCGGGGTGGGTCGAACGCTTCGCGCAAGCGCTCGCGGAGCGGAACGCGGTGACGCCTTTCCAGTGCCTGACCCGCGCCGACCTGCTCGACGCAACCACGGTGGCGGCGTTGCGACGCGCCGGGTGCCGGAGTGTCTGGGTAGGCGCCGAGTCCGGGTCTCAGAAGATCCTGGACGCGATGGAGAAGGGGACGCGCGTCGAAGAGATCCGAGAGGCGGCGCGGCGCCTGCGCGCAGCCGGCATCGAGGTCGGTTTCTTCTTGCAGTTCGGTTACCCGGGAGAGACCCGCGAGGACGTCGAAGCGACCCGGCAGCTGGTGCGCGACTGCCTGCCCGACGACATCGGGATCTCGGTTTCGTACCCGTTGCCCGGGACGCGCTTCCACGAGCGCGTCGCCGCGAGAATGGGCCGCCAGAAGAACTGGACGCACTCCGACGACCTGGCGATGCTCTATCAGGGACCCTTCGGAACGGCCTTCTATCGCGCGCTCCACCGCGTGGTGCACGCCGAGTTTCGCCTGGCCCGCTCGCGAGCCGGAGCGAGAGGCTTGCGCGACAGGCTGCGGACGCTCGTCCTCCGAGCCCGTCTGCCCTGGCTGCGCGCGCGGCTCGAGCGCGCGGCCCGGACCCCACCCGAAGCCCTGCCGCCGCTTCCGGTCTCGCTCAGCCCCGTCGCAGCGGCCCGACCGTCGGAGCCGTCGGCCTGATGGACATCCTGCTGGCCCACGGCTATTTCCTGGCCGAGGACGCCGCGGAGCGGGCGGTGATGAAACCGTACCCGCCACTGGGCCTGCTCTACATCACGTCGCACCTGCGCGCGCATGGCTTCTCGGTTTCGGTGTTCGACGGGACGTTCCAGACGCTCGCGGGGTTCGAAGCGCTGATCGCGAGCCAGCGGCCGCCGATCGTGGGTCTCTACGCCAACCTGATGACGAAGCGCAACGTGTTGCGGATGGCCGCCGTGGCTCGCGCCGCGGGCGCCGTCGTCGTGATCGGAGGGCCCGATCCGCCGCAGTATGCCGCCGAGTACCTGGATCACGCCGACTTCGTCGCGATTGGGGAGGGCGAAGAGACGCTGCGCGAGCTGATTCCTAGGCTGCTCGCACAGCCGGCGTCGCGAGACTTGGCGGACGTGCCAGGCCTGGTCTTTCGCGACCTGCGCGGGGAGCTGGTGCGCAGCGCGCCGCGCCCGCTGCTTGCGAGCCTCGACGCGCAGCCCTGGCCGGCTCGCGATGCGATCGCGATCGAGCCGTATCTCGACGCCTGGCGCTCGCGCCACGGCAAGTCATCGCTCTCGCTGCTCACGGCTCGCGGTTGTCCCTACACGTGCCGCTGGTGCAGCCGCTCGGTGTTCGGCGAGACGCACCGGCGACGCTCTCCGCGACTGGTGGCGGACGAGGCGCAGGCGCTGGTCGAGCGGTACCGGCCCGACATGCTCTGGTACGTGGACGACGTCTTCACGATCCACAAAGGCTTCGTGCTCGAGTACGCGCGCGAGATGGCGCGGCGCTCGCTGCGCGTCCCGTTCGAGTGCATCTCGCGAGCCGATCGGATCGATCCCGAGATCGCCGACGCGCTCCGTGACCTTGGCTGCAGGCGGCTCTGGATCGGCTCCGAGAGCGGTTCGCAGAAGGTGCTCGACGCGATGGACCGCCGCGTCAAGGTCGAGCAGGTGCAGGCCGCGACCCGGCTCTTGAAGCAGCGCGCCATCGAGGTCGGCGTCTTCATCATGCTTGGCTACGAGGGCGAGCAGCCTGCCGATCTACAGGCCACGGTCGAGCACTTGAAAAAATCGGCTCCCGACGCGTTCCTGACCACGCTCGCCTATCCGATCAAGGGCACCGAGTTCTACTCACGCATGTCGGGCCGGCTGCTGGACGCCGGTCGGCCGTTCGCGGAGAGCAGCGACCGGCAGATCGGCGTGCGCGGGCGCCGCTCGCGCCGTTACTACGAATTCGCCAGGCAATGGATGGTGGGCGAGGTCGCGCGTGACCGCCATTGGCGCGAGGGCCAGGTGCTGCGCGCGGCGCGCTCGGCGGCGCGGGCCGGCGTGGGCCGGATCGGCATGGCGCTGTTCTCGCACGAGCGCGAAGGCGGTTCGCTTGGCTGACGCCGCCAGCGAAGCCACGCGCGGCAGCGCGATCAAGCTCGGCGCCGAGTCGCTCGGCCGGGTGGCCGCGCTCGCCACCAGCCTGCTGATCGCGCGCGGCCTCGGTCCCGAGGAGTTCGGCGCCTTCGCCTTTCTCTCCGGGGTCGCGGTTCTGCTCGCCGAGTTCGGAGATCTCGGGCTGCAGGGTCTGGCCTCGCGGGCGCTGGTGGCCGAGAGCGTTTCGCTCGGAGCGATCCTGCGAGCGAAGCTCTGGCTCACCGGTTTCGTGCTGGCGGTCAGCCTGGCGGCGCTCGGCATCCTCGCCCAAGGTGAGTTTCGGGGCCGGGGGTGGCTGCTCGTCCCGCTCGTCCTGTACTACGCGTTCGCGGGCTGGAGCGAGCTCCTGGGCGTGGCGCTGCGCGCGGCCGGCTTGCGTGGCCGCGAAGCGCTGACCATCCTGTGCTTTCGGCTCACGACACTGGCGCTCGTCTCAGCCACGTTGTTCCTGGCGGCCCGCGGCCTCGAGTCGCTGGCCTGGGCGCTCGCGGCTTCGCCGGCGCCGGCGATCCTGATGGGGGCCGCCTTGCTGCGGGCCGCGCGTTTCGGCGCGGCGCCCACGCCGCGTGCGCTCGCGGTGCTGCGCCAGGCGTTGCCGCTCGCGATCAACGGCGGATTGTCCCTGCTGGGGCTGCGCGTCGAGGTGCTGGCGCTCACGTTCTTAGCGGGCGAACGAGCGACCGGTCTGTTCGCGGCAGCGCTCAAGGTCGTCGACTCGCTGATCCTCGTCCCGGCGGCGATCACCGCCGGAGCGATGCCCGGATTGACCCGCGAGGCGCTCAAAGGCGAGGGTCCGGTTCGCCAGCGCACCGCGCAGACGCTCGCGCTCCTGGGCGTGCCAGCGGCTCTCGGCTTGCTGCTGCTGGCGCCGCAAATCGTGGGGTTGCTGTATGGCAGCGCCTACGCAGCCTCGGCCGAGCCGCTGCGGCTCTTGGCGCCGTCGCTGGTGGCGATCTTCCTGAACAACGTGATGCTGAACGCGCTGCTCGCGCTTGGCAAGGCGCCGCTGCTGCCGCGGCTCACCGCGCTGCGCGTGGCGTTCGCGATCGGATTCGCCTTGGCGTTCGTGCCGCGCTTCGGCATCGCCGGGGCGGCGTGCGGGTTCTCGCTGTCCGAGCTGCTGCTCACGCCGATTGCGGCTCTGGCCTGCTCCCGACAGGGTTTCGCGGTGCCGGTCGGCCGCGCTCTCGGTCTCGCGCTCGCGGTCTCGCTGCCGATGGCAGTGGCGCTGCTGGTGGCTCGCTTCGGCGCGCTGACGTCGATCGCGTTGGGCGCCGGCGTGTACGCGGCGACGCTGTTGGGCGTCTGGCGGCTGGCGCCACGCGCCCTGCTCACGGACGCGGTGGCGCTGCCCGAGCAGGGGCACGCATGATCCTCGGCATCGACGCCACCACGCTGCGCGGGCGGCTCAGCGGCGTGGGTTACTACACGGCGCGGCTGATCGACAGCCTGGCGAATGGCGCCGGCGAAGGCGTGCTGGACAGAATCGTGGTGTTGTCCAACGCCGACGTGCCGATGCCGCCTGCCGGGCGGGTGGAGGTGCACGCACAGGACCGCTTCCGGGTCCGCTCGTTGTGGATGCAGTTCGTGCTGCCGCGAATCCTGCGGCGGATCCGTCCTGACCTGGTCCACTACACCAACTACCTGGCGCCGGTGGGCGGCGATACGCCCTACGTGCTCTCGATCCACGACATGAGCCTGCAGCTCTTTCCGGAGTGCCACACCTGGAAGAAGCGGCTCCTGACCTCTCGGCTCTTGCCTCTCGCGGCGCGCCGGGCGCGACTGATCCTGACGCCTTCCGAATCCACGCGCCGCGACGTGGTGCGGCTGCTGCCGGTGGATCCGGAGCGCGTGCGCATGATCCCGTACGCCGCGTCTCCGCGTTTCGTCAGGACCGAGCCGGACTACGCGAATCTGGAACGCCTCTACGGCGTGCGAGCGCCGTACTTCCTCTACGTCGGGACGCTGGAGCCGCGCAAGAACCTGGCGCGCCTGGTGCGCGCGTTCGCATGCGTGGCGGGTTCGCTTCCCGAGCACCAACTGGTGCTGGTGGGACAGCGGGGTTGGAAGTACCAGGACACCTTGCGCGAGATGGCGCGGCCCGAGCTGCGCGGCCGGGTCGTGATGCCGGGGTACGTGCCCGAGGAAGACTTGCCGGCGCTGATCAGCGGCGCCATTGCATTCGTGTATCCGAGTCTCTACGAAGGCTTCGGGCTGCCGGTGATCGAGGCGATGGCGTGCGGGACCCCGGTGCTGACGACGCGCACCTCCTCTCTCGCCGAGATCGCCGAGGGCGCCGCGCTGCTGGTCGATCCCAGGCACGAAGCCGGTCTTGCGGACGGACTGGTTGCGCTCGCCAGCGACGCCGCGCTGCGCCAGGACCTGATCGCGCGCGGCGGCGCGCGCGCGGCGCTCTATTCCTGGGCGCGAACCGGCCGCGAGACCGTGACGGCGTATCGCGAAGCGTTAGACGGCGCGGCGCCGAGGCTCTCGCCCACCCGCGACGCCGACGAAGCGATCCGGCGCAGCCTCGCGTATGCCTCGCTGTTCGAGTGTCCGGTGACGCTTGCGGAGCTTCACCGCTCGCTGATGGATGTGGCGCTCGCACCCGACGAACTGCGCCGGCGCGTGCTGACACAGGCCGAGCGCCGGGCCGTCTTGCTCGAGGAGGACGTCGTGTTTCCGCCGGGCCGTGAGTCATGGCTCGCGCTGCGTGCCGCGCGACGCGCCAATACGGCGCGGCTCCTGGCGCGCCACGATCGCGCTCTCGCCTGGCTGGCGCGGTTGCCCTACGTCAAGCTGGTGGCGCTGTCGGGAGCCTGCGCGCACGACAACGCCGGCGACGACGACGTCGACGTGTTCCTGGTTGTCAGGAACGGCCGGCTGGCGAGCGTCTTCCTGGGCGTGATGATCGCGGCCAAGCTCTTCGGCTTGCGGCGTTCGCTGTGCCTCAATTACGCGCTCGACGACAGCTCGCTGGCGCTCCCCGAGCGGGATCTCTTCACGGCGGCCGAGCTCGCCGGCATGCGACCACTGGCCGGACGAGGGCTGTATCGTCGTTTCGTGGCGGCCAACGGCTGGGCGCTCGAGCGCTTTCCCAACTTCGC
>CAZVOI010000805.1:0-1803 GCA_964628275.1 uncultured Acidobacteriota bacterium | reverse complement strand
CTACCCGGAGATGGTGCCCAACATCCCGCACGCGCTCCACATGCCGGGTCACATCTATTCCCAGAGCGACAAGATCGACGAAGCGGCGGCCGCTTTTTCGGCGGCGGCCGAGAACGAGCTGGGCTGGCTCGAGCGCGACGTCCTCTACTCCAACGGGCACCACGCCCACAACGTTCACTTCCTGGTGCACTCGCTGAACCTCGAGGGGCGCTTCCGGGAGTCGATGGAGCAGGCGCGCCACCTCATGAGCTTCAAGGAGACGCCTCGCGAGCGCGAGGGCGTCAACCAGCGCGTGGCCTACCGCCAGGGATACTTCGCGCTCGTGAAGACGCTCGTCCGCTTCGAGCGCACCGACCTGATCCTGGACGGGGCGACTATTCCGGTCTATGACCGGCCGGAGCAGAACGCCTGGCGGAACTGGGCGGTCGGCCTGGCGCACGTGTGGCGCGGCGAGCTCGAGCCGGCGCGCGAGTCGCTCCGCCAGCTCGAGCGGAACGTCGCGGAGGCGAAGGCGAGCCGGGGCGCGCTCGGCATCGCCGCGCTCGAGCTCGAGGGAGAGGTCGCGGTCCGCACGGGCGAGACGAAGAAGGGCTGGGCCCTGCTGCGGAAGGCCGCGGCGAAGGAAAGGGCCTTGATCTACACCGAGCCCCCCGACTACCCGCGCCCGGTGGTCGAGGCGACGGGCAGCCTGGCGCTCCACGTCGGCGACTACGTCACCGCGGAGCGCGCCTACACCGACGCGCTCGCGGCGGAGCCAGGCAGCGGCCGAGCCTACGTCGGTCTCGCCGCGGCGCTCGAAGGCCTCGAGCGGCCCGAGGAGGCGCAGGCCCGGCTCGAGCAGGCGGCTCGAGCCTGGGACAAGGCCGATCCCGACCTGCCCCAGGTCCAGAAGCTGCGCAGCGAGAAGCCGGCAAGCGCCCGCTGAGGGCTCTTCAGACTACCGGTCGGGCGGGTCTCATGCACCGACACGACGCAGGGTCCTGGGTTTCAGACTCGCCGCCACCGCTTGTTCCCGCGTCACCGAGGGAAAGTGCTCGAGAAACCGCTCGAGCGGGTCGCCAGCGGCCAGGTAGTCGACGAGGTTCTTGATGGGTACGCGCGTACCGGCAAAGACAGGGGTTCCGCCCAGCACGTTGGGGTCACACCGGACAACAGATTCCAAGGTTGGTGTGGACATAGGCACCTGCTCCCGCCATGCTACCTCCGATCGACGGCTCCATCCCGTACTCTCGCTCGAGCGGCCCGAGGAGGCGCAGGCCCGGCTCGAGCAGGCGGAGCGTGCCTGGAACAAGGCCGGTCCTGACCTGCCCCAGATACAGAACCTATGCAGCGGAAAACTGGCGAGCGCCCGTCAGGAGCCTGGCCGAGTCACCCGACTCGGGCGTGAACTCTGTGTGGACGGAGTTGGCGGAGGGCTCTCTAGGCCTCTCCAGACTGCGCGTCCGGATCGACGAGGGCCAGGATCTTTGCCACCGTCTCGTCGAGCACCCCGGCCGGTGACGGGCCAATCACGGATGCCCTTCGGCCGCGCCAATCCAGACTCTTGACCTGGTCGGCCAGGATCGCGCCATTCACCTTGAGCCCGGGCGGCAGCCGGACCTCGAAGGGGTAGCCCTTCACCTGCGAGGTCACGGGGCAGCACAAGGCCAGGCCCACGCGGCGGTTGTATTCCCGCGGCGACACGACCAGCGCCGGGCGGCGACCCGCCTGCTCGTGGCCGGATTGAGGGTCGAACTCCAGCCAGACGAGGTCTCCCCGGGACGGAACGTACGGGCGGGCCACCTACCAGACCTCGCGTCCGAC
>CAZVOI010000804.1:0-3718 GCA_964628275.1 uncultured Acidobacteriota bacterium | reverse complement strand
CCGCGGGCCGCGGAGTTGCTCGCGAGCGGCGGCTGGCTGGTCTCGCTCGACTTCGGCGACACCGGCCGCTCTCCAGAGGTTCCCGGCCTCGCGCGCTGGTACGACGAGGTCTTCCAGAAGAGATATCCGCGGCCCGCATCGAGGGACCCGATGATCAGCCCTGCGGTGTCCGCCGCGCACGGTTTCAGGGGCCCGATCCAGCGCGACTTTGCCTCGGAGTGCTGGTTCGATGCCACCCGCTACGCGGATTTCCTGATGAGCGAATCCAACGTGATCGCCGCGATCGAGTACGGCGCGGAAGCCGAGGGCCCGCTGCGGGCAAGGCTGATCGCCGACCTCGAGCCGCTCTTCGCGGGTGCGGCGCGGCGGGTCACGTTCGCCGGCTACATCCAGGCCTTCCAGAAGAAGCCCTGACAGTATCAGGCGCTGGTCAGGGCCGCCTGCAACATCGCCCGCGTGTAGCCGACGTTGTAGATCTCGCCGGAGAACCCGCCGCCGCCGGGATACTGATTGCGGATCGAACCGCTCTCGCGGTCCACGTCGATCGCGCGCGGGTGCTCGGGGTAGATCGCGCGCGGGTACTTCTGCCGGACCAGCTCCCGCATCACGCCGAACAAGTCCACCTGGCCGTCGTCCAGAAACACCTCGGTGTAGTCCACCGAGGGCTTGCGCACCACGACGTTGCGGAAATGGACGTGGTTGATCACGTCGCGTTCGCCCAGGTAGCGGCAGACCGCCACCGGGTCCTCGCCCATCTCGCGGGTCACGCCGCAGTCGAAGGTCATCCCGTTGAAAGGGCTCTTGACCAGGCTCAAGTACTGCTTCCAGTGCTCGAACGTGGCCATCAACTGCTCCGACCCGCGGCTCAGCGGTACCGGCGGATCGTTCGGGTGCAGCGCCAGCCGGACGTTGGCCTTCTCGGCCTCTGGCACGACGGCTTTCAGGAAGCGCTCGGCGCGCTTCAGTTGTTCGGCGCGCGTGTGCGTCCCCACTCCGTCCTTGGGCGGCAGGCTCTTCGACAGCTCGTAGTCGTACGCCGTGTATCCTGCGCCGGCGCGGCCTAGTTCCTCCTTGTAGCCTTCCGTCAGCCGGTGCGCGTAGAAGTTGTATTCGACGACCGGCAGCCCGGCCCTCCCGGCCGCGCGGTCACGGTAGGGTTCATTGACGACAGCGGTACAGCACAGTTTCGGTGATGAACTGGGTGGATGGCGGGTTCTCGCCGAGGCCCAGCGTGTGGAGCGCTTCGTGGATCAGCACGCCTCGACCGCGCCAGGGCGCGGTCCGGGAGACTCGCTGGAATCGCTCACCGCAGACATAGACGACGCGAGAGCCCGGCGTGGTGAAGGCCAGCGTCTCGCCCTTGCGGCACTGCACACTGGGAGATTCTTCGACGAAGATCAAGAGCCCGAGGTAGCCGGGAGCGTCCTGTTCGAGGTCCCTCAACCTCTCGTGTAGAGGCCGACCTCGCTGGTCCTTGAACTGAGACAGAAGGACCTGACAGGCGTCCTCCCGAAGCCAGTCCGAGGCTCCAGCCAGGGACTGTCGGACTTCTGCCGCTAAGAATCTGTCCTCGATCCTCACGCGAGGCCAGGCCTCCGGGCCCGAGCGGGTTGCAGCGGCGGCCTTGGGTCGCCCGCTTCTCTTTTCTGCGGCGAGACCATCACCGGCCGCACCAGCGGCGCTCGACAGCAGGGTCACGGCCATGAACGCAGTGGAGATACCTCGGCCAGGGAAGAACTCTCGGGACATCGGCCACTCCTTCTGGGAGCGGCCTGGCCAGGCGCGACCCTAATTGACTAACGCTCTTGAAGATAGGGAGCTGAGGTCAACGAGTCCCTGCGCTTTTCCTGCGGAATCCCGGTTTTCGGCGGCCCCGTACGTTGCGTTCATGGGGCTCGGGCCCCTAACATCCCAAGTCAGGACTCTCCCCGACTCGGGCGGCCCATGCGCATCCAATTCGGCGTGTTCGTCCTCGACCGTTCGACTCGCCAGTTGTACAAGGGCGCCTCGCCTCAGCGGCTGCGACCCAAGGCCTTCGGGCTGCTGGACCTGCTCGTCGAGCGCCGCCCAGCCGCCGTTTCGAAGCAGGAGATCCGGGACCGGCTCTGGCCGGACACATTCGTGTCGGAGTCGACCTTGAGCTCGCTGGCCGCGCAGGTGCGCCGCGCGCTCGGCCGCGACGGGCCCGCGTTCGTGCGGACCGTGCACGGCTTCGGCTATGCCTTCGATGCCGAGGCGACCGAGGAACAGCCCCAACGGGGGCCGGTTTCGGTCGCGGCTCGCCTCTCCTGGAACCGCCGCACCATCCTCCTGATGGACGGCGAGAACGTGCTCGGCCGCGACCCAGGCGTCGGCGTGCGGATCGACACGCCGGGCGTCTCACGGCATCACGCCCGCATCCTCGCGCAGGGCGGCCGCTTCACCCTCGAAGACCTCGGGAGCAAGAACGGCACCTACCTGCGCGAGAAGCGGCTTTCGTCCTCCGGGGAGCTTGTGGACGGCGACGAGTTCCGGCTCGGACAGACACGGCTAGTCTTCCGCATCCAGCGGGAAGGGGTCCCGACCGCGACCGAACGCTGACGCTACCGCGCCATGGCTTCAAGCTGAGACGCGGTAGCTCGTTGCGCTCCGGCGGCCGGCCCCGCGAAAGGGGAGCTGCCCCCTATCGGCGCTCGCCGGCCGCGGTATCATCTGAAGCAGAAAACCGCACGATGCCCGTCGCTGCCTCCCTGAACATCGATCGACCCGGGTTGGCCGCCTTCTGTCGCCGGTGGAAGGTCAGGGAGCTCGCCGCCTTCGGCTCGGTACTGCGACGTGATTTCCGGGCCGAAAGCGATGTCGACCTGCTCGTGACCTTCGATCCCGACGCCAACTGGGGACTGTTCGACCAGGTGACGATGGAGGGCGAGCTGGCCGCAATCGTGGGCCGAAGAGTGGACCTCGTCAGCAGGCGCGCGATCGAGCGGAGTCCGAATTGGATCCGTCGCAAGGCAATCCTCGAAGCGGCCGAGACCATTCATGTGGCGCGATGAAGCCACGCTGCTCGACATTCTGCGCGCGGCTCGGCTGGCGCTCGAGTTTCGTGGCCAGCTTCAGAAGGCCGCGTTCCTGAGCGATCTCAAGACGCAGGCCGCGGTGCTTCACCAGCTCCTGGTCCTCGGCGAAGCCGTGAAACGCCTCTCCACGCCCTTCCGCGACCAGCACGCCGAAGTGCCGTGGAAGGCCGTGGCGGGGATGCGCGACCGGCTGCTGCACGGTTATGACGACGTGGACCTGGATCTCGTCTGGAAAACGCTCGACGAAGACCTGCCGGCGCTGGTCGAACACCTGAAGCGGATGGCTCCCCGCCCCGACGCGTAGGTCGCCGAGGCGGCGAACCAATGCTGCGCTTCGCCGCCTGACTCAGCGGGCCGAGTTCTCGAGGATCCAGATGCCGCCGGTACGATCCACGAGGTTGAGGACCAGACGGTCGCGCGCTATCGCCATTTGCATCAAGCCGGTATTTGACCAGAGCATCCGGCGCGGACTCTCGAACGAGGTCACGCGAAAGGCCTCCCCTAGGGGCAATCCACGCGACGGATCGAACCGGATCCCCCAGACGTTGAAGACGCCCCGACGAGACGACACGAAGTAGAGAGTCTTGCCATCGGGTGACCAGCGTGGCTTGTCGTCCCAGTACGGGCCTTCGGTGATCTGCATCCAGCCGCCCCCGCCCGCA
>CAZVOI010000803.1:0-3463 GCA_964628275.1 uncultured Acidobacteriota bacterium | reverse complement strand
ACGATCCGCTCGATCTGAAGCGGCTGGAAGTCGGAGAGCGCCGCGCGCAGGCGCTCTTTGCCGGCCGCGGCGTCGGCCACCACCACGTGCAGCCGCGTTCCGAACACCGAGGCCTCGAGCACCCAGCTCTCGCGTTCCAGCCGCGCCTGCGCCTCGAGCGGGCGCGGGCAAGCCGCCTCCAGCAGCGCCCGTCCCGCGAAGACGTCCTTGAGCTCGGGCACGCTGCCGTAGGCGACCAGCCGCCCGGCGTGCATCAGCGCGATCCGGTCGCAGCGCTCGGCTTCGTCCAGATAGTGGGTGGTGACGATCAGCGTCACGCCGGCTCCGGCCATCTCGTCGATCAGGGTCCAGAAGCGGCGCCGCGAGATCGGGTCGACACCGCCGGTCGGCTCGTCCAGGAAGATCACCTGGGGCTCGTGGAGAACGGCGCAGGCGAGCGCGAGCCGCTGTTTCCAACCGCCCGGCAAAGAGCGGGTCAGCAGGTCCTGCTTGCCCGCGAGGCCGGCCGTCTCGATCGCCCAGCGCTCGCGCTCCTCGAGACGCTGGCGGTCGAGCCCGTAGACGCCGCCGAAGAAGCGCAGGTTCTGGATTACGGTCAAGTCGTCGTACAGGCTGAAGCGCTGGGTCATGTAGCCGATGCGGCGCTTGAGCGTCTCCGGTTCCTTCGCGACGTCGATTCCGAGCACGCTCGCCTGGCCGGCGCTCGGCGCCAGCAGGCCGCACAGCATGCGAATGGTGGTGGTCTTGCCGGCGCCGTTGCTGCCCAGGAGGCCGAATACCTCGCCACGGCGCACCTCGAAGGACAGGTCGTCCACCGACAGGAAGGCGCCGAAGCGCTTCTGCAGGTGCTGGATCGAGATGACCGTGTCGGCGTTCATCGAGCGGTCGCGCGTTCCAGGTTGGCGAGCGCCAGCCGCAGCGAGACGGCGGCGCTAGTCTCGTCCAGGCCCGCGCGTTGCAGAGCCGTCTCGGCGTCGAGCAGGTCCGAGGAGAGGATCACGCCCTCGCGATAGCGTTCCTTGGAGACCCGCAGGTTCTCCTTGGCGGCTTCCAGGTTGCGCTCCGCCACGGTCACCGTCGAGCGGGCGGTGGCGAGGTCGAGCGTCCGGGCCGTCACTTCCAGCCGGATCCGCTGGACGAGATCCTCGAGCGTCCGCACCAGCGCCTGCTGTTGCGCCTCGGCCTGAGCCGCACTGGCGGACGTCCGCCCGCCGTCGAAGGCGTTCCACACAAGCGAGGCGCCCGCGTACCAGGTGCCCTTCCATTCCGGCGTCAGCGGCAGGATCTTCGAGTTCGGAAGCGCGTAATCGTAGGCCCCCTGCAGGTAGAGCTGCGGCAGCCGCGACGCGCGCGACACCCGCGCCGCCGCGACCGCGGCGTCGACCCGCGCCCGCAGCGCGGCGATCTCGGGCCGGGTACCAAGGGCCTTCTCGACGAGCGCTTCAGTGTCGGGGGAGTCGCCTAGCGCGTCCGCGGTGGCGCGCGGTTCCGTCGGAACCACCCGTGCGGTCGGCGGCAGCCCGAGCAGCCGTTGCAGGTTGGCGTTCGCGATCGCGGAGCCGTTCTGCGCTCGAATCCGGCTGAGCTCGGCGCGGTCGCGCTCCACCTGCACCAGCAGCACCTCGTTGCGGGCCGCCAGCCCGAACGTCGCTCGGTTCTGAGCGTCGCGCAGGTGGGCTTCGAAGGCGCCCACCGCCTCGGCCAGCACGCGCTCGCTCTCGCGGGCCGACACCAGCGACCAGTAGGCGGTGCGGGTTTCGAGCGTGAGATCGTGGCGCGCGGCCTCGAGGTCGCCGCCGGCCGCGGTGGCCTGTGCCGTGGCGCCCTGGATCCCGCCGCCGACCCGGCCGCCGGTGTAGAGCGGCAGGCTGACGCTAGCGCGGGTGCGGTACTGGTTGTTGATGTTGGGGAACACCAGCAGCCGCGTCGGCGGCGGTCCCGGGCTCACGATCTCGAGCTCGGGCACGTCCGAGTTGTAGCTGTAGGCGGCCTGCAGATCGAGCTGCGGCCACCGGCCGCCGCGGGCGCCACGGGTCACGGCATCGGCGGCGTCCTTTAGCGAGGCGAGCTGCAGCAGCCGCGGCGCCTGGGCGTGGGCTCGTTCGACCGCCTCCTGGAGGGTCAGCGGCGTCTCCTGCGCCGCAGCGAGCTGAGCGGACAGGCTGAAACCGGCGAAGATGACGATGAACCTCATGCGCGTGCCTCGGCTGCGCCCTGACGGGCGCGGATGGACCGGATGAAGACGTCTTCGAGCGAAGGTGCCACGGCGCGCGTGTGCTCGACCTCGATTCCCTGTTCGCGCAAGCCCGCCGCCAGCCGCTCGCTCCACAGGGACGCATCCGCCGTGGCTGCGTCCTCGAGCGTCGCATGCAGGCGCTCGCCGAAGACTTCCACTTCGCTCACCTCCTGGCGCATTCGCAGCAGCTCCTGCGCGCGCCGCCTGGGCCGCGCCACCAGCTCGATCACGATCCCGCGCGCCTCCGCCCGGATCGCCTCCGGCTCCTTCACGCCCAGGATGTGTGCCTGGTCCATCAGCGCGATTCGCTGGCAGCGCTCGGCCTCGTCGAGGTAGGGCGTCGTCAAGAGCAGCGTCAGGCCGTCGCGCTGCAGCTGCGCCAGGATCTTCCAGAAGTCCCGCCGCGAGACCGGATCGACGCCGGTCGTGGGCTCGTCGAGCACCAGTAGCTCCGGCGTGTGCACCAGCGTGCAGGCGAGCGCGAGCTTCTGTTTCATGCCGCCCGAGAGCCGATCCGCCAGCCGATCCCGAAACGGGGTCATGCGCAGAAGCTCGAGCAGCTGGTCGCGCCGCCCGCGCCAGCCGCGAACGCCGTGGACTTCGGCGAAGAACGCGATGTTCTCGTCGACGCTCAGATCGCCGTAGAGCGAGAACCTCTGTGAGAGATAGCCGATGCGCCGGGCCAGCGCATCGCTCTCGCGAATCGGGTCGAGACCGCAGCTGCGCACGCTGCCGGAGTCGGGCTTCAAGAGACCCAGCGCCACGCGCAGCGTCGTGGTCTTGCCCGCGCCATCCGGGCCGATCAGGCCGAACATCTCGCCGCGCCGGACCTCGAAGCTCACCTCGTGCGCCGCCACGACTCCCGCGTAGCTGCGCGTCATCTTGTCGAAGACGACCAGCGCGTCGGCGCTCACTTGGCCTCCGCCGCGCGGAAGCGCGCCTCGGCCGGCATCCCCGGCTTGAACAGGCCGTCCTCGTTGGGGAGGCGGACCTTGATCTTGTAGACGAGCTTCACGCGCTCGTCGCGCGTCTGGACGTTCTTGGGCGTGAACTCGGCCTGCGAGGCGATGAACGTGATCTTGCCCGTGCGCGCCTGTCCGTCGTCGGTCACGACGTCGGCCTCCTGGGCGAGGCGCAGCTTCGGCAGATCCAGCGCCGCGACGTAGACGGTCAACCAGGGGTCCTTCAGATCGGTGATCACGGCGACCGGAGAGCCGACCTGCAACA
>CAZVOI010000802.1:0-1708 GCA_964628275.1 uncultured Acidobacteriota bacterium | reverse complement strand
GGGCCGACCAGCACCGCGACCAGCTCCTCCGGGCGGTAGTGGCGGCGGGCCGCCGCCAGCACGTCGGCCCGGGTGACGGCTCGAATGGCGCGCACGTAGCCCTCACTCCAGGTGTGGTCGCCCTCGAAGAAGAAGTCCTCGGCCAGCGCGAGCGCCTTGCTGTGGGCCCCCGAGAAGCGCATCTCGAAATAGCCCTCGGTGAGCGCGCCCTTGGCGATCTCCAGCTCCTCGTCGCTGATCTCCTGGTCGCGGATGCGCCTCCACTCGCCGTCGGCGATCTTGAGCAGGTAGGCGATCGATTCGGGGCGGCCGAGCGTGACGCCGTACACCAGGGCGGGCGCGCGGAAGCCGACCGGCACGTAGGACGAGGTGTCGTTGCTGAGGCCTCGCTTCGAGCGGCTCTCGACGAACAGCCGCGCGTCGAAGTGTCCCTCCGCGACCGCGGGCGGGCGCTCGGGGTTCACGCGCTTCCAGACCGCGCCGCCGCCCCCGAGCACGTAGTTGGCGACCTCGAGCGCCGCGCGGTCCTTGCCGCGGCCCCGCTCCCCGAGATGACCGAACAGCATGAAGCCTTGCAGCCGGTCGGTGTCGAAGACGTGGAGCGTGCGCCGCGCAGCGGGCGGGATCGGGGGCAGCGGCGCGTGCTCGACCTTCGCGCGCCGCCAGCCTGGCGCGGCGAAGTGCCGTTTCAATTCGGAGACCGCGCTCTGGGCGGAGAACCCGCCGGACGCCGCGATCACGATGTTGTTCGGCACGAAGTAGCGGCGATGCGCGCTCGCCAGGTCCTCGAGCGTGAGCGCCTCGAGGCTCGCGGCGCTGGGGCGCCGCCCGGCCGGATGGTCGCCGTACACGAGGCTCGGGAACTCGTGCTCGGGCCGCGCGCGCGGATCGTCCTGGCTCCAGCCTCGCTGCGCGCCCCGGCGCCGCAACCCCTGAAGCACCGTGGTGTCCAGCAGTGGCTCGCGCAGGCTGCGGGCGAACAGCTCGAGCGCCTGCGGCAAGTCCTCCGCGAGACACGAAAGCGTGACACGCAGGTGCTCGTTGTCCACGCTGGCGGCGAAGCGCGCGTCCATGCGGCGGAGCGCGTCAGCCAGTGCGGGCTGGCCCGTGCCCTTCGGGCCGTGGGTCGTGATCGCGTAGCCGAGCGCCTCGGCCAGGCCTTCCTTGCCCGCCGGGTCGTCGAGGCGGCTGATCCCGACGAGAGCCGTCAGCTCGATCGTCGGCGTCGCCGCGTCTTCGGCCACGAACGCGACCAGGCCTTCTCCGATCAATGCGCGATGCGCGGCGGGATCGGGCAGCTTGAACTTCGATGCGCCGAAGCGGACGGCCTCCGGCGGGTCGAACGGGAGCAGGACGCGCTGGGCCTGCGCTGGCGTCGCCGCCAAGGCCAAAGCGAGCACGGCCGAGAAGCGCCTCATCGCGCTCTCCGTGCCACGCCGATCACGCGGTTCGTCGGGATGAAGTACTTGCGCGCCGCCTCCTGGAGCTGCTCGGCGCTCAGCGCCTGCAAGGCGTCCGCTTCGAGGAACAGCGTGCGCCACGAGTCCATGATCTCGTAGTGGCCGAGGTCGAAGGCCACGTCGTCCCAGTTCAGCCGGCGCCTCTCCCAGTAGGCGCGCCGCCGCTTCTTGGCCGCGGATAACGTGGCGTCGTCTACCTTTTCCTCGCGCAACCGCTCGACCGCGGCGATCAGCGCCTGCTCCAGCCG
>CAZVOI010000801.1:0-7964 GCA_964628275.1 uncultured Acidobacteriota bacterium | reverse complement strand
GAGCGACGGAGCCGAACCCGAGAGCGCCTCGAGAGCGAAGGCCAGGTCATGAGCGGAGTGGAAGCGGTGTCCCGGGTCCTTCTCCAGGCAGCGCCGCACGATTCGCTCCAGGCCGGGGGGCACCGCCGGCTCCGAGCGCGCCAGGTCTGGCGGATCTTCCTTGAGGATGGCGGCCAGTGTCTCGGCGGCGCTCGTGCCCCGGAAAGCGCGGCGCCCCGCGAGTATCTCGTAGAGCACCGCGCCGAAGGAGAAGATGTCCGAACGATGGTCCACGGGCATCCCGCGTGCCTGCTCCGGGGACATGTACCCGACCGTCCCCAAGATGACGCCGGAGCCGGTGTCCGTGGTGTGCGAAGCCGTGGCGTGCTGAGACCCGGCGTCCCCCACGAGACGCCCCGGCTCGCGAAGCTTAGCGAGGCCGAAGTCGAGGATCTTGGCCCGACCATCTTTCGTCAGGAAGAGGTTCTCGGGCTTCAGGTCGCGATGGATGATCCCCTTGTCGTGAGCCGCGGCCATGCCCTGCGCGATCTGGACGCCATACTGGATGATCTTCTGCACCGGCAGACCGCCGGAACGGAGCTGCTCGCGCAGCGTCTTGCCTTCGAGCAGCTCCGAGACGACGTAGGGAACGCCCGCTTCGAAGCCGACGTCGAAGACCGCCAGAATGTTCGGGTGATTGAGGGCGCTCGCTGCCCGCGCCTCGCGCTGGAAGCGGTCGAGTCGGCCAGCGTCGACCGCGGCCGCGCCAACCAGCACCTTGAGCGCGACGTCTCGGTCGAGCCGAGTGTCGCGCGCGCGATACACCTCGCCCATCCCGCCCGCGCCGAGGAGGTCCCGAACCTCATAGGGACCGAGCCGCGCGCCCCGCCTCGAGTCCCATGGATGAATCCAGATGATAGCGGGCTATTTCAGCGGCGGCAGCTTCTTCGACTCGAGCGCCAGGTTGTACTGGACGACGTCCACCTTCACGAGGCTTTCGAGCCGGGCCACCAGGCCCTGGAGTTGGGCCGACAGCTCCTTGAAGACAGCGTTGGAGCCCGCGGTCGGCTTGCCGTCGCCGTTCTCGATGCTGCGCCGCAGCGCGGCCAGCTTGTTGTTGAGCTTGATCGGGAAGTTCAACGGGTCCTGCCCGCTGCGATTCCGCACCTGGTAGAGCTCTTCCTCCACCGCCGACAGCTTTCGAGCGAGCGCGTCGCCGCTCGAGACGACGCCCTTGTCCTTGGTCTTCGGGCCGCGGTCGCGGATCTGGTCCTTGAGCGCGCGGATCCGGATCACCGCCTCGTTGGCGCGGCTCGTGGCGTCGCGCACCTTCGAGGCGAGCTCGAACTGTTCCTGCAGATCCGCGATCGTCACGCCAGTCGTGCGCGGGTCGAGCTTGACGGCCAGCGGCGCCTCACGCGTCTCGCCGTTCGCGCTCAGCTTCACGCGGTAATTGCCGGGCACCGCCAGCGGTCCCAGCTCGGGCCGCGCGCTCCACACGATCATTCCGGAAAACGTCGTGGCGCCGGGGTAGCGCAGGTTCCATTGAAAGCGGTTGAGCCCGAGTTTTCGAGGCGGCGGGGCAGGAGCCGGCGGGTCGAGGAACTCGGAAGCGTCGCCGGCTTCGGGCTTCTTGTCGTCGGCTGGCGTGCCCACGAAGCTGCGAATCGTCTTGCCGGCGCTGTCCAGGATCTCGACCGTGACCTTGTCGGCGTCCTTGGCCAGGACGTAGTCGATCACCGCGTTGCCATAGCCGCGGAAGGCGTCGCGCGGCGAGAACAGGTGCAGCGCCGCCGAAGCGACCTCGGGCTTCATCTGGCGCAGCGGCCCGATGTCCTCGAGCAGATAGAAAGAGCGGCCGTGCGTGCCGACGACGAGGTCGTTCTCTTCGACGACCAGGTCGCTGACCTGGGTGTCGGGCATGTTCAAGGCCAGCGACTGCCACGCCACGCCGTCGTCCCACGAGACCCACACGCCGTGCTCGCCGCCCGCATATAGAAGGCCTGGCCGCTTCGGATCCTCGCGCACGACGTGGATGTAGTCGTCTTCGCGGATCCCGCTCACGATCTTGGTCCAGGTCTTGCCGTAGTCGTCGGTCCGAAAGATGTAGGGCGCCCGGTCGTCGAGCTGGTAACGCTTGGCGCACAGGTACGAAGTCCCCGGCTTGTGAGGCGAGGCATCGATGATGCTGATACGGCTGAACTCCGGCAGATCCTTGGGTGTGACGTTGCTCCAGGTCTTGCCGCCGTCCCGTGTGACGTGGGCGAGGCCGTCGTCCGAGCCTGTCCAGATCGTGTCCTTCTCCAGCTTGCTGGGCGCCACCGCGAAGATCGTGGCGTAGATCTCGGGGCCGTTCTGGTCCTTGGTGATCGGGCCGCCCGAGTCGCCGAGCGTCTTCGGGTCGGCGCGCGTCAGGTCGGGGCTGATGCGATCCCACGAGAGCCCGTCGTTGGTCGTCTTCCAGAGATGCTGCGACGAGGTGTAGAGCACGCTCGAATCGTGCGGCGAGAACACGATCGGGAACGTCCACTGCCAGCGCTGCTTCAGCGTCGCCGCGGACTGCCCGGAGAAGAACTCGGGATACACCTGGATGTCGCGGATCTTCCCGGTCTTCCGGTTGTAGCGAGTCAGCAGCGCGCCCTGCGAGCCTGCGTAGAAGAGGTCGGGGTTGGTCGGGTGGGGCGCTATGTAACCGCTCTCGCCGCCGCCGACGGCGTAGAGATGATCGCCGGCCGGTTGGCTCGGGTTCCTGAGGTTCGGCCCGCCGTCGCTCGGCACGCACAGCGTCGAGTTGTCCTGCTGGGCGCCGCACACGTGGTACGGAAAATCCTTGGTCGTCGTCACGTGGTAGAGCTGCGCGGTCGGGTAGTCGAGCGGGGTCCAGGTCTCGCCCCCATTCACGCTCACCGTCCCGCCGCCGTCGTTGCTCTCCGACATCCGTCGCGGGTTCGTGGGGTCGATCCAGAGATCGTGGTTGTCGCCATGGGGCGGGCGGATCTGTTTGAAGGTCTTACCGCCGTCTGTGGACTTGTGGAAGTTGACGTTCAAGACGTAGACGGTGTCCGCGTCCTTCGGGTCGGCGTAGACGCGCGTGTAATAGAAGGCGCGCTGGCGCAGCGCGCGTTCGTCGTTCACTCTCGCCCAGGTCGCGCCGGCGTCGTCGGAGCGGTAGAGGCCACCGTCCTCGTTTTCGACCATCGCGAACACGCGTCTGCCGTCCGCGCCCGAGACGCTGACGCCGATCTTGCCGATGATCCCCCTCGGCAGCCCGGGGTTGCGCGTGATCTCCTTCCAGGTTTCGCCCGCGTCGGTGGACTTGAAGAGGCCGCTGCCCGGCCCGCCGGAGGAAAGCTGCCAGGGCGTGCGGAACACCTCCCAAATGGACGCGAACAGGATGTTCGGATCGGTGCGATCGATCACCAGATCCACGGCGCCGGCCTTGCTGCTGCGGAACAGCCCCTTCTTCCAGGTCTTGCCGCCGTCCGTGGACTTGAAGACGCCGCGCTCGTCGTTCGGGCCGTACGGGTGACCGAGTGCCGCGACGTAGACGACGTCGGGATTCTTCGGATGCACGCGCACGCGCGCGATGGCTTGCGTGTCGGCGAGACCCATGTGGCTCCAGGTCTTGCCGGCGTCCTCGGACTTGTAGACTCCGTCGCCCTGCATGATGTTGCCGCGGAGCTGGGTCTCGCCCATCCCGATGTAGACGACGTCAGGGTTCGACTCGGCGACGGCGATCGCGCTCACCGAACTGCTCTTGATCTGGCCATCGGTGACCGGCTTCCAGGTCGTCCCGCCGTCGGTCGTCTTCCACAATCCGCCGCCGACGGCGCCGAAATAGTATTCGTTGGGCCGGCTCGGGCTGCCCGCCGTGGCCAACGAACGGCCGCCGCGATTCGGACCGATGCTTCGCCACTCGAGCGCCTGCAGCAGCTTGGCATCGACGTCCTGCGCTTCCGTGGGCGCGGCGCTGACGGCGGCGAGCACGGCGATCGAGAAGAGGCGCATGGTCGGGTCCCTTGGCTTGTCCGGTTGTGGGAATCTATCTAAGGCGTCGTTCGCGAGCGCCGCGTGGTGGGCTTCGAGTCGTCTCGAGGCCAGGGTCGGACCCTTTCGCGCAGCAGCGGCGCGAGCTCGTCCGGAGGAATCGGCTTGCCGAACAGGAAACCCTGCGCTTCGTCGCAACCCTCGTTCGCGAGGAAGGCGCGCTGTTCCTCGGTCTCGACCCCCTCGGCGATCAGCCTTATGTCGAGGCTCTTGGCCATCGCGATGATCGTGCGCGCGATCGTCATGTCGTCACGATCGGCGGGAATCCCACGGATGAACGAGCGGTCGATCTTCAGGTAGTCGACCGGGAAGCGCTTCAGGTAGCTGAGTGACGAGTAGCCGGTGCCGAAGTCGTCGATCGCGAGCGCGATTCCCATCTCGTGCAGCTCGGTCAGCACCTTGACGGTGGTCTCGGGATCCTGCATTGCGAACGTCTCGGTGACTTCGAGCGCCAGGGTGCGGGCGCCGAGCTCCGCGTTGCGCAGCATCGCGCCGACCTTCCGCGCCAGGTCGGGCTCGCGGAGCTGTGCCAGCGAGAGGTTGACCGCGACCCGGAACGGCGCGATTCCGGCGAGCTGCCACTCTCTCGCCTTTCGGCAGGCGGCCTCGAGCACCCAGTCGCCGATTGCGCCGATCATGCCCCGCCGCTCGGCGAGCGGTATGAAAGTCGAC
This sequence comes from uncultured Acidobacteriota bacterium, assembly GCA_964628275.1. Lineage (GTDB taxonomy): Bacteria > Acidobacteriota > Vicinamibacteria > Fen-336 > Fen-336 > CAZVOI01. The sequence goes on along the minus strand of CAZVOI010000801.1, from coordinate 3,266 downwards.
GGCGGGATCATCCCCATCTCCGGCTCCAGCCAGCGCAGCAGCGCCTCGGCGCCCATCACCTCACCGGACTTGAGATCGACCAGCGGCTGGTAGTGGAGCGTGAACTCGTTGCGATCCAGCGCCAGCCGCAGCTTGTTGGTTATGGCGAGGGCCTCGAGCGCGCGAGCGTTCAGGTCCGGGCTGAAAAACTGGTAAGGGCTGCCGTCCTGCTCCTTGGCGCGGCTGACCGCCGAATTGGCGCTGCGCAACAACGTCTTCGCGTCGCTTCCGTCCTGCGGAAAGTAGCTGATGCCGATGTTGGCGGTGAGCGCCGTCTGGTGGTCCGACATCGGGAACGGCTTGGCCATTCCAGAGACGATGCGCTGGGCCACGGCCACGGCGTTCTGTGCTTCGCCCGCGTCTTCCACGACCACCGCGAACTGGTCACTGCCGACGCGCGCCACGAAAGCGTCGTCTTGGACCGACGCGAGCAGGCGCTTGGCGGCTGCCTCTAGAAGCGCGTCGCCCGCTCCGAAGCCGAGCAGGTCGCTGATCTCGCGAACCCCGCCCACGTCCACGATCATCAGCAGCAGGAACTGGTCCTGGCGCTTCGACCGCGCCAGCGCACCGCGCAGATGCTCCTCCAGGCTCGCGCGGTTGGGCAGCCGCGTGACGGCGTCGTGATGCGCGAAGAAGTTCATCGCGCGCAGCCGCCGCACGATCAGCCGCATCAGCTCGATCGCGAACTGCGGGCTTTCGCGGACGAGCCCGACGCAGCGCTGCCGATCGATCGAGACGACTTCGCAGATGCTGCTGGCCACGACGCTGGCGCTGCGCGACTGGTCGTCCAGCATCGCCATCTCGCCCACGATGCCGCCCTTGCCGACCAGTTCCAGGACGATGTCGCCGACCTTGATCAGCGCCTCTCCCGACTTGAGCACGAACATCGTGTTGCCGTGCTCGTGCATGTCGATGATCAGCTCTCCGGCCTGGCGCAGCGCCACCGCGTCGGAGGGATCCAGGATCGCCGAGAAGTCGAAAGCCGAGGCCATCGCCGTATTGTAGTTGCCGAGCGACGCTCAGCCGAAGCTGAGGGAGCGTGCGAGCAACTCGCGCGGAATCAGGCCTGCGGCCTTGGCGAGCAGCCGCATGCGTTCCGGAGGCGTCCACGGCAGGCGCCATTCGTCCTCGCGGCCGCCGCGGTCGAGGACGGCCGTTCTCCACTCCGGCCACCACGGCGCGCTCTTCCGGGACAGCGGCTCCACGACCAGCACTCGCGCGCCAGCGTCGCCCGCTGCGTGGAGCAGCCCACGGCAGCGCAGCCGCGCCGGTTCGCTCAGCTCGTTGAGCGTGTAGGCGGCCACGACGGCGCCGACGCGCTCCGGGAGCGAGAAGCTCTCCAGCTCCTGCCGCAGAACGCGGCCACGCAGGCCGAGCGCCGACATCGTGAAGCGCGCTTCGCCCGCCGCCCAGCCGTTCTTCTCGATGCCCAGGATCTCGGCCGGCTGTCCGGCTTCGCGTGCGGCGAGGGCCACGCCGGCCGCGGCAGACAGCGTGCCGCAGCCGAGATCCACGATCAGTGGACGGGGAAGCCCGAGGCCCAGCCGGAGCGTGATCTCGCGGACCGCCAGGAGGTGCTGCGGGCCGTAGTAGAGCGCGAATGCCGCGCGCTTGCCCGCGCCGTCCAAGGCCGCCCCGCGCACGATACGGTCGCGGCGCTCGACGTACAGCGAGGAGAGCGCCTGCAGTCCCTTGCGAACCTCGGTGAATGTCAGGTTCGCGAGGTGCCGCGCTTCGAGAGCGTCGAAGAATCCTTCGGGCAGCCCAGGCTCCACGAGCCGCAGTCTAGAGGGCAAACTGGGCCGCCAGGCTGGTGCAGAGAGAACGCGCGGTGGGACTGCCGCCCATGAGGTAGCTACAATAGCCACCGGGAAACCATGAGCACTGTCGGAGTCAAGGCGCTGAAGGATCGCTTGACGCACTACCTGCGACAGAGCAAGCGTGGTGAAGAGGTCGTGGTGACGGAACGAGGCAAGCCGATCGCCGTCATACAGCCGATCCAGGCCGCCGAACCCGCCGTCAGCCTGGACGCGCGCCTGGCTCGGCTGGCGGACCAGGGGCTCGTCACGTTGCCCGTGGCGAAGGCCTCGAAGAAGGTCCGCAAGATCAGGATCGCGGGGCGGCAGTTGTCAAAGACGATTCTCGACGACCGTAGGTGAACTACCTGGATACGAGCGCGCTGATCAAGCGCTTCGTCGCCGAGCGAGGTTCGGGGCTCGTCGATCGCCTCGTGTCGGCCGGGCAACCCGCGACGGCCAAGATTGCCTACGCCGAGATCTATTCGGGCCTCGCCCGCAAGCGCCGCGAGGGGCATGTCCCGGAGGCCGGATATCTCGGGGCCTGCCGCGTTTTCGAAGCGGAATGGCGGGCCTGCATCCAAGTCGAGCTGACGGACGAGGTCCTGCGCGTGGCCCGTGACGTGATCCGCCGTCGCTCGCTTCGTGCCTTCGATGCGATTCACGTCGCGTCGGCTCTCGAACTGAAGAAGCGGCTGAACGAGCCGATGACGTTTGTCGCCGCGGACCGTGCTCTGCTGAGGGCGGCGCGGTCCGAGGGACTTGCGCCGCTCGACGTGGAAGCAGAAACAGACTAGCCGAACCGAGACATGGCCATCACAAGCGGCGCTCGTCTCGGTCCCTACGAAGTCCTCGGCCCTCTCGGGGCCGGCGGCATGGGCGAGGTGTACCGCGCGCGCGACACGCGCCTCGACCGCATCGTCGCGATCAAAGTGCTGCCGGCCCACGTCTCGCAGGACCCGGAGCGGAAGGCGCGCTTCGAGCGCGAAGCGAAGACCGTCGCCTCCCTCAACCATCCCCACATCTGCGTCCTCCACGACGTCGGCCATCAGGACGGTGTCGACTTCCTGGTCATGGAGTATCTCGAGGGCGAGACGCTGGCCGAGCGTGTGGCCAAAGGTCCACTGCCGATCGACCAGGTGCTGCGCTACGGCACCGAGATCGCCGATGCCCTGGCCCGGGCCCATAGGGAGCACATCGTCCACCGCGACCTGAAGCCCGCGAACGTCCTGCTCACCAAGGCCGGCGCGAAGCTGCTGGACTTCGGCCTGGCGAAGACAGACACACCGCTGGCGTCGGCTTCCTCGATGGAGTCCCACTCGCCGACGGCGACGCGTGGGCTAACGGCGGAAGGAACGCTGCTCGGCACGTTCCAGTACATGTCACCCGAACAGCTCGAAGGAAAGGAAGCGGACCACCGAGCCGACATCT
>CAZVOI010000800.1:0-3601 GCA_964628275.1 uncultured Acidobacteriota bacterium | reverse complement strand
GGCCGCGTCGAGCAGGTTCGGCTGCAGCCCCAGACAGTTCAGAACGTCGTCAGCTACAACACGATCATCTCGGTCGACAACCCCGAGCTGAAGCTGATGCCGGGCATGACCGCGACCGTCTCGCTGATCGTGCGCAAGAGCGCGAACGCGGTTCGCGTGCCGGCCACGGCGATGCGCTTCCGGCCGGAAGGCTTCGACATGGCCAAGTGGATGGAATCGGCTCGCGCCCAGCGGCGCGCCGAGGCCGGTGGCCACGACCCGTCGGCCGCGGCGCCCGACGCTGGCGCCAGCCCAAGTGCTTCGCTGGGTGGCCACCCGCCCGACGGCTTCCGGCGCGGCGCTGGCGGTGGGCCCGGCGCCGGACCGGGCGGCGCGGGCGGCTTCCGCGGCGCGGGCGGCTTCGGCGGCGCTGGCGGCCCCGGTGGGATGGGCGGCACGCGCGCCGCGGCTTTTGGCGCCCGCGGCGGCGAGCGCGGGCCGGGTGTGGTGTTCGTGCTGAACGACAAGGGCGCGCCCGAGCCCAAGATGGTGCGGCTCGGGATCTCCGACGGCCAGTTCGTGGAAGTGCGCGACGGGCTCAGCGAAGGCGCCAGCATCGTGACGGGCGTCGAAACCGGTCCGGCGGGCGCCGCAGCGACCAGTCCTCGGCCCGGCAACTCGCCGAGCGCCAACCCGTTCCAGCCGGGTCCACCCCAGCAGCGCCGCCGTCAGTGAACGGCCCGGCGTCTCAGGCGACGCTGGTGCGCGTCGAGGATCTCCGCCGCAGCTACCCGCTCGGGGACGTGACCGTCCACGCGCTGCGAGGCGTATCGCTCGAGATCGAGAAGGGCGCATTCATCTCGGTGGTCGGAGCGTCGGGCAGCGGCAAGTCGACGTTCATGAACATCCTGGGCCTGCTCGACCGGCCCACCGCCGGCCACTACTACCTGGAAGGCGAGGACGTCTCGGGCTTCGATCGTGATCGGCGCGCGGTGCTGCGCAACCGCAAGATCGGCTTCGTGTTCCAGAACTTCAACCTGCTGCCGCGCACGACCGCGCTCGAGAACGTGGAGCTGCCGCTGCTCTACAGCAGCAACGGGATGACGGCCGCCGATCGCCACCGGAAGTCCAAGGCGTTGCTCGAGGCCGTGGGCCTGGGCGCACGCGCCGACCACACGCCGAACCAGCTCTCGGGCGGGCAGATGCAACGGGTGGCGATCGCGCGCTCGCTGATCGCGGACCCGGAGATCCTGCTCGCCGACGAGCCGACCGGCAACCTCGACAGCCGGACCAGCATCGAGATCATGGAGATCCTGCAGCGGCTCAACGCCCTGAAGCGGATCACCGTCATCGTGATCACGCACGAGCACGAGATCGCCGAGTACGGGACGCGCCTGATCCAGTTCCGAGACGGTAAAGTCATCAAGGACGAGCCGGTGCTGTCGAGGCGGGATGCGGCCGCGGAGCTTCGCGCGCTGCCACCGCCGGAAACCGAGGCCTGACGATGCAGTTCATCAATACGATCCAGATCGCGATGCGCGCGATCCGCCGCAACAAGGTGCGCTCGGCCCTGACCATGCTCGGCGTGATCATCGGCGTCGCCTCGGTGATCGCGATGATCGCGCTCGGCTCGGGGGCGCGGGCCTCGATCGACGCGCAGATCCAGAGCCAGGGAACCAACATCATCTACGTCTCCTCCGGCAGCTTTCGCGGCCCGGGGATGGCGCACGGCGGGATGGGCTCGAGCAATACGCTGACACTCGAGGACGCCCAGGCGGTGGGTGAGTTGCCCGGAGTCGCGCGCTTCAGCCCGATGGTGCGCAGCCGTGGCCAGGTGATCGCCGGCAACCAGAACTGGTCGACGCAGGTCGAGGGCGGCAACGAGGAGTACGTCCTGATCCGAAACTGGGTGATCACATCCGGCCAGAATTTTGGCGCCAGGGAGATCCAGACCGCCGACAAGGTGTGCCTGCTGGGCGAAACCGTCTACAAGACGCTGTTCCCCGGCGGCGAGGACCCGGTCGGCCAGGTGATCCGAATCAAGAACCTGCCGTTCCGCGTGATCGGCCGCCTGGGCCCGAAGGGCCAGGGGCAGTTCGGTCAAGATCAGGACGACATCATCCTCGCGCCCTACACGACCGTGATGAAGAAGCTGCAAGGCGCCACCTACATCAACCAGATCTCGATCTCAGCGACGCGGCCCGACGTGGTCGAGGACGTGGCCGTGCAGATCACGCGCCTGATGCGCACTCGCCACCGCGTCGCTCGGCCCGAGGAAGACGACTTCTCGGTGCGCACGCTCGAGGAGATGGCGGCGACCCGCACCGAGATGGCCAACACCATGACGATGCTGCTGATGAGCGTCGCCTCGGTCAGCCTGCTGGTCGGCGGCATCGGCATCATGAACATCATGCTGGTCTCGGTCACCGAGCGCACCAAGGAGATCGGCCTGCGGATGGCGGTCGGCGCCCGGACCCGCGACATCCTGCGCCAGTTCCTGGCCGAAGCCGTGACGCTGTCGGTGGTGGGCGGCAGCATGGGGATAGCACTCGGCGTCGGCGTGTCGCAGAGCCTGACCCAGGGGCTCGGCTGGCCGACGATGGTGACGAGCTCCTCGATCGGCATCGCGTTCGCTTTCGCGGCGGCGGTTGGGATCTTCTTCGGCTACTACCCGGCCCGCAAGGCCGCCACGCTGGATCCGATCGAGGCGCTCAGGTACGAATAACCTGCCGCACAACGCCCAGCCCCGGCCGGTCCGGTAGCACCAGCCGGCCAGCGCGGGGAGAAGATCGGCTGACCACAGGCAGCGAGCGAGAGCAGCGCGCCGGTGTCGGCGACGAGAGCTCTAGCGTCCTTCGGAATAGCGAGCCTCGGACTCGAGATCCTGAGGGTCGAGGGCCAGAGCCGGCACGCCGACACGCTGAAGGCTTAGCAGGAACGTAACGCGGTCCATGCCGGCAAGGCGCGCGGCCCTGCCGGACGAGAGCCGCCCCATCTCGAACAGCTTGGCCGCGAGAACGAGGCGCGCCTCCTGCTCGAACTGTTGCGGCGTCGCGCTCAGGGCCACCAGAAGCTCGTCTGGGCAATCGATCGTGATCTGACTCAAGCGTCCCTCGCCGGATCGATTTTAGCATGGCGCTCCCGGTCCTTCCGTGACCAGCGTCCGCCCCGAGGGCATGAAAAGAGGGTTGCGGCCCTGGCGCCTCACGGTTAGGTCTGAGGTGAACGACTGACGAAGACGCTACGGGCTCGTCGCCGGCCGCTGGCCCGGGCGCGATGAACCAGATGCCAGACCGCGTCGGTGCTCCAGACGGTGGCCCGACGGATCGATTCGCGGAACAAGCGCGGAATCGAATCTGACCGCGCTACGGCTCTCGCGCGATCACCGGCGGCCCGCGCCGCGCGCGATCGCCGCGTCCATCTCGGCCAGGGAGCGACGCCGACCCCGGTAGCCGGTACACCCGACGATATCCTCGATCCGTGTCCGCGGCGGCTCGGCCAGGGCGCGCAGGACCACGTGATCGCCGCGATCCTCGATCACGACTCGCGTCCCCGCCCGCCAGCCCTGGCGCGCCCGGATCGCCTGGGGAATGATCAACTGCCCCTTCGTGGAGAGCCGTGT
>CAZVOI010000799.1:0-2538 GCA_964628275.1 uncultured Acidobacteriota bacterium | reverse complement strand
GCCGACGAAGACGCGCAGGCCGAGCGCCTTGCTGCCAGCCTCGGTGAGCGTCTCGACCTCGCCTTTGCGGACGGTGACCGAGAACTCGGTTCCCTCGGAGACGACGAGGTCGCCCGCGTCGGCTCCGGCGGTGCGCGCGGCTTTCAGGATCTCGGAGGCGAGATCGCGGTAGTCGACGGCGCTCGTCTCGCTCACGACTCGGCCCGGCGCGGCGCCACGAAACGGTCGTAGAGCAGAAGCAGCAACGTCGAGACGACGCCGTAGGCGCCGACCCAAAGCCACATTCGTGGTGCCTGCGGATTGCCGCCCACGACGTAGGTCTTCACCAGGTAGCCGCTCGACCAGCCGGCGATGAAAGTGCCGATCGCGATCGGCAGGAACGCGAAGCCCATGTAGGTGCCGACCTGCTCCTTGGGGGCGAGCGCCGCGACGTACTCGTAGTAGCGCGGCGCCTGCAGCCCCTCGCCGAGCGCGAACAGCACGATCGCGGCGACGGTGAACGTGAGCGTCGGCACTGAGGCCATCACGAACCAGCATGAGGTCGCGAGTGCCATGCCCAGCACCATCGCCGTGAGCGGCTTCAGCTTCTTTGCGAGTGCCGTGATCGGCACCGTGACCAGAATGATCGTCCAGGCGTCCACGGTCTCGAACAGCTCGAAGCGTTCGAACTTCAGGTAGTCGCGCACGTAGAACGGCAGCGCGTAGAAGATGTGCCAGAACATCGCCCAGAAGCCCGAGAAGATCACGAGGAAGGTCATGAAGCGCGCGTTGCCGAACACGGTCAGCATGTCGCTCAGCACCTTCGCCATCGATCGCGCCTCTGGCGCGTCGGCCGGGGGTGGGGGCTCCTTGTAGAAGACGAGCGTGCCCAGCACCAGCGCGAGGCTCGTGAGCGACGACATCACGAGCACGTAGGCGATGCCCATGTTCTCGCGCACCACGAGCGCCAGCATCGGGCCGATGGCACCGCCGATGTTCACGAGCGTGTAGTAGATCGAGTAGCCGAGCGAAGCCGTCTCCTTGGTGGTGGTGCGGGCGACGGTGCCCACGATCGAAGGCTTGATCAGCGAGCCGCCCACGGCCGTCACCACGAGCGCCAGCAGCATCCAGGTCCTGGCGCCCACGGCCTGGACGATCGGTTGTCCTATCGGCAACCCGGCCAGGCCGATCATGAAGTAGCCGACCGTGAAGATCGAGAAGCAGGCGAGCAGGCTCCGCTTGAAGCCGTAGCGGTCGACTACCGTGCCCGCGAGCACGGGCAGGAAGTAGAGCAGCGTGTTGAAGACCGAGCCTGCCAGGAAGGCCGCGGCCGCGGGGCCGAGGCCGACCTGGTCGGCGATGTAGATCGCGAGGATCGCCTTGCTGCCGTAGTAGGCGAAGCGTTCGAACAGCTCGATGACGTTCGCTACCCAGAACGTCCGGCTGAATCCGCTGCGAACGGAATCAAGGAAAGACAAGGAAGCTCCTCTGCGCCCTGGAGGCCAAGAGAGGCGAGGGCAGCGAGCCGAAGGCGACGGGTAGCGGCGGAGCCGGAGGGCTCCCGGGAACGGGTCGCCGCCCTGAACCACGGACCCGTTCCCGGGATCCCGGTCCGCCGCGGAGACGAAGGCCACGACCGCTCAGACCGCGGTCCCCCCGACGGTGATCTCGGAGACCAGGATCGTCGGCAGCCCGACTCCCACCGGGATGCTCTGGCCTGCTTTCTGGCAGGTGCCTACGCCCTCGTCGAGCTTCAGGTCGTGGCCGATCCGGGTCACTTTCGTGAGCACGTCCGGTCCGTTTCCAATCAGCGTCGCGCCGACCACCGGCCGGGTGATGTGGCCGTCCTCGATCAGGTAGGCCTCCGTCGCCGAGAACACGAACTTGCCGCTGGTGATGTCCACCTGGCCGCCGCCGAAGTGCTTGGCGTAGAGCCCGCGCTTGACCGAGCGGACGATCTCGTCGGGGTCGTCCTGGCCGGCCAGCATGAAGGTGTTGGTCATGCGCGGCAGCGGGTGGGACGCGTAGCTCTCGCGCCGGCCGTTCCCGGTCGGCGCCATTCCCATGAGCGTCGCGTTCATGCGGTCCTGCAGGTAGCCGCGCAAGATGCCGTCCTCGATCAGTACCGTGCGCCCGGGGCGGTTGCCCTCGTCGTCCACGTTGAGGCTGCCGCGCCGGTCGGCGATCGTGCCGTCGTCCACCACCGTGACGCCAGGCGCCGCCACCCGCTCGCCGATCCGGCCGGAGAAGGCCGAGAGCCCCTTGCGGTTGAAGTCGCCCTCGAGGCCGTGGCCCACCGCCTCGTGTAGCAGGATGCCCGGCCAGCCTGGGCCGAGCACCACAGGCATCGTTCCGGCTGGGGCCTCGACCGCGCCCAGCAGGGTGATGGCCATCCGCGCTGCCTCGCGCGCGAAGTGCTCGGGCGGCTTGTCCACGAAGAACTCCGGCCCGAGCCGGCCGCCTCCGCCGGCGGAGCCCTCGCGCCTGACCCCCTTGTCGCTCGCGATGACACTCACGCGGATCGAGAACAGCGGCTGCACGTCCTCGACCAGCACGCCG
>CAZVOI010000798.1:0-5031 GCA_964628275.1 uncultured Acidobacteriota bacterium | reverse complement strand
TGTTCGCTCAAGCGTGTGATGCTGAGACCGGCCTTCGGACGGTCTGCGCCGTGGCATTCGACGCAGTACTTCGTGACGGTCTGGTGCGGCGTGGAAGCTGCCGACGGAGGCAAAGCACCGGGAGCCGGACCCGTGGCGCCTTTCGACTGCGCTGACATCTCGGAAGCCAGCGCCCACAGCAGCAGGGCGCCAAGACCAAGCTGTTTCATCCACACTCCGGCCGAAGGGCTACGGGAATTCTAGTGTTGCTGGATCAGCGTGTCCAATGCGATGGCCAGCGCCGCCGCCGGCCCTAGTCGTGCACGAAGGGCGCCTCAGAACGGCCGACTCCGGAGACCACGCACACGAGAACACGCAACGGACAACGGGGAACGCACGACGGACAACTACAAGGGCTGACGGATCGGCGGGCGACCATGATCACACTGAGGGGGGCATCGCGCCCCCCTCAGGCTCCCCCTCAGCGGATCGCCACGATGATGAAATCGATCGGCTTGCCGCTCGTGTTCTTCGACTCGTGCTTGACGCCGCGGCCGATGAACTGCACGTCGCCGCGCTGCCACTTCGTCACCGCGGCCTTGCCTTCCACGGAGAGCGACATGCCGGCTTCGCCGAGTGCTATCACAACCTGGTCGTACTCGTGGACGGAGCCGGGCGCCTCATGGAAGTCAGCGCTTGCCGTCGTCTTCATGGCGACGGCGCGCGGGTTTTCGACGAGCATCGAGGTCTGCATGCCCGGGCGCGCGGCCGGCATCGTGGCGGTGCCCGGAGCCCCCTTGAACTCGACCAGGATAGCGTCCACCGCGGTGGTGCCCACGTTGGCGGGCGAATGGGTGCCCGCGGGTGTCCAGGCCGCGGTTTCCTTGACGACCTCCATGTCCTGGGTCTTGCCGTCCGGCAGCGTGAAGCGGGCCTTGGCGCTCGCGAGCGGCACCAGGATCGCGTCGGGGTGCGAGTGCATCGGGCTCTTGTCGCCCGCGGGCACGGCGACCTTGAGCACGCGCACGGAGGCGTTGTCGAGGAGCACCTTGTAGTGACCCGCGTCCACCTTGACGGGGTCCTGAGCGGCAGCGGCTAGCGGCAGTGCGGCCAACAAAACGGCGAGCTTCAAAGACTTCATGCTTCACCTCCGAAACAGCGGACAACGGACAGCAAACAAGAGACAACAGAACCAGAGGATCGGTGGACGGCCTGAGGGGGGCATCCCGCCCCCCTCAGACTCCCCGGGGGCGTTACCAGTCGAGCTTCAGCGCGAACTGCAGCGAGCGGTTGTCGGCGATGGTGCTCGTGATGCGGCCTACCGTCGGCGAGCCGATGTTCGCGTTCGGGAAGCCGAACTGCGGGGTGTTGAACAGGTTGAAGGCGTCGGCCCGGAACTGCAGGCGGAACGCCTTGATGGGGAAGGTGCGCGAGAGCGAGACGTCGATCGTCTGCGTGCCCGGCGCGTAGAGCACGCCGCGACCCGAGCTCCCGTAGGTGTTGGCGGGCGGCGCCACGAAGGCGGTGGGGTCGAACCACTGGTCGACCGTGGGGTTGTCAAGCCGGCCGTCTCCGATGCGGTTGGGCCAGGACGGCGCGCCGTTATTGACCCCGGTGTTCAGGAACACGGTGAAGGGCCGGCCGGTCGAGAGCGTGACGATGCCGCTGAACTGCCAGTTCTCCAGGATCGGCTTCAGGATCCCGCCGTCGGCGATCGCGTGGCCCTCGCCGAAGGGCAGCTCCCAGACCCAACTCACCACGAAGCGATGCTTGACGTCGAAGCCCGAGGGCCCGCGGCTCTGGTCGAAGAGCGTCACGCTCTGCGGCCCGCCGACGGCGCCGCCGCCCGATGCCGGCGCGCCGGCGTAGTCGAGTGACTTGCCGAAGGTGTAGCTCGTCAGGAACTGCAGGCCGCGCGAGAAGCGCTTCACCAGCTTCGCCTGCAGGCTGTTGTAGCTCGAGCGGTTCGAGGTGTCGGCGTAGTTGATCGTGGACACGTTGGAGAGCGGCTGGATCAGGCGTCGCGAGGCCTGCGAGCCGGGGCCCGGCTGCACTTCGTTGATGTTGCCGAACCAGATCAGGTTCTTGCCCTTGCTGCCCACATAGGCGACCTCGCCCATCAGCGTGTTCGTGATCTGCCGCTCGTAGCTCACCTGCCAGGTGTGCATGTGGGGCGTCTCGTTCGAGAACGCGTGTCCGAACACGGTCGGGTTGGCGGCGTTCAGCTCAGCGGTCGTTCGCGGCTGCAGCGGCACGATGGCCGGGAAGGGGTTCGAAAGGCGCGGCACGCGATCGGGCGTGTAGACGAGCGGGTTCGTCTCGACACTGTAGTTCTGCGAGATCGAATTGGGCACGTTCTGGTCGAGCAGGTTGCCGGCCGCGTGCGGGACCGGGAAGTAGCTCTTGCCGTAGCCCGCGCGCACGACGTTCTTGGCGTCTCCAGTCACGTCCCAGGCGACGCCGATGCGCGGGGCCAGGTTGCCCCAGCGCGTCTCCTTGTTCGCACGCTCCGTGGTGCCGTCCTCGCCGGCGTAGACGAGGCGCATGCCCTCGGGATCGTAGTTCGGCAGCCGGTTCTCCGCCTCGGTGTCCGGCATGTAGACCTCGTAGCGCAGGCCGAGGTTGAGGGTGACCCGCTCCGAGATCTTCCAGTCGTCCTGGACGAACAGCGAGTGCTCGCTGTTGGTGTAGTCGAAGACATCGAGCAGGAAGCCACGCGAGCCGCCGGTCGTGTAGCCGAGCAGCAGCGTTGCGTACCCGGAGCCCTGGCTGTTCGTCAGCGGGTTGTTGGTCAGGTTGCGGTTCACGGAGATGCTGCTGCGGGTGTTCCCGTTCGTGTAGGGCGACGGCTTGCGCAGGATGAAGCGGTAGCCGGTCTTGAGCGAGTGGCGTCCGCTCACCCACGACAGCGTGTCCTCGATCTGGTAGTGGATCTGCTTCGGGTTCACCGGCAGGAAGGCCGGGCCGCCCGAGAGGCCGGTCACGTCCTGGATGTTCAGGTTCGGAAGCCCCGTCGCGAACTCGTTGACGTTGATGCCCTGGATCCCGAGGCTGGTCGCCGCCTGCGTCCCGTAGTCCGACTGCACCGTCTCGGGGTTGGTCTTGGCGAAGCCGATGCGCAGCTCGTTGACCACGGTCGGCCCGAACAGGTGGGTCCAGTTGATTACGCCGCCCATTGTGCTGAGCCGCGTGTTCTGGATCCCGGCCACGAACGGTCCGAGGTCGAACTGCGCAGCGGCCGAGTCGGGCGTGGGCAAGCAGCACGCCGCCTGCCCCTGCGGCGCGTCGAGCTTGAACTTCTCGTAGCTGAAGCGCACGAAGAAGCTGTCGCGGTCGCCCTGGCGGTGGTCGACGCGCGCGGTGAACGAGTTGTCGCGAACCGAGCGGTTCACCGTCGAGGTGTAGTTGTCGAAATAGCCGGGCCCGTTCGGCAGCGGGTAGATCGATCCGACGTTGAGCCCCACCTGGTCGAGCCGGTTCGCCGGGATGACGTTGCCCGGGAACGGCTGGCGCACGAAGCCCGCTCCGTTCGGGTTGACCTGCGTCGTGAGCGGGTCGTAGATCAGGATCAGGTTGCCGTTCCTGTCGCGGTAATCGCTGAAGTCGCCGCGTCGCATGGCTTCGGTCGGCACGGTGTTGACGAACACCTGGCCGCGGTCTTCCTTGATCCCGGCGTAGTCCACGAAGAAGAAGGTCTTGTTCTTGATGATCGGCCCCGACAGCGACGCGCCGTACTGATGGCGGTCGAGCGGCGCCTTCGTGGCCGTCGGCAGCGCGAAGAAGTTCTTGGCGTCGAACTTCTCGTTGCGCACGAAGTCGAAGGCCGTGCCGTGCCACTCGTTGTTGCCCGACTTGGTCGAGACCGACACGACGCCGGCGCCGCGGCCGAACTCGGCCGAGAAGGTGCCGGTCAGCACCTTGAACTCGCGCACCGACTCGACCGTCGGCTGCACGATCACGGTGTTGAAGGTGAACTCGTTGTTGTCGATGCCGTCCACCAGCCACGCGTTGGTGTTGGCCTGCGAGCCGAGCGCGTTGAAGTTCGAGGCGCCGCGCGGGTTGAAGGTCGAGGCGCCCGAGAGGTTCTCGCCCGCCTGGCCGGGGGTGATGCCCGGCGCCAGGTACACGAGCGACGCGAAGTTGCGGCCGTTGAGTGGCAGCTCGCGCACCGCGCGCTCGTCGATCACCTCGCCCATCTCGCCGGAGTCGGTGCGCGTCAGCGGTGCCAAGCCGATGACTTCCGTCGATTCCGTGAGGCCGCCCACGTCGAGCGTCGCGTCCACGCGCGCGCGCTGGTTGACCTGGAGCACGACACCCTTGTGGACCCAGCGACGGAAGCCGGCGAGCTCGACCGCGACATCGTAGGTGCCGGGGATCAGGAAGGGGGCCACGTACGAGCCGCTGCCGTCGGTCGTGTGCGAGCTCGAGGTGCCCTTGCCCAGGTTGGTGATGGTCACGGGAGCGCCCGGGACGGCCGCGCCCTGCTGGTCCTGGACTGTGCCAACGATGGTGCCGGTGGTGACCTGCGCCGCGGCCGGCAGCGGTAGCAGGGCCACGAGGCCCGAAAGTACGACAAGGGCCACGATCCGTCGTATCAGATTGCTCACGGTGTCCTCCTTGTTTAGAGCGCCGCGCCTTGGTCAGGGCGCTGCGCGCTGCGGTGTCTCATCGGCCCGGGCGCCCTCGTCAGGGCCGCGGGTGGGTCTTCTTCCATTCCTCGAAGAGCTTCTCGAGCTCCGGGCTGAGGCGGGGATAGATTTCCTTGGTGCGGTACTTGCGGCTTGCGATCATCTCGCGCTTGAAGGTCTCGGTGTAGAGCGTGTCTTCCGCCCCCTTGATCGCGTCTTGCGCGAGCTGCGGGGGGAAGAAGAGCAGGCCGGACGAGTCCCCGATCACGACGTCGCCCGGCAGCACGGTCACGCCGCCGATCCGAACCGGCACGTTCCACTCGACGCCCACCTGGTCGGCCATCGCCGAGGCGTGCACGCCACGGTAGTAGACGGGGAAGTCCTTCCAGGGCAGGAACTCGGAGAGGTCCCGCAGGCCCCCGTC
>CAZVOI010000797.1:0-2457 GCA_964628275.1 uncultured Acidobacteriota bacterium | reverse complement strand
CCCCCGCGAACGAGCCCGTGCCGCGGCCGCCGAAGAAGACCTGCTGCATGGTCGGCACGTTTGCATAGCCCGGGTTGCGCGAGCGCTGGATGGAGCTGGTCGGGAAGTTGACGACCACGTAGCTGTGGGTCAGCGGCGAGTCGTAGCGGTAGATCAGGCCCACCGAAGTCGTGCCGGCCTTCCCAAGGCCTATGTCCCAGAAACTGAAGACCCGCAGCTTGTGCCGCTGGAAGTCGTCGAAGCGGCCGTAAGGGAAGCTCCGGGCCAGGGCGAGGATCTCGGGATAGTCGCCGAATGGCGAGGGGCTGCCGGGGTTGTTCGGGAGCTCGCCCTCGAAGTTCCCCTCGTTCTTGATCTGCAGCGTCCAGTGGGCCTCGGCGCTCCACCCGCTCGCGATGCGGTAGCGTCCCTGGAGCAGGAGCGCTTCGTATTTCCGCTCGGGTTCGTCGCTGTTGCGGATCTCGCGGTTGTCGAAGGTGCCGAAGTTGCGTCCGTCCTTGATCACCGTGGTCTGGCCCAGGTCCAGGGTGACGAAGTCTTCGATGAGGGAGCTGGTGCGGCGGTGGTTGTAGGTCAGCTTGGCCTCGCCCCGGTCCCCGATCCTGGTTCCCGCCGCGAGCGTCCACTCCTTGGTCTGGGGAGAATGGAGGTCGTCGGCCAGGAGGACGTTCTCGGTCGGGAAGCTGCCGCCGACGATCGTCGCGTAGTTCGCGAGGTCGAAGCCGGGCGCGAAGCCGATCCCCTCGCCGGCGGGGCCGCCATACACACGGGCGACCGAGCTCGGGTTGCCCACCGGAGTGTTGGCCCCGAACTGCCCCTCGGAGAACCTCCCGGCGTAGTGGCTGTAGGTCCCGTAGAGCATCAAGCGGCCCTCGCCTTCGATGTCGAGAGTGGCGCCCAGGCGGGGAAGCCAGCTCGAGTGGTCGGCGCCGATGATGTCTCCGGTGGCCTCGCTGCGGACCTTCTGGAAGCGGAGCCCGAGGTTGAAGCTCCAGTGCCGGTCGAGCTGCCAGCGGTCGTTCACGTAGAACGAGTGGGTCGTGATGTCGATCTGGGCCCCGCGGGTGGCGATCACGTTCTGCACCTGCGTGCGGCCGGGGGTGAAGATGGGGATGATGCGGCCGTTGGCGTCGAAGACCACGTTGCCGCCGTCCACGCGGGGGTCGGTCTGGAACACGTAACCTGTCGAAGACTGGGAGTTGCCGCCCGTGCTCGTGCTGGTGTAGCGCTCGAAGCCGCCCTTGATGTCGTGGCGGCCGAGGCTGCCGGTGGACAAGTAGTAGCTGAGGGCCGCCGCGTACTGTTGGTTGTTCCGCTCAGAGGGGTCGGTGGCGTCGAAGTAGGGCGCGTTGTAGTGGCGACCCGAGGGGATGCCGACAAGGCCCAGCGACAAGAACGGCGACTCCAGGATATCGATGCTGGTGCCGCCCGCCGTTATCCCGAACTTCTTCTGGGAGTAGCGGGCTTCGCCGAAGAGGTTGCTGGACAGAATGCCGTTGTAGTCGAACACCCACAGGTCGTTGGGCTGCTCACGAACGACCAGAGTGCGCGGGTCGATGCTGCTGGCGAAGGCGGCGTGATTGTTGCGGATCGTGTTGCTGCGGGTGTAGCCGGCGGAGAAGGTGTGGCTCTTGAACGGGGTCGCCGTGAGCTTCCCCTCGTAGCGGGGGTTCTCCACTTCCAAGTCGTAGCCGATGCCAGTGAGGGGGAGGGTCTGGGACAGAGTGGACATCTCCCTCCGATAGGCCCCGAAGAACCACAGATGGTCCCGGACGATAGGCCCTCCAAGTGTCGCCTGGTAGATCCGGTTGGTGGTGTCGGTGTGGCTCACGTCCCGCTCGTTCTCGAAGGGGGTGTTGGCCGTCCAGGAAGGGTTCGTGAAGTCGGTCCGGAAGCTGCCGGAGAAAAGGTTGCCTCCACGTTTGGTCACCGCGTTCACGACGCCACCCGAGAAGCGGCCGTACTCGGCGGAGATGCCCGAGGTCAGCGTCTGCACCTCCTCGATCGCATCCTCGACGAAGAGGTTGTGGGGAGCGCCGAATGCGTTGTCGTTGATGTCGACGCCGTTCAAGAGAAACACGCTGTCGTGGGCGAAGGCGCCCGAGATCGCGATCTGGTTCTGGTTGGGGTTGGGTGTGTTGTCGGTGATGCCAGGCGACAGATCGGCGATCGCGGTCAGAGTGCGCCCCGTGGCCAGCTTGTCCACCTTTGCGGCCTGGATCTTCTGACCGACGACGGTGTCGGTGAGGACGGAAGAAGCCTCGGCGGCCACGGTGATCGATTCCTCGACGGTGGCGAGCGCCATCGTCGTGGTGACGCTGGGGGCGTCCCCGAGCGCAAGGGTCACGCTGCGGTCTACGCTCGTGAAGCCCGACCTCGAAAGCTTGACCGCGTAGGTGCCAGGCGGCAGGCCACGCACGATGTAGCCGCCGTTGGCATCGGTCACGCTGGCGCGTT
>CAZVOI010000796.1:0-4151 GCA_964628275.1 uncultured Acidobacteriota bacterium | reverse complement strand
TCGTTGGCGGGGCTCCTGGCCTCGCCGCTGACGGCTTCCTATCACTTCGTGCTGCTCGTCCTGCCGGTGGCGCTGCTTCTGCCGGGAACGCTCGGCGCCGCCCGCGTCGCGCTTCTGGCCCTTCTGGTGTTCGCGACCTCGTCGCTTCCGCACCACTTCATGCCGCTGGCCCACGGGCCCTTCAACGTTCTCGCGCATGCGCGCTGGCTGAGCGTGTGGGCGATGCTGCTGATCGCGCTGCGCGGCACCTGGGAGCCGCGACGCGCCTTGTCCGCGGCACTCGCCGCGCTGTGTATCGGAGCCTTCGCCGGCGTCACACGAGATGTCGAATCGCCAGCGATGCCCACGCTCGCCGCAGCCGGATACCTGGCGGCAGAGCCGGTCG
Organism: uncultured Acidobacteriota bacterium; assembly: GCA_964628275.1. Lineage (GTDB taxonomy): Bacteria > Acidobacteriota > Vicinamibacteria > Fen-336 > Fen-336 > CAZVOI01. The sequence continues at coordinate 3,766 of CAZVOI010000796.1, read as the reverse complement.
AATGCGGAGATGGCATCGGCTGGCTGGCGATCGAGGCCGAGCGCTACGTGGTGCGCAGCGCGGATCGTGTTCGACTGAGCGCGCCTTTGGGGCGCCTCTTACGGCCTTCTTGCGACGGCGGATCCGTGTCGGGCGTCAGCGTCGAGAGCGGTATGTCGACAGCGGACGTGGACCAGGACGCCAACGGCCGCGTCGTGGTCGACCGTAGCGGAGGCCGTTTGCTCGCCGAGCCGCGGGACGGCGCGCCCCGCACGCTCTACGAAGGCATCGCTCGCTGGCCGCGGCTCAGCCCCGACGGCGAACGCGTGGTGTTCAGCGCCTGGCGCGACGGCTCCTGGGACCTGTGGCTGGCCGATCGCGACGTGGGTGCGGCCTTCGCGCTGGAACGAACGCGAGCGAACGAGGTCGAGCCGAGTTGGCGCCTCTCCGGCGACTCGGTGCTGTTCGCTTCTGACGACCGCCGCGGCCTCGGCGCCACGACGCTTCGGGAAATGCGCATTCCCGCGCGCGAGCCGACGCTTGCTCGCTAAGAACCTGTATCAAACCTCGAGGGCGCGCTTGACGATGTTTGCTACGTGCGGAATTACTGCAGCTTGGCGTATTCCGCCTGGGCTTGGATGAGGATCGGGATGTCGGGGTCGGCGTCTTTCCACAGGTTGAGGAAATCCTGGTAGGCAGTCTTCGACTTGGCCAGATCTCCGGACAGCGCGAATGCTCTGCCCAATTGCAGGCGCGCCAGTGCGCCCATGGGATCCGCGCCCACGATGCCACGATGATCGAGAATCTTCTGAAACTCGGCGGCCGCTTCCGCATACCGGTGCGCGGCCAGCAACGCCTCGCCGCGCACATAGGCCGAGTGCAGACCGCCAAGATAAAAATGATTGAAGTTGAGGCCGTTCACCGCCAGCTCATAGGGCAGAGCGATTTGCAACTGCACCACGCTGTCCGCGGGCTTGCCCCGCTCGAGGGCCGATAACGCGCGAAGAACCGGTACGTAAGTGAATTTGGCGAACGTATCTTCCGGGAAGCGCTTTTCCAGATCGTCGGCAAGCGGCTGCGATCGAGAGTCTCCCAAGAGAGCCAGGGCAAGGCCGGCGACGTATTCGACATCACGGCCATTCGACAGCTCCAGCGCCGCGATGGCGTTCTTTTTCGCGGCAGCCGCATTCCCGCACGCGGCTTCAAACACCGCTCGTGCGGCCTGGTAACTCGCGGCCGCCTCGCGACCCCCTTCTTCTTGTCGAGCCAGATCCATGGCGCGGCTGGATGACTGCCGGGCCAGTGTGAGCCGGCCGGAACGAGCCAGAGCGAGAGCCTCCACGTGAGCCACCGAGTGCTCCGTTCGAGGCTTGCCCTTGGCCAGCGCCACCACTCGGTCCTCTAGGCCCTTGTCACCCTTCAAGACGGCGATGTTGTATCGGATCACCACGAGATTGGGATCCTCCGCCTTGTGTTCGGTGGCTCGTTGAATCGCACTCTCGGCTTCTTCGAAACGGTCCAGGAGAAAATAGCTGGCGGCAAGACTGCCATACCCGAGTCCAAAGTCGGGATCAACCGCGATTTCCTTTTGGGTTGCCTCGATCGCTCGTTCGAATCGGCCCGTCCCGTGTGTGGAAAGGCCGCCCAGCAAACTCTGGGCATTGGGTTTCTCCCCGCGAGGATACGTCCGAAGCCACGACTCGAGGGTTTGGTACGCCTTTTCCAGATTCCCGGTGACCTGTCGATCGTAGGTGAAGTCAACGAAGAACCTTTCCCGATCGGTGACGCGATCCCGCAATTGCCAGGCTCTCGTCGCACTCTCGGCGGCCAGCACCGACGCTCCAGCAGTGCTGTACACAAGTCCCAGACTCGCGTGTGCCATGGCGAATTTGGGATCAATCTCGACAGCGCGCTGGAAGAGCGGTATGACCGCGGGGTAGTTCGCGCGGGCGGTGATCCCCTTCATTCCGGTGGTGTAAGCCTTCAGGGCTTCGAGTGACGGTGTCGTCGCCTGGGCGAGCGGCGCCGAATGCTTTTCCACGGTCGCTCGTGACTCACCCAGCCGGGTTCTGAGCTTACGAACGATCTCACTCAGTGAGTTCAGGATGTCTTCTCTCTTCGCCGCCTGGATCTGCTCCTGATCGAGAATGTCTCCGGTGTTGCAGTTCCTGGCGCGCAGGCCCAGGACATATTGGCTCCCCAGGTTGGCGATCGAGCCTTCCAGCACCACGGCACTTGCCGTTCGCTCGCAGATTTGCTGAGCGACTTCCGGAGTCAGCCGCGCGTCTTTCGGCTGTCCCATCAGAGCCAGCTGTTGCTGGACCCGCCTGTCCGAGATCAGGCTCAGGAACGGAGATTGTTGAAGCTCCACGGACAGTCCCTGGCGCAGCGTGTCGTCGAACACGGGGTCACCTGTCCTGTTATCGAAATCGGCGAGGACGATCGTGTCCTTGTCGCTGAGTCTTGGCGGGCGGTGAAAGTAGAAGTAACCTGCGACGGAAAATGTTAGCGCGGCCGCGGCAGCAGGAACGATCACCTTCCAGCGCTTGGCGATCGCGGTTGTGGCGCCGGGCTTTGCACTCGTTGTCACCCGCGTCAACCGCCGCAGATCGATGACCAGCTCACGTGCGGTCTGATAGCGTTCGGCGGGATCTTTTTCCAGGGCCTTCTCGACGATATTCCTCAGGTCCGCGGGCAGGTCCAGCGACGAGTCCGCCAATGGCGGTGCCGGCCGGCTGATCAGAGCCTGCAACCGTTCCAGATCTGTGGCGCCTTCGAAAGGCCGCCGGCCTGCGAGCAGCTCGTACAGGACGACGCCGAACGAGAAGATGTCGCTGCGCGCGTCCACCGGCTGGCCCGCCGCCTGCTCCGGCGACATGTAGGCGATGGTCCCCACGATCGCGCCGGGTCGCGTGTGCCCGGCCGAAAACGTTCGGGTTGCCGCCAGGCTGCCCGTGGCTTCCCAGAGTTTGGCCAGACCGAAATCCGCGAGCTTGGCGTAGCCGTTTTGCGCAACCAGGATGTTCACGGGCTTGATGTCCCGGTGGACGATGCCGGCGTCGTGTGCGGCGGCAAGGCCGTCGGCCACGCCTATCAGCAGCTCGATGATCTGTCGCCACGTGCGTTTCGAGGCCTGAGCCCAGTCCTTGAGAGTGCCGCCGTCGACGAACTCCGTGACCAGATACTGACGGCCATCGACCTCCCCGACGTCGTAGACCGTCACAATGTGTGGGTGGTTCAACGAGGATGCGGTCTGCGCTTCGCGCTGAAAACGGTGGCGAGCGGCAGCGTCGGCCAGGTCGTCGGACAGCAACTTGATGGCGACCGGCCGATTCAACTTCGTGTCGAGCGCGCGGTAGACGACGCCCATGCCGCCCGCGCCGAGGGGGGCCTGAACCTGATACCCGCCGATTCGATGGCCAACTGGTATCGACGGGCCGGGACCGCTCACGAGGCGTGCCGCCATGACCACAGCCGGTTCCCCGAGAAATGCCTCCGCCGACGCCGGCCGCGCGAGCAGCGACTCGACATCGCGTCGCAATGCGTCATCCCCCGCACAGGCGTCCCCGAGAACCAGCGCCCGGTCGCGTGCGTCACGCGCGAGCGCCGCGTGATAGAGCGCCTCGACGCGCCGCCAGCGCTCGGGTGTCATGGGCATGATGGTGAGGTTTCGCGATTATATGCGCCAAACGAATGCGTCGGGAGCGGAGCTTCGACAGCCACTCCGGTCATCCGCTCAGGCCATCATCCGGCTCTTCGCGGAAACTGCCAGCAGATCAGCGCACAG
>CAZVOI010000795.1:0-12327 GCA_964628275.1 uncultured Acidobacteriota bacterium | reverse complement strand
CCGCTCGCCGTCGGCGACGTGGTGCGCGGCGTCGTCCTCTCCGCGGACCGCAGCGGGGCGACGGTTCGGATCGCGGATCGCGAAGCCCACGTGGGCCTCGCCGAGATCGCCTGGACCCAGAAGACCGGCGTGTCCGAAGTGCTCTCGAAGGGCAGCATCGCCCCGTTCCGCATCGTTAGTCTCGGCGACGATGCGAAGCCGGGTCTGCGGGTGATCCTGGAGCAGGAGCCCAAGCTCGAGGGCGGCTTGCTGGCGGTCGACGTCAAGAGCGGCGCGATCCGAGCGATGGTCGGCGGTTACGACTTCGAGCGCAGCAAGTTCAACCGCGCCACCCAGGCGATGCGCCAGGTGGGGTCGACGTTCAAGCCGATCCTCTACTCGGCGGCGATCGAGAAGGGCGGATACACACCGGCCACGATCATCGTCGACTCCCCGATCTCGTTTCCGAACCCATGGAGCGGCACGGTGTGGACCCCGCACAACTACGATGGCAGCTTCTGGGGCCCGATCCCGATGCGGCGCGCGCTCGAGAACAGCCGCAACATTCCGGCCATCAAGACGCTCCAGCACATCGGCATCGAGGCGGGGATCGAGTATGCGCGCCGGCTCGGCCTGACCGGCGAGATGCCGGCGTATCTGCCGATCGCGATCGGCGCCAGCGAGGCGACGCTCCAGGAGATGACCTCGGCCTTTGCGACCTTCCCGAACCAGGGGCTGCGCATGAAACCGCTGCTGGTCACCCGTATTACCGACCGCGAGGGCAACAGCATCGAGGAGAACCGCCCGCAGGCCGTCGACGCGATCCGCGCCGACACCGCCTACCTGATGGTGAGCCTGATGCGCGGCGTGGTGGAGCGCGGCACCGCCGTGCGAGCCAAGGCGCTGGGCCGGCCGGTCGCGGGCAAGACCGGCACCACCAGCGACTTCACCGACGCCTGGTTCGTCGGCTACGAGCCTTCGCTGGCGGCGGGCGTCTGGGTCGGCTACGACGACAAGCGCATCTCGCTCGGCAACAAGGAAGAAGGCGGCAGGGTCGCGCTTCCGATCTGGATGGAGTTCTGGGCCGAAGCGATGAAGGACAAGGCCATCGAGGACTACCCGGTGCCAGCCAACATCGTCTTCATCCCCGTCGATGCCGGCGGCCGCCCCGGCCGGGCGGGCGCTCTCGGCGTCCAGATGGACCCGTTCGTGGCCGGCAGCGAGCCGCGCCTCTCGCTGGCCTCCGCCCCGCAGTAGCGGGGCGGTTCGTCACTCCTCGTCGATGATTGCGGCGCCCAGCGTACCCTTCGCCTTGGCCACCAGCGCGGTCTTGATGAAGTCGTCGAGGTCGCCATCGAGGACTCGTTCAGGATTGCCCGCTTGGTGCTTGGTGCGGTGGTCCTTGACCATCTTGTAGGGGTGGAGGACGTAGGAACGGATCTGGCTCCCGAAAGCGATGTCCTTCTTGCCGGCCTCCACCGCGTCGAGCTTCTCGCGGCGTTTCTGCATCTCGAGCTCGTAGAGCCGGGCGCGCAGGATCTTCATGCCGACCTCGCGGTTCCGGATCTGGCTGCGCTCGTTCTGGCAGGCGACCACGATCCCGGATGGAAGGTGGGTCAGCCGCACCGCGGAGTCGGTCACGTTCACGTGCTGGCCGCCGGCGCCGCTCGAGCGATACGTGTCGATCCGGAGATCCTTGTCGTCGATCTTGATGTCGATGTCGTCTTCGATCTCGGGCCATGCGAACACCGAGGCGAAGGACGTATGGCGCCGAGCGGCGGAGTCGAACGGGCTGATCCGGACCAGCCGGTGGACTCCCGCCTCGACGGCCAGGTAGCCGTAGGCGTACTCCCCTTGCACGATCACGGTCGCGCTCTTGATGCCGGCCTCCTCGCCAGCCTGGATGTCGGTGACGTCGCGCTTCAGGCCCCTGCGCTCGCACCAGCGCAGGTACATGCGCAGCAGCATCTCCGCCCAATCCTGGCTCTCGGTTCCGCCGGCGCCGGCGTTGATCGACAGGATCGCGTTGGCGCGGTCGTGCTCGCCGCCGAGCATCTTCTGGAACTCGGCGCGCTCGACGAGCGCGCGCAGCTCCTGAAGCGCCGGGTCGAGGTCGGCGTCGACCGTCTCACCGGCCTCCAACCATTCGAACAGGACGCGTGTGTCGTCCTCTTTCGTCTTGAGCTCTTTCAGGAAGATCAGGTCGGAGTCGAGCCGCTTCCTCCGCTGGAGCACCTTCTGCGCGGCCTCTTTCTGCGACCAGAAATCGGGCGCCGTCAGCTTCTGTTCGAGCTTTGCGATCTCCGCCTGGAGTTGGGCCTGGTCAAAGATAGCCTCGGATGTCGTTGGCTCGGTTTTCGAGATCCGCGAACAGCAGTCGGCGTTCCTGGCTCAATCATCCTCCGAAGCACGTCGATTCTATCCGGCCCGCCGAGCTCTCCAGCTCGCAGCCAAGAGCGCCGCCGAGACCAGGACGGTCCCCCAGCCGAAGACATCTCCGTAGCGAGCGTAGAAGGTCACGGCGTCGGTCTGCGGCACGTCGTGCACCAGCGTCGTGCGGTCGAAGAGCGCGCTGCGCGCGAGCACGCGCCCGCGCGGGTCCACGACCGCGCTGATTCCGGTATTCGCGGCGCGCACCAGGTAGCGGCCGTTCTCCACCGCCCGAAAGCGCGCCATCGCGAAATGCTGAAAAGGCGCGGACGTGGTGCCGTACCAGGCGTCATTCGTGATGTTCACCAGGATCCCGGCGCCGTTGGCGGCGAACTGGCGCATGTAGTCGGGGAAGATCGCTTCGTAGCAGATCGACACGCCGAGCGAGGTCGCCCCGATCCGGCCGACCAGGGCCGTCTTGCCGGGGGTGAAATCGGAGACCTGCTGCACGAGACGGGCGGCGAAGCGACCGCCGAGCGTCAGGACCGGTTGTAGCGGCACGTACTCGCCGAACGGGACCAGGCGGACTTTGTGGTACCGGAGCAGCAGACGGCCTTCCGGGTCGAGCAGCTTCGCGCCTACGAAGAGGCGGGTGAGGTCGGCCGCGGCCTCACGATCGTCGTTCCCGAAGAGCAGGCCGATGTCGAGGTCACGCGCCAGCGCGCGTAGCTCGGAGCCGACGTTCGGGTTCGCATCCCAGTCGAAGGCGACGGCCGATTCTGGCCAGACCACGAGCCGGGCGCCGTCGCGCGCCGCGCGCCGCGTCAGCTCGATGTGGCGATCCAGGTTCATGAAGAGGCGCGCGCTGTCCCACTTCTCCTCCTGGCGAATGCTGGCCTGAACGATGCCGATTCTGACCGGATCGCGCCCGACGACATCCTGGTCGAGCTTGCGCACGCCGAAGAGCGCGACCGCGCCGACCAGCGTGAGCGCACACGCGGGCGCCTTCCAGCGCGCCGGCGCTAGGGCTTGGTGTGCCGCGAAGGCCAGAGCCGCCGCTGGCGTCGCGACCAGGAACGAAACGCCATACACGGCAGTGTAGGCGGCGATCTGGATGAACACGGGCGCGTCGGCCTGCGAGTAGCCAAGCAGGCACCAGGCGAAGCGCAGCAGAGTGTGGGCGCGCATCACCTCGCTCGCCACCCACGCGAACGGCGCCAGCAGCAGCGCGGCAAGGCCGAAGCGCGCCAGCCAAACCGATAGCACCCACGCGAAGAGCATCGGGAACAGAGCGACGGCGAGGCACAAGAGCGCCATCAGCATCGACGCAACCGGCAGAGACAGGCCACCGAATTGGCGCACCACGAGCGCCGTCCAGTAGAGAAGACCAAAGCCCGCCACGGCTCCGGTGACGTAGCCGAGCCGCGCGGCGCGCCAACCCTTGGTCCCCGGTATAGCGACGAGCAGCGGCAGCAACGCTACCCAGGCGACCAGCGCGTGCCCGAACTTCGGAAACGAAAGCGTCAACAACACTCCCGACAGCGCAGCCAGGGCCTCGCGCTGCGCCGAAGAGAGATTCAATTCTTGACGATAAAGGGCTTGAACTTCTCTTCGTCGCGGAGCTTGGCCTGAACCCGCTCGGCATCCGTGCGCGCCGTGTACGACCCGACACGCACGTTGAAAAGGCCGTCGCCCTCAGGCGGGACCACGAAGGCGCTGAAGCCCTTCTTCTTGAGGCGCCCCACGACCGACTCCGCCGTTTCCTTGTCCTTGAAGGCGCCGACCTGGATCGTGAACACGCCAGCGGCGGGCTTGGCGGCCGCAGCAGTCGGCTTCGGCGAGGCGGCCGGTTTCCCGGCCGGCGTGGTCTTCGGCGCGGGCGTCGTCTTCCCGCCCGGCTTCTCCGGCGCGGGCTCCTTGTCCGCGGGCTTGGGTTTTTCCGCGGTCGCCCCGGGGGGTTTCTCCGCCGCCTTTTCGGCGCTTGGCTGCGGAGCCGGTTTGTCCGCCGTCTTGGCAGCGGGCTTGCCCGGCTTTTCGAGCGTGTCGTCGCTTTTCTCGCCATCCAGCCGCTGAGCGTAGGTCAGCTCCTCGGCGGCCGGCGGGCTGGGCTTGGCCGGCTCCTCGGCGACGACGCGCTCTTCCTGCGCCGGCTTCGCGGCCGCGAGCGCCTCGTGGGTAGCGCCGCTGTCGACGCCGCGTCCCACCATCACGCCCGCCAGGAAGCTGAGAATCAGGCCCGTGGCGCCCGCCAGGAAGTAGAAAACCAGCTGCTTGTTGCTGAGCTGGATCTCGTAGTAATAGTCGTCCTGCTGCGCCAAGCGACCTCCGCTCGTTCTAGCTTAGCGCACCGCTCAAGCGGGACCGATCCGCCGCATGCCTTCCTTGAGAATCCCCGAGACGACGGCCTCTTCTTCCTTGCCCCGCTGGGTGCGGACCGCGAGCTGGATCACGAAGACGAGCTCGCTGAGACCGGTGACCATCAGGCTGCGCCGCTGCTCTGCCGGCAGGTCCGCCACATTGGCCAGCATGGTCTCGTAGTCGGCGCGGCCATACGAACGCAGGTCCACGCCCTCGAAGAGCGCTCCATACTGGCGGGAAACCTCCTCGAGCGCGCGCCCCATGAACGTCTCGACCTCGTCGCCCATCCGCCCCTTCAGGAAGGCGTGGACGCGCGAGAACATCTGGTTGAAGCGCTCCACCACCTGCTCGACGTCCAGCTCTTCCTCGCGAGCTCGCACGTCCTGCCCGGCGACCTCGACGTCGCCGGACTGGCCCTGGCGAACCAGGCCCAGCACCTGGAACGCCCAGAGCGTGCGGCAGGTCTCGAAGCTGGTCAGGTAACTCGTCTGGCAGATCTGGTCGACGCTGGAGCGCCCGTTCACGTGCGACAGCACCTCTTGCTCGTCCTCGCTGAGCTCGAGCTTGTAGAGCGTGTCGGTCTGGCCGGTGGCAACCGGAACGTCGTCGATGCTGCGCACCGCGCGCAGGATGCGGCTCCAGTTCTTGGTGCGCCGGATCCCCTCCAGGATCAGGTTCTCGGTCGAGATGTTGAGCGTCACCGTGTCGGGCGAATGGCTCTCCTTCATCACGAACTCGTACTCGCCGCTCGTCCAGGTGAACAGCTCCATCAGGATGTCCTTGACCTGGTCCTCGACGGCGGGGATCAGGTCGTCGCCCTCCAGAGCGCTCATCTCGACCAGCAGCGCCCCCAGGCGCCGCCCTGGCCGGATCTGGCGACTGGCCTCGACGTACTGTTTGGCGGTGATCCGCCCGCGCCGCAACAGGCTCTCGCCGAGGCGTTCGTCGGGATCGTTGCTGGCCGCATAGACCACGCGCCCCTGCTGCAGGTAGACGCTCTTGGTGAAGTCGCCGCTGCGCATCACCAGCAGCCCCGTCTCGCCGCTCTGCATCAGCGAACGCAGCAGTTCGGGCACCGAGGTGGTGGCGATTTCGCCACGGATCGTGAGATCTTCGTCTTCCTGCGGGGCCGAGTTCATGGCTTTGCTGAGCGTGCGCCGCGAGAGTAGCAGAGCACGGTGTAAGATCGAAGCGCATGTTTGGAACGCTCGGCGGGCCGGAGCTGCTGCTGATCCTGGTGATCGCGTTGATCGTGTTTGGCCCGCGCAAGCTCCCCGAGATCGGCAAGAGCATGGGCAAGATGATGGCCGAGTTCCGCAAGGCCTCGACCGACTTCCAGCGCACCATCGAGGACGAGGTGGAAGCGGACAAGATGCGCCAGGCGCTCGACGCGCCGCAGCCGGAAATCCAGCCGACACCGGCCCCGGACCCGATCGCCGCTCCGCTCGAGCCAATCGAAACCGAGCCGGCCGAAGCGCCGAGTCCCGAGGGCACCGTCCAGCATGTCAGCGGCGTCCCTGAAGCCGAGCGGCAGTAGCACCAAAACGCTTGACGCGGCGAGCGCTCCCCCACCCCGACAAGATGACGTTCCTCGAGCACCTCGAGGAGCTGCGGATCCGCCTGGTCCGCAGCCTGATCGCGTTGGTCGTCGGGTTCATCGCCTGCTTTCAGTTCGCCGAGAGGATCTTCAGCTTCATCACCGAGCCGTTGCGCAAGGCCTACCCCGACATCCAGTTCATCTACACCGAGGCGACCGAGGCCTTCTTCCTTTACATGAAGATGTCGTTCTTCGTGGGCATCTTCCTAGCGGCGCCGATCATCCTGTATCAGGTCTGGGCGTTCATCGCGCCGGGACTCTACGTGCACGAGCGCAAGTACGTGGTGCCGTTCATCCTGTTCGGGACCGTGTTCTTCATCATGGGCGGGTTGTTCGGACACTACATCCTGTTCCCGATGACGTTCCAGTTCCTCGGCGAATACGGCGGCGCGACGATGAAGTTCATGCCGAAGGTCAGCGAGTACTACTCGTTCTACTCCTGGTTCGTGCTCGGCCTCGGCATCGTGTTCCAACTGCCGGTGGTGATCTTCGTGCTCTCGCGGATCGGGCTGGTCTCGGCCGGTTTTCTGGCGCGCCAGTTCAAGTACGCCTTCCTGGCGTCCTTCGTGATATCCGCCGTGATCACTCCGGGAGGCGACGTGGTCACCCAGTCGGTGCTGGCGGTGCCGATCATCGGGCTCTACGTGATCGGCATCCTGGTGGCGCTGCTGTTCGGGAGAAAGCGCAGGACCGAGCCGGACGACGCGGTCAGCGAGGCAGATCGAAGCTGAGCAGCGAGCCGACAACGGCCTTCTCGCGGCGCGCCTGGCCGGCGTTCAACTCCACGACATACGCCGCGCGCTGCTGCGGCGCGTAGACCGGGCAGTTCGCGACCTTGCACGGCGGCACGGCTTCCTCGACGTGAACCACCTTCTTCTTCTCGTCGAGCCACACGATGTCGATCGGGAACTTGCAGTTCTTCATCCAGATGCCGTGAAAGTCGAGCTGGGCGAAGGTGAACAGCATCCCGTGGTCCTCCGGGAGCGATGGTCGGAACATCAGACCCATCTGCCGGTCCTCGTCCTTGACCATCACCTCCACCTGGAGCGCCTTGCCCGAGGGCAGCTTCAGCGGGATCACGGCGGGCGCGGCGGCGGCGCGTAGAGCGACAAACGAGAGCAGCATCAAGGCGTGGGCCGCGCCGCGCTTCATACACCGATCCTAGCATTCCCGGCAGGAGGCGCTGGCGGCGCCGGCGGCTGCTTTTCCCCCACGATGCGGGCCGTCAGCAGCAGCAGCGCCACGACCGCGACGCCCAGGGTTCCCCACAGCAGCAGCGTGGGAGACGCGCCGGAGAAGTGCTCGGACAACCGCCGCCGGTGGCCCGCGTTCTTGTCGAGCGCCCCGGCCGCGAGCGGCATCGCGGCGTAGCTCAGGAACTCCTGGCGCAGCGCGGCGATGTCGTAGCGGGGCGCCGGCGCGTTCTCGTTTCCGAGCAGCAGCCGATAGCGACCGGGACCGGCCTTGAACGCCAGCCGCGGCACCGGCACCACCGCCCGCACGACCTCCAGGTTCAGCGGTGCGTTGTCGCCCTCTTCGATTTCGAGTCGTAGCTCTGAGACGCGCCGACCCGCGAGGCCGAGCTCGAGCGGAACGAGCGGGCCCTCCTCGCGCCCGGAGCGGGCCAGGGTCGCCGCAACGACCAGGCTCGCTCGGGCTTGGCCGGCCAGAGGATCCAGGAGCCGCACGGGCCTCGTGAAGAATCGATCCGACACCTGCAACTCGAGGTACGCGACCGGCAGGCGTGATCCTTTTGCGAATGCCTCGGGCACCGCGAGATCGTGCCTGGAGACGGACCCACGCGCCCCGGAACGCTCCAGCGCATGGTCCATGACCACGCGCTCGAGCGTCGCATCGCGCTCCAGGACGAACGGAAGCTGCACGTCCTGCGCGTCCACCAGGCGCAGGTCCGCGAGGTCGGGCCGAAGCACGGCGACGTCGGCCGCGGCGAGCGTCAGGCTGTAGAGATCGTCCCGATCCGGGACGTCGAATCGGCGCTCCAACGTCCAGCGCCGCGTCTCGAGTCTGGCGCCTCGCAGCGGCGCGAACGCGAGCGGCGCCGGGGCGTGAAACCGCGCGTTCTGCAGCTCCGGTCCCAGCACGGCCTCGGCGAGGGGCGCGGCATTCCCGATCCGCGCGCGGTGCCGCTCCAGGTCGTAGCGCGCCGGGCGCGTGACGGGATTGCCGTAGTACAGGGTCGCTTCGGCAGCCGCCGGGGCGAACACGAGTCGCGTCGTCACCGCCCCCACGCGAATCCGCAGCCGGCGCAAGGGCGGGCTGTCGGCCTCGTCGATCTCGAGCAACAGCTCTCCACCGCTCGGTGCGCGCAGCGGCATCTCGAGCGACTCGCCCGCGAGCAGCGCGTCGTCCACGCGCACGCGGTAGACCTCCGCGCTGCCAAGCGACGACGGCTCACCGCGACCTGGCTGCGGCTTGGCTTCGCTGACCGTGACGCGCCTCGAGAAGAGAGCGTCCTCGGCCTCGATGCGCAGCTTCTCGAACGGCATCCCGGCGACGCCCTCGATCCGATAACGACTCCGGCCGGGCTCGCCTGGCAGCGGCACCAGCGTCGCGTCGCGCCACCAGGTGCCTGCTTCGCGCTGCCTCGATGAAACTGCCTCCAGACCCGTCACGTCGATGGGCCGGGAACGAGAATCGGCCGTGCTGACCCTGACATAGCGCGCTTCCACCGGTGCGACGAGCGCCAGCGAGGTGTGGTGGATCCGGCCCCCGCGCCAGGGCCGGTCGAAGACCGAGGCGTCACGCAGCACTTCGCGCCAGCGCATGCGATCCGGAGACACCTCGACGCGGAACGCCCTCGAGAAGTCCTGCGCGGGAATCGCGAGCGTCAGCCGGTCGAAAGTCGCCAAGCGGCCGAGATCGGCCGTCCAGGCGCTCGGGCCCCGAGGCTCGCGGCGCGCGTCCACCAGGGTGCCGGCAAGGCGCACTTCCGTTTCGCGCGCGACGGCGCGGTCGATCAGAAGCGCGACCTCGCGGCCATCCGGTTCGACGATCCTCAAGTCGTGCGCGCCGGGTTGACAGCGCGCCAGGACCTCCGGGGGCAGGCTGAGCGCCGCCAGGCCGCCGTTCGCCGCGCTGACACGAACGCTCCTTCGGTTCGACCACGCCGAGCGCTGCTCGTCGAGGTCCGGCCCCTGCGCGAGCGCAGCCACCGCGACGATGCTCGAACTGACGCTCAGGGCGAAAGCCGGCCAGCGCCTGATCACGGCGCCTGCTTGCGGAAAACGAAGCGCTGATAGAAGAGCGAGACCAGGATCAGCGACACCCCGAGTCCCAGGAAGGAGAGGATTCGGTAGATCCCACCCACGTTGGCGAGGTCGTACAGGAACACCTTGGCCACCGTCAGCAGCAGGAACGCGAGCGACAGGTAGCGCAACTCGCGCACCGTCCGCCAAACGCCGACGACCAGGAGCGTCATCGCGTACAGGCCCCAGGCGACCGAGGTCGTCAGGTCGCGCGCGTAGCTGTGCTCGCCGGAGAAGGCGATCGGCTGGCCTCTGGGTGAGTAGTAGTCGGCGATCTCGAGGTTGATCAGCGCGAAGCAGAGCAGCAGGCCCAGGAGCGAAACGGCTGCCGCCAGCGGGTTGGCCGAGGCGCTCTCGTCTCGCCGCGCCTCGGCGCGGACCAGGAAACGAGCGCCGACCAGGCAGCACGCGGCCGAGATCCCATACGAGTACAAGAGCCAGTTCACGATCGGCCAGCCGCGGTCGTGATAGCGCAGCACTTCGGGGTTGAGCAGCAGCCGTGCTCCAACGAGCGCGAACAGGATCGCCCCGAACGCCTTCAAGCCGGGGTGAGGCAGGCGCGCGAACAGCCACCAGACGGCAGCGGCCTCGAGCGCCCAGCCGACCGTGATCCACTGCTTCTCGAGCTGCAGCGGGATCGCCACCGCGACGAGGCCCAGCGCGACAGCGGCGAAGAGCGCCAGGCTTCGCAGTCGCTCCCGATCCGCCCGAACCGCCCCGCCGTGGAACCGCTGGCTCACTCCCCAGAGAGCGGCGACGACCAGGGCTGCCATCGCGACCGGCACGAGCCCGATCAAGCCGCTGCCCCAGCCGCGCACCACCACTTGTCGCACCGGCAAGAGAAACGCGGGGCCTGCCAGCGCGGAGCCGAGCCACGGGCCAGCGCTCTCTTTCCAGAGCGAGCCGATGCTGTCGGGTACCAGAAACGGGAGCGCCAGGAAGCCGAGAAACAGCAAGGCGTCGAGCGTGAGCAGCAGCCTGACGTCGTCGCCGCCCAAATACGACGCTTGCCAGGCCAGCGAGAAGAGCGCGGCGAAGAAGAGCGCGAACGGGACCAGAGCGCCCCACGTCATCCGGATCGACGTCACCAGCAGAACCAGGAGCGAAGCGGCCAGCGCCAAGTAGAGCGGCACCGGATCCGCCCCCAGCGTCGTCGATGCGAGGCAACCGAAGAGACCAAAGATCGCGACACAGGCGGCGAGCACCGGTCCGAAGCCCTGCACCGGCTGCGCCGTGCGATCTCGGGAGCGGTACCGCACCGCCAGCGACAGCGCGATCGCAAACAACTGAGGAACCGCGAGGTTCCGAAGCACGACAGCGTCCCTCGTCGTCACGAAGAACCAGAATTGAATCAAGGCCCCGACGGCCACCGCCCCGAGCGGCATCACGAAACCCAGCCCGCGCTCTCGCGAGCGCTCGAGCACGATCACCAACAGCCCGGCGACCAGCACCAGGAACGGCGCGATCGAAACCCCCAGGTTCTTGGCCACGAGCACCAGGGCAAACAGACCGAGGCCGGCTCCCGCTATGACGCCGGCGGTCTCGAACGACGCGTGCTGCCGCGTGAAACGGGGCCGGTCCCGGGCTTCACCGATCCGGGGCGGGACGTTGACGAGCAACGCCAACGCCGTGGCGGCCAGGCTGGCAGCGAGCGCGTTCTGGTGTGACAGCCCCTGGGCCGCCCACAGCGGCAACGTGACCGCGCTGGCCAAGGCGCCGCTCACGAGAAGGGATGCCCGGGATCGCAGCAGCGCGATCGCGCTGAGCGCGATCAGCAACAAGCCGACGAAGCCGAAGAGGAGCGGCCATTCGCCGACATAACGGGGGTTGCCGGCGATCAGGATCGCGAACAGGAAGGGCGCCACGCCGCCCAGCGCGCCCGCGCGCACGAGTGACTCGGCCTGCTCGCCGTCCTCCTCACGTGTGGCGAGCGGCAGCAACAGGAAGAGCAGGCCGAAGAGCAGGGACGCGATCAGGCCGACGAGCGTCTTCTGGGGCGTGAGATGGCGCGCGAACCAGGCCAGCTCGATCAGGAAGGTGCCGGCGAACGCCATCAGCACCAGGCCGTGCCAGCGCTTGCGCAGCGCCACCGAGGCGAGGCCGAGGTTCAGCAGCAGGATGTAGGCAAACAGCCCGATCGGACGGTCTTCCCCGGTGGCGAGCATGACGGGCGTCGCGAAGCCACCGAGCAGGCCGAGCGCCGCCGTGAAGAAGGCGTCGAAGCGGATCGCCACGACGCAGGCCACGACGGTCACGAGCGCCATCAGCGCGAAGGTCGGAACCAGGGGGATCAGGTCGTAGAGCGCGTGGGCCGCGAAGAACGCGGCGTACAGAATGGCAATGCCGGCTCCCGACACCGCGTTCGCGGTGGTAGCGTATCCGCGGCGCAGGCTCAGCTCGGCGCCGAGGAGCGCGCCGACTCCCGCCACGACGGCCAGCGCGACCCGCAACTCGGGCGTGATCAGGTTGCGGTCGAACGCGTACTCGAGGAACAGGATCGCCGAAACCACGACCGCGATCCCGCCCACCCAGGCAGCGCCTCGAACGCCAAGCAGGCTCTCCCAATCGAAGGCGGGCGGGGCTGGCGGCGCCGCTCTCGGAGGAATCGGCGCGACTTCGGGAGCCGGCTCGGGCGGCGCCACGCGGGCGGGCGCCGGCGGCAACACAGTCGGAGCCGGTTCCGGCGGCACGGGCTTCGGATCAGGCGGCGCGGCGGGGAGCGGCGCGGCGACCTTGGATTCGACGGCTGGCTTGTCG
>CAZVOI010000794.1:0-2218 GCA_964628275.1 uncultured Acidobacteriota bacterium | reverse complement strand
CGAGCACGAGATCCATGGGTGGCTCGCCGCCTACGACGAGGCGTTCAACGCGAAGGACCTTCAAAGACTCGGTACCTTCTATCTTCCCGAGGCCACGGTCTACGAGGGGGGTGGCGTAAACCGAGGCTGGGACGACTATCGCGACCATCACCTCGGACCCGAGCTCGAGAGCTTCCAAAACCTGCGCTTCTCCCACAGCGAAGTCGCGGCTCATGTCCTCGATCCCGAGGGCCGGAGCGCCTATGTGATCTCCCGGTACCATCTCGAGGCGCAGGTGGAGGACAGAAAAATCGACGCCTCCGGTCTCGAAACGCTGGTCCTGGTCAAGACCGATGCGGGGTGGAGGATTCGACACTCGCACACTTCGAGCCGGCCGCGTCCGGCGGAGAAGCGCTAAGAGGGAAGCGTCCTCCGTGAGGGTCCTGGCGTGGCTCGCCGTAGCCGCCCGCTGCGGTTTCTACCTGACCTTGAAGTTGCAATATACCCCTGGGGGGTATACAATTGCCTCATGGTGAGTCGACGAAGCCGAACCTTGAAAGTTCTGAACGATGCTTTCGTCCCCGATGAGCGCAAGGCCGAGGTCCGCAAGCGGCTGGCGCGGCTCAAAGGCCAAGTCGAGGGCATCGAACGAATGCTCGATCAGAACCGGCCGTGCGTCGAGATCCTGACGCAGATCTCCGCCGCCCAGGAAGCGCTGCGCGGGGCTGGCCGGGTCATGGTGCGAAACTACCTGGAGCGCTGCGCTACGGCCGGTATCAAGGCCGGACGGGAGCGAGAGGTTTACGACGAAATGATGAACGTGATCTTCAAGCTGACCCGCTGAGTCGGGAGGAGGAACAGGAAATGACGAGAAGGACCGCGCTGGCTCTCTGTGGGGTTGGGCTTCTGAGCGTAACGGGGGTCGCTGCCGACGAGTCCCAGACGCCTGCCTGCTGCGTCCGGAAGGCGGGCGAAAAGACCGGTAAGCTGCGCTGCTCGCTCACGGACAAGGTGGTTGACGAGTGCTGCTGTGTCGAGACGGAGGGCGGGAAACTGCACTGCACGCTGGCGAACAAGGACGTAGAAACCTGCTGCTGTACCGAGGCCGAGGGCAAGGACTGAGAAGCGAGAGGGTTGGTCAGTCGCTCGTTTTCGCGGGCAGCGGGCTGACGGCCGTGCGCACACGGAGCTTGCCGTCCTTGCTTTCCGTCCAGGCGAACACCAGCTCGTCGTCCGACCGGGCGAGCCGAGGATAGCCGCTCGCCCGCGCCCCTTCGATCGCAGCCACGGTCACGAGGTCCGACTTTCGACCTGATGGGTGCACTCTTCTCGCACTGAACTGCGAGCGCTCCTCGGCGAACTCAATCCAGGTCGCAACGGCGGAGCCATCGGGGAGCAGCTCGATGTCGACGCGGCCCATAGAAGAGGTCTCGTCCAGTCGAATCGGTTCGCCGAACGTCCCACCTGCGTCGGCGGAGAACGCCGCGAACGCGTGGCCCATGTCGTCCTGAACGGTGAACCAGGCGATCGCGACGTCGCGGCCGCGCGCGCTCAGCATCGGACCGTTCACGGGGCACGCGACGATCTTCCAGCCGTCGTTGTGAACCGCTTTCGGCTCGGTCCACTTTCCCTTCTCGAGGCGCGACAGATAGATGTCTCGCACCTCATCCTCGGTGCGGTTTCTGAACGCCACCACTGGCCCCTCGCTCGTCATGGCGGCGGTCGTCGGGCAGCACTCGCACACGCGGAGATCGACCGGCATCTCGGACGTTTGCTTCCAGTTCGTGTCGAACGTGCCGAATCGCACGCTCATGGCGCCGTCGGACGTCCCGCCGTGCGCGTCATGTCCGGCCGCCGACGCCATCGCGCGTCCGTCGAGCCAGATGAGACCGAGTCCGGCCCCCGGCATCTGAAACAGCGATCCGAAGCCATGCTCTGACTTGGTGCCGTCGTGATGCGGGGTGAACGACGCCGACCATGAACGGCCGTCGTCCTTCGAATACGCGAGCCTTACGTCGTAGGCGTACGTTTCCGCGCCGCTCTTCTGCAGCCAGTGCGCCGCGAGCGTCCCGTCGTCCAGTCTGACCACCGAGGGCACGTCGGCCCAGTTCACGAACCAGTCGTCGCCCGACGCGGCGGTGCGCGGCTCGGACCAGCCGGTGGGTGTGCGTTCGGAAAACTTCAGCGATGCGCGCGCGCCGGACCGCTCGATCCAGCTGAGAAGGACGCCTCGCGCCGA
>CAZVOI010000793.1:0-11621 GCA_964628275.1 uncultured Acidobacteriota bacterium | reverse complement strand
ACGGGCCTGGAGCACGAGAGGATTGAGCTTGACGGGCAAGATGGACGAGGCAGGCAGGGCGGTCGACCGGTTGAAACAATCCCCGCTCCAAACGTGGGACATGGCGATTGCTCATTTGAGCATCGGCGAGAAGGACCAGGCATTGGCTTGGCTGGAGAAGGCCCGTGACGAGCACTTCGTGATTCTGCCTTCGATCAAGGTCGACCCGCTGTTCGACGGCTTGCGAAGCGACCCGCGATTCGCGGACCTGCTGCGGTCCATCGGGCTCGCGCCGTGAGGGGGGTTGGCGCGACCTTTGGTCCTCGACGTCGGAACT
The DNA here is from genome assembly GCA_964628275.1 of uncultured Acidobacteriota bacterium. Lineage (GTDB taxonomy): Bacteria > Acidobacteriota > Vicinamibacteria > Fen-336 > Fen-336 > CAZVOI01. The sequence continues at coordinate 11,305 of CAZVOI010000793.1, read as the reverse complement.
CAACAAGGACGCGCGGCGCTGGCCGCGCGTAGGCCGGTTAGCGCACAGCGGGCCTGACCTCGTGAACCCCCCGCGGGGGGCCGTCAGGAGACCGTGGAGAGTGAACTCGATCACAGCCACGGAACTTGCCGCCCGGGCCATCCGTCCTTTACTTCAAACAGGTTCAGGAGGTGGGATCTGGCGACCGTGGTCGAACTCGAGGTGCCCGGGCGCTTGGAAGTCGTGGACGACCTCGAGGCCGCAGCCGTCGAGCTCGGGGCCCAAGGGGGCCTCGACGCGGACGCCTGCCACTTTCTCGGCGTCGCGCTGCGGGAGGCACTGACGAACGCCATCCGGCACGGCAATGGCTTGGCTCCCGGAACGCTTCAGGTCCGCTTCGCCCTCGACGACGGCTGCCTGTCGCTGACAGTGCGGGACTTCGGACCTGGCTTCGATGCGGACGCGCTCCCCGACCCGGATGCCCCCGAGAACCGCTGTCTCGGCTGCGGCCGCGGGATCTTCTTCATGCGCCGGTTCGCCGACGAGGTCGTGTTCTACCACCCGGATGGGGGAGGCCTGGCCGTTCAGCTACGCAAGCGCCTCCCAGCCCGGCCTTCCTGACCCTAGCGTCGCCGGAGGTCGAGAAGCGCCAGCCCGCCTTCAGGGGCGAGTCCGGAGCTGGCCGCGGCGCGCGTAGTATCATGCGCGCCCAAGCGACAACAGCGTGACGCTTTCCGCCGGAGCCCAGCTGGGTCCCTACGAGATCCTCTCGCCCGCGCGAGCGCGAATCCTCAAGGAGGCCGCATGAAACGCTTCGTCTCACTTCTTCTCTCTGTCTGCGTCCTGGAGGCGGTGGCCGTGGCCGCTCAAACGGCCCGACCGCCCAAGGTAGCCGCCCATCGGTTCCACAAGGTGACGGACACGATCTACAGCGCCATCGGCACGGGCACGATGAACGTGGGGGCCAACGCCGCCATCATCATCAATGACAAGGAGGTGATGATCGTCGACTCCCACATCACGCCGGCCGCGGCGCGGGTGCTGCTCCAGGAGCTCGGGGGCATCACCGACAAGCCGGTGCGCTACGTGGTCAACACGCACTACCACTTCGATCATGCGCACGGGAACCAGATCTTCCCCGACGACGTGCTGATTCTCGGCCACGAGTTCACGCGCGAGAAGCTGCTCGGCGACGTGCTGAACGAGTGGACCTACAAGTCGTTCACGGGCGGGGTTCCGGCACAGATCGAGGACCTGCAAAAACAGGTCGCCGGGGAGAGCGATCCGGCCAAGAAACAGGGGCTGCAGGACCGGCTCGAGATCGCCGAGAGCTATCGTGTCGCGCTGGCCGAGATCAAACCCACCGCCCCCAACGTGACCCTCAAGACCAGGATGACACTGTTCCGCGGCGGCCGCGAGATTCAGCTGCTCTTCTTCGGCCGCGCGCACACGGCGGGCGACGTCGTGGTGTACCTGCCCAGGGAGCGTGTCGTATGCACCGGCGACCTGCTCACCGCCGGGCTCTCCTACATGGGCGACGGGTATGTCGACGAATGGATCGCGACGCTCGAGGAGCTCAAGAAGCTCGATTTCGAGACGGTGATCCCCGGCCACGGCGAGGTCTACACGGGGAAGCAGCGGATCGACTATTTCCAAGCCTATCTGAGGGATCTCTGGAGCCAGGTGAGCGCTCTCAAGCATCAGAAAGTCCCCGCGGAAGAGGCCGCCAAGCGCGTGGACCTGACCTCCCACAAGCAGTTCCTTCCGCAGATCCAGGGGCCGGGTGTCGACCCGCGCGCCGTTGTCCGAATCTACGAGGTGCTGGACGAGCGAGCCCGAAAGTAGCACCGCCCGATGCTCCAGGGCTCCAGCGAAGCACTGACAGGCGTCGACCGCAAGGCCGTGCTCTTCGCGGCCTGGGGGGTCGGCGTCCTGGTCGCCTGGCAGGTGGCGGGCAAGGCCACGCGCGACGCGCTGTTCCTGTCCAGCTTCGATGTCCGGCGGCTGCCGGCCGCGATGGTCGGTGCGTCGCTGGCGACCGTCGCCGTCGCGTTCGTGTTCTCGCGGCTGCTCGCGCGGCACGGCCCGTCGCGGCTGATGCCGCGGGCGCTGCTCGCGAGCGCCTGCCTGCTATGCGGCGAGTGGGCGCTGGCGAGGACCGCGCCGCGGGCCGTCGCGATCGCGCTCTTCTTCCACTTCGCGCTGCTCGGCGGGTCGCTCGTCTCGGGCTTCTGGTCGGTCGTCAACGAGGCTTTCGATCCCCGCGCCGCCAAGCGGGCGATCGGCGCGATCGGCACGGGCGCCGCCGTCGGAGGCCTCGCCGGCGGCGTCCTCGCCCTCGCGGCCGCGCGGCTGGTGCCGGTTCCCGAGATGCTCGCGCTGCTCGCGCTGCTTCATACCGTCGGAGCGGGGCTCGTGCGAGGCGTCGCGCCGGCGGAGCCTCCCGCCCCGACCCGGGTCGAGGCGGGGGCAGGACTGGCGGTCTTCGCCGGCGCGCCGTACCTGCGCGGCCTCGCGTTGCTGGTCGCCGCAGGCGCCGCCTGCGAGGCGATGCTCGACTACACGCTGAGCGCGGGCGCTGCCGCCGGCGGCGCCAAAGGCCCGCAGCTGATGTCGTTCTTCGCGCTCTATCACACCGGGGTCGGGCTGCTGGGCGTCGCCGCTCAGGGGCTGCTGGCCCGCCACTTCCTGCGGAGATTCGGGCTGGCCGGGACGGCCGCGATGCAGCCGGCGTCGGTCCTGGTCGGCGGCGTCGTCGGGCTGCTATCGCCCGGACTGGCCGCCGCGGTGTTCGCCCGGGGGGTCGAGGCCGTCCTGCACAACTCGCTCTTCCGCTCCGCCTACGAACTGCTCTACACACCGCTGCGCGAGGCCGAGAAGCGCGCCGCGAAATCCCTGGTGGACGTGGGCTGCGACAAGCTCGGCGCCGTGCTGGGTGGGACGGTGGCCCTCGCGATCGTGAGCGTGGCGCCGTCGTACGCCATGTCCGTCCTCTTCGCCGCGTCCGTCGCGCTCGCCGTGGCTTCCCTGCACCTGTGCCGGCGCCTCGAGGCTGGTTACGTGGCGGCGCTGGCCGAGAGCCTGCGGGCCGGCGCGATCCACCTCGAGATGGGAGAGGCGAAGGACGCCAGCACGCTGCTGACCCTGACGCGCCTCGGCACTACCGCGGGCCTGCAGCAGGCGCTCGCAGCCCGAGCGACCGCGCCCGCGGATCCGATCGTCGAGGCGGTATCCGCTCTTGCCTCGGGCGATTCGATGCGCGCCCGGGTGGCGCTGCAGGCCCAGCGCAACCTCGACCTGAGGCTGGTGCCGTTCGTGATCCCGCTGTTGGCTGGGGAGCAGACCTCGGCCGACGCGATTCGGGCGCTCCGCAGCGTGACGCCACGTGCCTTGGGACAGCTTGTGGACGCGCTGGTCGATCCGGAGCAGCCCGCGATGGTGCGGCGGCGCTTGCCCCAGGTGCTGAAGGGCTGCGCCGACCCGCGGGCTGTGCATGGGCTCGTGCTCGGTCTCGGAGACGAGTCGTTCGACGTACGGCGCGAGTGCGCCACGGCGCTCGACCGGCTGCGCGAGCAGCAGCCCAGCCTCGCCGTGGATCGCGAGCCGCTCCTGGCCGCCGCCCAGCGCGAGCTGGAGGGATGGCCCGCCGGCCTCGATCCGCACGGCGAGGACGGCGAACGCCGGCTGGGGCTCGTGTTCCACCTGCTCTCGTGCAGCTTCGAGCGGCGGCCGGTCCAAGTGGCCCTGTGGGCGTTGCGCTCGAAGAACCGCTTGAGCGGCACGGCGCTCGAGTACCTCGAGAACGTGGCGCCGCCGCCGCTGTTCCGGTCGCTCGCGGTGGTGCTGGGCCTCGAGGCGGCGCCGCAGCGCCGGCGCAGCGAGCGCGAGATCGCCGAGGAACTGGTGCGGGTCGGCGAGGCGGCGGGCCACCGGCCGGGCTGAGGCCGCGTTAGGTTAGGCCGGAGCCAGCAGAACGCCCAGGAGCGTGGGCCCTCCGGCCTCGCGGAAAACCTGGGCGCTCTCCTGGCGCTCCGCTTCGGCCGCCAGCAGGAGATCCTCGAACGCTGGATCGCCCGCCAGGCCGCTGAAGCCCGGATCGCGGGCCAAAGCCTTGGGCAACACAAAACCGGCGTCGAGGCAGCCACGAAGTTCGGTCAGGGCGCGCTGCGGCCGGCCTCGGCGCGCCAGGTGCAAGGCCATGAGGTAGCGCGCCTCCGGATCCGGGTGCTGGCCGAACCCGCGCTCCAGAGCCTGCATGAAATCGTCGTACCGCTCTGCCGCGAAGCTTTGGAGAAGGTCGCTGAAGATGGCCAACGCGACCGAAATATGTTCGGTGGGTCCGGCCTTGAACCGGAGAGCTTGCTCCCGCGCCTCGGCCACGCGCCCCGAGAGGCAGAGCGCGTGGAAGCGAGCAGGCAACGCATAGGTTTCGTCGAGACCGCTGAGCGCCTGCTCGTACTCCGCCGCGCCGAGGTGCGTGAACAGGATGCTGGTGGCGGCGCGTGGGTCGAGGCGTCGCGCTTCGAGGTGGGCCGCCAGCGATGCCTCGTGGAGGCCCGCGTAGCGACAGGCGAGCACCAAGCCCGAGAACAGCTCGCTGTCGTTGCGGTTCCGCCCGGCGAGCCGCAGCAGGCGGCTCATCGCCTGGCGGCTCTTGCCGTTGTCGGCCTCGAAGTCGGCGAAGAGCTTGTGGGCCAGGGCGAGATCGGGGCTCAGCTCCAGGGCGCGCCGGAATGCCTCTTCAGCGCGTGCCAGGTTGGCGGCGGGGTCTTCCCCGTGCTTGCCGATCAGGCGATGGCAACGGCCGACGCGCGCCCAGGCGGGTGCAAAGCCTGGGTCCTCCGCCAGGCACTGCAGGTAGAGCTCGCGGGCCTCGCGCAGCTCCGGGAGCTTCGACAGCCGCGTGGCGCGGAGGTACAGCTCGTAGGCGTGCGGCGATCGTGGCCGTTCCTGCCGCGTGGTGGCGCTTTGCGCGAGCGGAAGCGATTCGAGGATGCGCTGCGCCAGGTCGTCCTGCAGCGCGAACACGTCGCCCACCGGCGCCTGCGCGGTGTGGGACCAGACCAGCGTGCCCGCGGGCGCTTCGACGAGCTGGGTGCTGACGCGGATCGCGTCGCCCGCGCGCAGGATCGTGCCGGTGAGCACCCGGTCCACGTCGGCCTCCGCCGCGATCCGCTTCAGGTCGAGCGTCTCGCCGACGAAGCGCTGCGCGCCGATGCTCGAGCGGACCAGCAGCGACTCCTGGCCCACCAGAGACGCCGCCAGCGCTTCCACCAGGCTCGTCGCGAGAAAATCGGTCTCGGGGTCGGGGCGCAGGATCCGGAACGGCAGCACGATCAGGCGGACCAGCGGCCTGGCGGTGACCGTGCCCGCCGCCGGCGACTGGGCGGCTGCCTCCAGGTCGCGGGCCATCTCGGCGGCGCTCGCGGGGCGCGCTGCCGGATCCTTCTGCAGCGCTCGCCGGATCACGCGGTCCGCGGCAATCACGGCAGCACCTCCGGCCAAGGCCGGCGGCTGCTCGTGAAGCGTCGCGTACAGGATCTCGACGACGCTCGCGCCGCCGAAGGCCGGGCGGCCTGCCAGCATCTCGAAGAGGATGGCGCCGAACGAGAACAGGTCGGAACGGAAGTCGGCGGCCTGGCCGCGGGCCTGCTCCGGCGACATGTAGCGCGGCGTCCCGAGCAGCGTTCCCGTCTGGGTGAGGTTCTCGCCGCTCTCCGTGCCCGCCAGCGAGGGGCGGGCCAGGCCGAAGTCCAGCAGCTTGACCCCGTGTGGGGTGAGGAAGGCGTTCGAAGGCTTGAGGTCGCGGTGGACGACCTGCCCGTCGTGAAGCGCCTGCAGGGCGCGCAGGATCCCGACGCCGATCGGGATCGCTTCGTCGACCTTGATCGGGCCGCGGCGCAGGCGGTCGCTCAAGGGCTCGCCCTCGAGCAGCTCCATCGCGATGTAGACGGTGCCCTCCTCGTCACCGGTGTCGAAGATCTGGCAGATCGACGGGTGGCTGACGCTAGCCGCGATATGGGCTTCGCGCTGGAATCGCAGGCGCGCGCTGGAGTCGGTGGCGGAGATCATCTTGATGGCGACGGTGCGGCGCAGCCGCTCGTCGCGCGCCGCGTAGACGACGCCCATGCCGCCCTGGCCGATCTTGCGGACGACCTCGTAGCGTCCGATCCGCGCTGGTGTGCCCGGAGTCGTTGCGGACGTCCCGCCGGCGGCGAGAGGTGGCGTTCCCGGCGGCCGCTCGGACGCGGACGGCGCGGGTGTGACCGGACCCGCGCCTCTCCCGAACCACTGGCGCCAGCTCAAGAAGATGACCCTCCGGCCCTGATTCTGCGTGAACTCGACGGACCTTACGCTCCTGCTACGGCGACCGTCAATTTCCGCGGTCTCCGACAGGCGGGTCTTCGGCCTGGTCTCGCAGCCGCGCGATCAGTGGGGCTGGCTACGGGTGCGCCGGCTCCAGTCCCATTCGAACTGCTGGGCGACCAGCTCGAAGGCCTCGAAATGACGTGTGATGCCCTTGGGAGGTTTGGTCACGACGATCGGGCGCGGCTCGAACTCGGCGCCGAGCAGGGCGCGGGTCTCGCCCGTCAGGACGATCTGGTTCCTCTGCGCGACCGACGATTCCATCCGCGAGGCAAGGTTGACCGTCGAGCCGAGCACCGTCCAGTCACGGCGCGTCACGTGGCCGACGTCGCCGGCGATCACGCGCCCGGAGTGGATCCCGATCCGGAACTCGACCTTCTTGTCGGGCGAGACGTCGGCGTTCACCCTCTGGATCGCGTCGCGCATGCCGAGGGCGGCGCGGGCTCCGCGGCGCGCGTGGTCGGGCTGCGCCTGGGGCGCGCCGAAGACGGCCATGATGCAGTCGCCGATGTACTTGTCGAGCGTGCCCTCGTGCGCGAGGATCACCTCGGTCATCTGGCCGAAGTACCGGTTCAGCAGCGTCAGCACGTCGTGCGGCGCCAGGCCCTCGCTCCTTTCGGTGAAACCCGCCATGTCGCAGAACAGCACCGTGACCTCGGCCTCCTCGGCCTGCATGCTGATGCCCGGCGAGCTCTCTCCGGTGGCGAGGATCCGGTCTACCACGCCGCGCGCCAGGAAGCGCTCCAGCTTGGCGCGCTGGAACTCCTCGCGCCGGATCCGGCGCAAGAGCCGCGACTGCTCGAGCGCGATCGCGGCGTGATTGGCCAGCGCCGACAGCAGCGACACGCCGAAGGCGTCGAAGGCGCCGCTGCGCAGCGAGGTGTCGGCGTAGATCACGCCCACCGCCTTGGACTCGTCCAGCAGCGGAACCGCGATCGCCGAGCGGAGCCCCAGCCGGTTCATCGACGCGCTCGGCGAGCTCTGCGGATCCATCTGCACCGTCATCTTCGAGGCAAACGCCTGCTGCACCAGGCTCTCGGACACGTGCATCTCACCGGTCTGGGCGCCGTCGCGAGCCCGCGATCGCTTGGGCACCAGCCGCGCCGCCTCGGCGTCCCACAGGAACAGGCCCGTGCGCTCAGCCGGTGTCGTCTCGAAGACCAGCTCGGCCCACCTTGACCTGCGGGCCCGAGCGACCGGTCCTCGCGCCGCCCCGCGTGAGTCAGAACGAGTTTCGAAGCCATCGAAGGACTGGATCGAGATACTACGCTCACGCTCGCGCGACGCGGGACGCGCGCGCGGAAGTGAACTAAAGTCCCGGTTTCGCCGTGAGCTCCACACCGGGCTCCGGATCCAGGAGGCGAGTCATGTCATCCACGCCCAACACCGCTGGGGCCGCTTCTCCGGCGCTGGTTTTCGACACGCTGTTCGCTTATCAGCGCACCGCGGCGCTGCGCGCGGCCATCGAGCTGGATCTGTTCCGAGCCATCGGTGAAGGACTCGGCGACGCCGCGTCGATCGCACGTCGCTGCTCGGCCTCCGAGCGCGGGACGCGCATCCTCTGCGACTTCATGACGATCATCGGGCTGCTGAACAAGTCGGACGGCAGGTACAGCCAGACCGCGAGCAGCGCGATGTTCCTGGACCCGCGCTCACCGGCATGCGTTGCCTCGACCGCGCGATTTCTGGGCGATCCGATGGTTCAGGAGCCGTTCGATCGCCTCGCCGAGATCGTCCGCACCGGACGCACGGTGCTTCCCGGCCTGGGCTCGGTGGAACCGAACAATCCGGCCTGGATCGAGTTCGCCCACAGCATGGCGCCGATGATGGCGCCGATGGCGGCGCCGCTCGGTTCGATCGCGCTGGATGGAATGCAAGGTCCCGTGTCGGTTCTGGACATCGCTGCCGGCCACGGGCTCTTCGGCATCGAGGTGGCGAAACAGAATCCCCAGGCCCGCATCGTCGCCGTCGACTGGGCCGCGGTGCTCGAGGTCGCGGTGGCCAACGCCAGGAAGGCGGGCGTGCGGGACCGCTACGAGACGCGGGCCGGCAGCGCGTTCGAGATCGAGTATGGCGGGCCGCACGACATCGCCCTGCTCACGAACTTCCTCCACCACTTCGATCCACCGACGTGCATCTCTCTATTGAAGAAGGTGCACGCCTCCCTCAAGCCCGGGGGTCGCGTCGCGGCCCTGGAGTTCGTGCCGAACCCGGACCGGGTGTCGCCGCCGATGGCGGCGTCCTTCAGCTTGACGATGCTCGCGACCACGGAAGCCGGCGACGCCTACACCCTCGATGATCTCGACGCGATGTACCGCGCCGCCGGCTTCACCGACATCGCTGGGCATTCGGTGCCGACCGGACCGCACACGGTGGTGGTCGGTCGCGCGGCTTGAGCCTCGGGGGCGCGTCCGCATCCTGGACGTCGTGCGTCGCAAATCCAGACATCGGATCCTGGATCTCGTTGAGGGACACTCGAGTCGGGCCCGCACGCGAATTGCCATTCGGTCAGGGAAGCAGAACGAGGTGAGACTGAACATGGAGACAGCAGTCGCAGCCGGCTCGACCCTGACAGGCCTGATGGAGGCCGAGCACGTGACGATCGCCGGCGAGTTCGACGGCGAGATCCGGGCCACCGGCCGGGTTCGCATCAGCGAGGGGGCCCGCGTCAAGGGCAAGCTCGCCGCCAGGGACGCCGAAATCGCCGGCGACGCCGATCGCGACCCCGATCGACACCAGCAGCAGTCCCTCCTTACTGACGACGGTGCGAGCGAAGCACGCTACGGCTCGACGCGGGCGGCCCCGCTCCGGCTCAGGCGACCTCTCGCAGCCGGCCGTCCTTGACGTCGTAGACGAATCCGCGCACCGGCACGCCTTCGAGCAGCAGCTTCGAGTCGCGGATCGCCGCCACGTCGTCGCGCACGCTCGCATCGAGGTCGGGGAACGAGTGAAACGCGATGTCGGTGTCCTGGCCGAGTTTCTCCCTGACCTGCTGGCGGAGCTGCGCGTCGCTGAACGTCAGCATGCCGCAATCGGTGTGGTGCACGACCACGATCTCGCGCGTGCCCAGCAGCTGCTGCGAGATGATCAGCGACCGAAGCGCGTCGTGGGCGCGCCCGCCGGCGTTGCGGATCACGTGGGCGTCGCCCTCCTCTAGGCCAAGCGCCTTCGCGGGGTCGAGACGCGCGTCCATGCATGCGACAACCGCGACCTTGCGGGCGGGAGGCAGCGGGAGCTGGCCCTTGGTGAACGTTGCGGCGTAACCAGCGTTGGCTTTCAGGAATTCGTTGGCGACGGACATCGGAATCCTCCACATCGAAAGGACGCTCGGGGCGCGTCGTGCCGGGGAGGAGCCGAAGAAGCCCGCTCCGGCGGCGCCGGCGCGGGCTCGAGCTGTCGGGAAAGTGCGGCTTAGCTCAGGACGCGAGGCGTGCAGGGTCGTCGCTCGTCGCGACAACAACAAGCACGACAGCAGCCATGCAGCCTCACGCGCACAAGTTACGGCTCCCCGCGAGAACCGTCAACGCTCCCGAGCGTCATACGCTGTTACAATCGTTTCCGACCTCGCGCGGGCACCCAGATCCGAGGCGCCGTTTCTGCCGACGATCTGCGTAAATGGCCTTTCGACCTGTTTCTTCCCTGCGCCGGGCCCATTGGAAATCAAAATGAATACTTTGATGCGGATTTTCGCCGCCCTTCGTGTCTCTCTCGGCTTCGGCCGCTTGCCTGAAGAGCGGCTGTCGCCGGCTCACGGTTGGCTCTTGCCGGCGCCGCCGGTTCCCCTGCCGATCCCCGTCGTCGTGACTCCTCGTTCCCTCGGCGCACGCGGATGACCTCGGCGAGGAGGTCCACCCGAACGCGGAGCCAACTCCCCGCCAACCCGTAAGGGCTCGTCTTCGTCCAGAATCATTCCTGGCGGTGGGGGTAGAACCGCAGGGAGATCGAGCATGGACGGCTTTCGCGCTGACGTTCACCAGGCGCTGCGGTCGCTCTCGAGGCAGAGAGGCTTCACGATCGCCGCGCTCTTGTCCCTGGCGCTGGGCATCGGCGCCAACACGGCGCTCTTCTCGGTCAGCTACGGCGTGCTGCTGCGACCGCTGCCGTACGCCGAGCCGGACCGGCTGGTCCGGGTCTTCGAGCACCACCCCGGCGCGAACGCGCCGGTGCGAACACTGCTCAGCAACCTCACCTTCCATGCCTGGAACGACGGAAGGCGCACGCTCGACGGCCTGGCGGCCTACCGCGGAAGCACCCATCTCGACACGAGCGGCGGCGAAACGGCACGCATCGCGGGCACCGCGGTGTCACCCGCTCTGTTCACGCTCTTGGGCGCACGACCCGCCCTCGGCCGGCTGCTCCAGTCAGGTGACGCCGCCCCCGGCGCGGAACTCGTGGTGGTGCTGTCGGATGGCTTCTGGCGCGAGCGTTTCGGCGGAGACGCTTCCGCGATCGGCCGCTCGCTCACGCTCGACGGCCAACCGCGCACGATCGTCGGGGTCGCGCCAGCCGACTTCTATTTTCCATCTCGGGACGCGCGCCTGTGGACGCCGTACGACGTCCCGCGCGGCTCCAGCGACCCGGGGCGGCAGTCGATCGCGGTCGTCTCGGCGCTGGGCCGGCTCCGGCCCGGCGTTACGCCGGCCCAGGCCTCCGCCGAAGGCACCGCCGCTGCCCGCGGCGTCGTCCGGCCGCCGCTGGCCGAGACGATCTTCGGCAAAGGCGGGCCGGTGGAGGTGCGCGCGGACGTTCTGCTCGACGGCATCACCGAACGCGTGCGTCCGGCGCTCCTGGTCCTGGCCGGAGGCGTCGGGTTCGTGCTGCTGATCTGCTGCGCCAACGTCGCGAACTTGCTGCTCTCGCGCGGCGTCGCGCGGCAACGCGAATTGGCGGTGCGCTCGGCGCTCGGCGCGAGCCGAGGCCGGCTGGTCCGGCAACTCCTGACCGAGAGCCTGGTGCTCGG
>CAZVOI010000792.1:0-4980 GCA_964628275.1 uncultured Acidobacteriota bacterium | reverse complement strand
AGGGCGGTGGAGGGCGCGGCAGCGGGGCAGACGAGGTGGCGTAGCAGCGAGGGCGAGTGCGTGGGGAAACCACGGGGCGGTGCGGTCTGCGCGCTGCGCGCGGTGGGCGCTACGGAGCACTCCCCGGGCGGGGCGACCGAGTGTGCAGAGGTGCGATCGCGGGGGCCAAAGATCCGGGATTGCCGCCCGCGACGATGCGGGTTGAATGGCGAACCGCCCTTGAATTACCTACGCTCTTGAAGAGCGCGGCGTTGTAGATCGTGAACATCATGCTGTTCACGCCGATTCCGAGCCCGATCGCGGATACCGCCGCCAGGGTGAATGCCGGACTCTTCAACAGCATCCGCACGCCGAATTTCAGATCCGCGAGAAGGGTCATGGAAGCAAGGTCCAAGGCGAACGCTGGCAACGATCGTGAGTAACCCTCACTACCGAGTGTACGGTCGAGCGGACGCCACCAGGGACGGCCCGACCAACCGGCCTCGCCCGTCGCGGAAGGTCTTGTCGGTCAAGAGCTGCTGATTGGCGCAGGCCTCGGGCAGACCGGCTTCACAGACCCGCGAGAACAGCTCGGCGGCGCCCGTTTCGCTCTCCGCCACACCGGTGCCCTTGGCCCGGAGCACGCCGAGGTTGTTGCAGCCCCAGACGTCGCCTTTGACGCAGCTCTGCTCGTAGAGCGCCGCCGCACGCACAAGGTCCACGGCCACGCCAACGCCACGCTCGTGCATCAGGCCGAGGCTCACGCAGCCCAACGGCTCCCTCCCCTCGCACGCCCGGCGGTATAGGTCGGCGGCGCGAGGGATATCCACCGAAACACCTTCGCCACGCTCGTACACCGTCCCCAGGCTGGCGCAATCTTCCATGTATCCCAAATCGCAGCCCTTCGCGAACAACTCTGCAGCTTTGCCGAGCTGCACGGCGAACCCAAGAGGGCGGCCCGCTCGCGACACCTCGAGCCTGACGTCTTGTCCGACGCTCCGGCGACGCAGCTCGGCCACGAGGCCCGACCGATCCGGCACGGAAACGCCATCGATGCTGCGAATCACGTCCCCTTGCCGCACACCTGATCGGAAAGCGGGACCCCCGCGGCTCACCCCTGCGACAAGCGCCCCTCCAGGGGCATCGAGGACTCGGATCCCGAGCCGGGGCAGCTCGGCCTCGAGGATCGAGAGTCGCTTGGGAGCCAGTTCCTGGACCAGCGCCCGCTCCGGAGTCCGCTCCGGCGCGTTCTGGCGCCTGTAACTTGGAATCGGACCGCCAAACAGCAACGAGACCAGTTCCTGGACCAGCGCCCGCTCCGGCGCCTTCGAGGAGGAGCTGAGGGCTCGCGTCCGGACCAAGGCCTCCTTGTAGAAGTCGCGCGCGCGGTCGTCGTCACCGAGGGCTAGATGGGCCTCTCCCAGCAGGAACGCGGAGTACTCCCCGGCCGACCACGACGGGTGCCGAAGGCTAAGTCGCTGCACTGCGCTCGCCGGATCACCCTGCAGCAGCCCATAGGCGGCGCGGTTTATCTGCGCGGTCTGCGAGCCGTTGATCAACCAGGGGACATACAGGACGACCTGAACGAGCACGGCGACAAAACCGAGTTGGATCCCGAACAACCCCACGCCGGTGGCGACCGCCAGCGCCATTCCCGAGCTGATGAACTCCGGCACTTGGACGCGCTTTCGGAAGCGATACAGTAGCGCCGCTACAAGCAGCAGTAGAGGAGAGAGCCACACAAACCAGTTGGAGGCCATCATCGTGAGTCTCGTGAAGAGCGGCAACTCCTGGCCGAGGCCCTGCGCCGCGGCCGCCAAAGTCGGAATGATCTTCCACAGGTAGACCGTCATCAGCGCCGCCGCTCCAATGAGGAGGGCGACGCTGGTCACGTTCATGAGCCGGCGGGCCTTAAGGCGCCGCTGGGCACGGGCCTCCGAGGCCGCGAGGAACTCGCGTTCGTCCGCCGAGAGATCGAGACCTCGCATGCCGAGGAGTGGCAAGGCCTCCTCCACGGGTCTGCCTTCCGCGAGGAGCAGGTCTCGTGACCGGCCCTTCTCGACCCATAGGCCGGCCGACGCACTGAGACGTCCGCGCACCCGCAGCAACTCGCGGTTGTCGTCGAGCCACTCACGAAGCCGCGGCCAGGAACGCAGCAGGGCCTCGTGCGCGATCGACACGACGGCGCCGCCGTCATCCCCTCGGTCGGCGACGAAGAGCCGCGACGCCACGAACGCGTCAACCAGCACACCGCTCTCCGGTGTTCCGAATGCGTCGAGTGCTGCATACCTGCGGTTGAAGGTCTCCTCATCCCCCACACCGATGCGCACCAGGGCGCTGAAGACCTCGGGCCACGCTGCCTGCTGCGCGGGTGCGAGCGAGGCGAACACCTCCTCTGCGCGCCTGATGAGGGCGCCTTCAACACCCCCCATGCTCGCGTAGGCCGCGTGGGTGAGCAGCCCTTCGGGCGTCCGCTGCCGGTACAGCTCCTCGAGAGCAAACTCGAGCAGAGGGAGGTGTCCGACCTGATCGAGGGCAGCGTCGCGGAGCACCTCGTCGAGTCCCGCTTGGGTGACCTTATCCTGCTCGAAGCGGAGATTCGCCGCCCGCGCGGGAAGGCGGATCATCTGCGCGACCTCGGCCAGGGACGGGGGCTGGAGGTGGTATTGACCGGCCCCTTGTTTCAAGGCCATCAACTCCGGCAGCTCTTCGCAACGGCCGAAAAAATCGCTGCGAAGTGTGGCCACCACAAAGGCGCGGCCGCCGCGGGCCAAAGAGGAGAGAGCGTCGATGAAACCACGACGTTCCTCGGCCGAGCTGCGCTCGAGGGTGAATAACTCCTCCATCTGGTCGATGGTCACAATGAGCCGGACATCGGGCTGGTCCGTTCGCCCCTCGGCTCTTTTCTTCTCCGCCGCAATCTGGCTCAAGGCGCCTCGGACCAGCAGTGCCGCGCCCTTGGGGTTCTGGCGCAGGAGGCGTCCCACCTCCAACACGGTGCTACCGTCTGCCAGAAGCTCGGGCAGCGCCTCGCTTCGCATCAACGCTGCGGCCAGGCCATCGAACACATCGCCCGCGGCCTCGGCGGGCCGGAGCACGGCGCGCCGCCAGAGAGAGACCTCAGGGATGGCGCCTTGCTGGACCAGACTCGGTACCACACCCGCCCGGACCAGGGACGACTTGCCGCTGCCGCTCATCCCGAGCACGAGCACGAACGCGCGACCGGCCGCCGCCTGGTCCCGAAGCGCGTTCACCACCTCCCCCACGGCCTGTGCGCGACCGAAGAAGATCGCGGCGTGCTCGAACTCGAAGGCGGCGAGGCCGCGGAAAGGAGACCCGGAGGTCCAGAGGGTCAAAGGCCCCGACCACTCATCGATCATTCGGCGCAGCTCGGCGTAGGACGCGGGCCGGCGCTCGCGGTCCTTGTCCATCATTTGCTCAACGAGCCGCGACAAGTGCGCGGGCGCATCAGGACGCCTCTCTCGAAGAGGAGGAGGAGGGGTGTGGAGATGATGCGCAACAATCGCTATCGGGGTGGCGCCACCAAACGGAGGGACTCCTCCGAGCATCTCGTAGAGCACGACCCCCAACGAGTAGATATCGCTCCGGAAGTCCACCTTTTCTCCACGTGCTTGCTCGGGCGAGAGATAGTCGGGGGTTCCGACGATCAGACCCTCCCGGGTGAGCGACGTGTCTTCCGAGGCGGCGACCGGCTTCGCCAGGCCGAAATCGCCGACATGCGCACGGCCGCGCGTATCGATCAACACGTTGGCCGGCTTGACGTCGCGGTGGACGATCCCCTTGCCCCAGGCGGTCTCCAACGCTTCGGTCACCTGAAAGGCGATGAGCATGGCCTCTTCAATGGGAAGCTTCCCCAGTCTGCGGATTCGCTCGGCCAGGCTCTCACCCTCGACGTACTCCATCACGAGGTAAGCGACGCCTGAGCGCTCCCCGAACGAGTAGATCCGCACCACATGAGGGTGCTCCACCGTGGCCATCGCTCGGGCTTCGCGAAGAAAGAAGGCACGCGCTGACGGGTCCGCGGCGAGCCTCGCCGTCATCACCTTGATGGCCACGCGCCGATTGAGGGTGGTGTCCTCGGCCAGATAGACGACACCCATACCGCCCTGGCCCAGCATGCGGACCATGCGGTACCCCTCGATTTCAGGGACGGTGGTGGCGGGGCCTCCCGGCGAGCGCTCTTTTGGCCCACCCATCTCGGTCGGAAACGCGGAGAGCGCCTTCCACTGCGTCGCGCAGTGCTGGCACACCGTCGCCGGCTCGGCAAGGGCTTGCCCACACGACGGGCAAGCAGCGCTATCGACCATGATCACTGACCTCGATTGGGTTTCGTCGCGTCGAGTATAGGACTGCGGTTAGAAGGCCGGACGACGTCGGGTCGAGAAGGCCGGTTACAACGCTTTTTGGTGATCCAGAGCGTAAGCGAAACGAGCGGGATTTGCAGTCCATTCGCGCGGCCGCGGAGCGGGGGTGGGCGTCCGGCCGGCGCACTCCAGGAGCAGACGGGCGCGCCTGACGGGGCCTCGGAGGGGCTGCGGACGGACCAAACGCCCGCTGT
This sequence comes from uncultured Acidobacteriota bacterium, assembly GCA_964628275.1. Taxonomy (GTDB): domain Bacteria; phylum Acidobacteriota; class Vicinamibacteria; order Fen-336; family Fen-336; genus CAZVOI01. Next base: position 422 of record CAZVOI010000792.1, on the reverse strand, counting down.
GCGCGAGGCTCCGCCGCCGAGGTGCAACCCGCGTCTTCGTTTCCGCCTCCTACGCCGCTTCGTCGCCCGTGCTGCCGTGGTCTCCGCCATCGCTGTCGTCACCGAGTGCCTGTCGCAGGAGCACCCGGCTCTTCCAGTACGGCGGGCCCCCGGGCGGGGCGACCGAGCGTGCAGAGGTGCGATCGGGGGGGCCAAAGATCCGCGATTGCCGCCCGCGACGATGCGGGTTGAATGGCGAACCGCCCTTGAATCACCTACGCTCCGGTGAGGGTTGACTCGCGTGGCGCGGCCCGAAGGCGTACGCGCACGGTGCCGATCCGGATCTCGTCAGCGTCTGCGAGGTCCACGCTGTCCCGAACCCGGGCCTCGTTGCGAAACGTGCCGTTCTTGCTCGCCAGGTCGCGCAGGCGGGCGCCACCCTC
>CAZVOI010000791.1:0-1860 GCA_964628275.1 uncultured Acidobacteriota bacterium | reverse complement strand
TTCTTCCAGGCGGCCGGCGTCGCGCAGGATGTCACCCATCAGGTTCAGGTCACCGGCCTGGGCCGCGAGGTCGTGTTCCGCTTCCGCGAGTGCTGCCATCTTCTGGATCTCGGCGAGCGCTTGCTCAGGCGCCGCCTCGTGGAGGTAGGAGTTGGCGGTCCACAGCCGGGCGAGACGCTTTTCTCCGGAGTTGCGGGCCACAGCGTCGAGCCTGGCCAGCGTCGCCCGCGCGGCGTCGGTCTTGCCCTGGAAGATCTGGTCGTTGGCGATGCCGATCAGCGAGGCGACGAAATGAGAATCGATCGTAAGGGCCCTCTCGTAGTTTCGGATCGACTCGTCGAAGCGACCCATCTTCATCAGCAGTTCGGCGTAGGAGTCGTACGGGTTCGGGTCGTCCGGGATCAGCTCGATGTACTTCTTGAACGCGCTCTCGGCCTCAGGGTACTTGACGAGGAAGCGGTTCGCGTAGCCGAGCTGGTTGTAGGGTTGGGAGAAGCCGGGGTTGATCGTGGTGGCCCTGGTGTAGTGCTCGATCGCCTTGGCGTAGTTCTGCCGGCCGAAGTAGTACGTGCCGAGGAGCGTCTGGGCGCGCTCGTCGCCGGGGAAAGCCTTCACGAGCTCGGTCAGCTGGCGTTCCTGACCAGCCACATCGCCCTTGGCGGTCGCGTCGGTCGCGAGCAGCATCGCGCGCTCGCCGGGCGAGACGCGATCGGCGAGGGCCGCGCCACGTGAGGCGGCGTCGAAGAACTCCTTCGCGGTTCCGGCCGTGTTGGCGAGGCCGAGATAGGCCAGCGCGAAGTCCTTGTCCTTCCGGATGGCCTGCTCGAAGTACCTGCGCCCGTCGGTCGCGCGCAGTTTCTCCGAAAGGTCGCGGCCTTGCAGGTAAAGCTTGCGCGCCTCCTCGGAAGCTGTCGTGATGGGTATCTTGTCCCCCGGTCCGGCGCCGGCCGCTCTTGACAGCGCGACCAGGGCCAACGTGAACTGGAACAGCCGTGCGCGACTCGCTCTCGACATGCAGACCTCCTTCAACTCGCCCCGTCTTGGCGAGGCTAGCGCCGAGGCAGGGGTCGAGGCGAGTGCTCTGAGGCGAAGCGCGCCGGCACAGGGACGAGCCGCAGCGCACAGGGACGAAGCGCGCGTCCTTCGGAAAGCGCCTGCCGGGGGTCTCAGATCACGCGGCCATCGGGGATAACGCTGTTCTTGGGGACGATCACGATGCCCTCCCGGATGAAGTAGCCGTCGCCGTCCCTCTCGGTCTCCCCCGCCTCGTTGACGATGCGCACGCCCGAGCCGATCCGCGCGTTCTTGTCGATGATCGCCTTCTCGATGACGCTGTCGGAGCCGATGCCCAGCGGTGGAATGCCGCGCGCCGCAGCGCGCCCGATCTCGTCGAGCGTCTCGTAGTAGTCGGCGCCGAGCACCAGGGAGTCGCGGATCGTCGAGCCCTTGCCGATGCGGCTGCGGATCCCGATCACCGAGCGTTCGACTTCGGCGCCTACGAGGATCGAGCCCTCGGAGATGAGCGCGTTCTTGACGGTGCAGGACTCGACCTTGGTCGCCGGCAGAAGCCGCGGGTGCGTGTAGACGGGCCGCGCGGCGTCGTAGAAATCGAAAGGCGGGACCGGTTGCGCGAGCGCCAGGTTGGCCAGGTAGTACGACTTGATCGTCCCGACGTCTTCCCAGTAGCCGCGCTGGACGTGCGCGTGGACGCGCAGGCGGGGCACGGCCTCCGGGATCACGTTCTTGCCGAAGTCCACGAGGCCCGGGTCTGTGAGCGACTTCTCGAGCGCCTCGCGGCCGAAGATATAGATGCCCATCGACGCCAGGAATGCCGGGCCCGCCCCTGGAATCTCGGAGATC
>CAZVOI010000790.1:0-17694 GCA_964628275.1 uncultured Acidobacteriota bacterium | reverse complement strand
CGCGTCGGCCGCGCGGGCGAACGGGACCATCTGCGAGAGCAAGAGCAGCGCGAGCGAGCGGAGTCGCATGATTCTCCTGTTCGATTTGTTGGACTGGGAGCCTAGCTCAGCGTCCAGGTTCCGCGGGCGCGAATCGCGTCGTACATCGCGTCCGGCGCCAGGTCGGCTCCGTTCGGCCACGCGACGGCGCCCAGCACGACCCGCGCTTGTTCGAAGAATAGCGGCTCGCGTAGCGGCTCGAAGACGGTTCCAGCAACTTCTGCGCTGTTCAGCAGGGCATTCATCTCGACGGCTCCTGTTGTCCCGTCCACGAAGGCGACGCTCAGTCGCCAGCCAGGAAGGGTCTTCACCGAGACCACCCGCCAGGGCGCCGAGACTCGGACCTGCTGCAAGGCGCCCGTCACGCCAGCGTGAAGTCCAGCTCGCCGAGCTTCTCGATCGTGGAGCGGACCTTGTCGCCGGCCTTCAGCCAGACACGCTTGTCGGCCGGGTAGCCGGAGATCACGCCTTCGGGCGTGCCGGTGAAGATCAGGTCGCCGGGCGCCAGCGTGATGTAGCGCGAGATGTAGCTGACGAGCTGGCGGCAGTTGAAGACCATGTCCACGGTGTTCGAGGACTGGCGCACCTCGCCGTTGACCTTGCACTCCAGCTTCAGCGCGTTCGGGTCGGGGACCAGGTCGGCGCTCACCAGGTACGGGCCGACCGGCGCCGAGCCGTCGAGCGCCTTGCCGAGCATCCACTGGCTGGTGCGGCGCTGCAGGTCGCGCGCGGTGAAGTCGTTGCCGGTCGCGTAGCCGAAGACGTGGTCGAGCGCCTGCGCCTCGCTGACGTTCTTCGCGGTCTTCCCGATCACGATCACCAGCTCGACCTCGTAGTCGAACTGGGTGGCGGCGATCTGCGACACGCCGATCGTGCCGCGGTGGCCGTTCAGCGCGGTGTTGAACTTATTGAAGAGCACCGGCGTCTCGGGAACGGCCTGCCCCGTCTCGGCGGCGTGCTTCCGATAGTTGAGGCCGACGCAGATGATCTTGTCGGGGTTCGTGACGCACGGGCCGAAGGGCGCCTTGTCTTCCGGAATCAAGAACTCGGAGCTGGACCCGGCGCGGCCGAGCATGGCACTGAGCGCCCGCCCGCCGCCGCGCGCGATGACTTCCGTGATCGTCGTGGGCGCGCCGAGCTTCCAGGCCGCCTCGGCCTTTCTGACGTCGAGGATGCCGCGGTCCGTCTTCAGGCCGAGGCTGTCGGTCCCGTCGCGCCGCAGCGTCACGAACGTCAGCCCGCGCGGCACGTCCGGGCCGGCCGGCCTCTGTTGAGCCTCTAGCTCCAGCGGCCGCCCCAGCACGCCGGCCGATACCGCCAGCCCGGCTCCCGTCAAGAAGCGCCTGCGCATCGCGATCCTCCAATCTTCCCTGTATGACCTCCCAGAGGCTACAGCAGGTCACAGTCTTTCTTGACTACTGACGGTGAAGAGAGAGACTTCATTTCGTGACGAAAAAGAAGCGAAAGGCGGCGCGGAGAGACGCATACCAGGCCAGACTCGATCGCGTGTTTGGCTTGCTCGCCGGGGAGAAACGAGACGTGTTCTTGACCCTCGACGAAATGCGTGGCCCTCGCCCTGGCTGGCCCCGTGGTCCGCAATCCAAGGCCGTGGTTCGGGCGCTAGCTTTGGTGCGCCAGGGGCGTGCACGTTGGAGCGGAGGCAAGCCCCTCGGGCTCAAGTCGGCACCTCGGCCGAAGGGCGGTTCGGTCGGTGATGCCGTCAACGAGGACCGCGGCTAGCCCCTTACAACCAGCCCTTGGGGCCGGTGCGCCGGGTGTTAGTCTGCTGAGATGAGTCTTCGTGCCCGTTTCGCGCGCGCTTTCCTGGTCCTGGCGGTGCTGCCGCTCTGCGGCATGACGCTGTATTCGTACGTCAGCAGCGAACGCGCCTACCGCCGCGCCGTCGAGACCGAGGCGGCCGGGATGGCGTCGGACCTGAACGCGCGCCTGCAGAGCGTGACGCGCGACCTGGGCCGCCGCTTCGAGGGCCTGGGCGAGCTGCCGTTCGCGACGCTGTGGCAGGCCCGGCACCGAGATCCCAGCGCGGAGCGCAAGCTGCTGGCCGACGTGCGCACCCGCCTCGGCGACGCCGCGCCTCTCGTGGAATCGCTGGAGGTGCTGCCGCCACCGCCGGGGCCCGCCCCAAAGGCGATGCCGCAGCCTCCCGAAGCGCCGGCGCCCGCCGCGGCCCCGGTCACGGTACCGGAGCCTCCCCAAACGGACGTCGTCGTGCCCGAACCGCCGACCGCCGGCGCGCCGCCGTTGCCCGAGCATTGGACCGTCAAGTACGGCCCGATCGTCGACGCTGCCAAGGCGTTCGGCGCGGAGATGGCGCGGGAGGCGCAGCGCGCCTCGGAAGACGCAGCGCGCGACGCCGCGCTGGAGCGAGGCGAGGCGGCGCGCGCGGAACGCGACGCGTTGCGCCAGAAGCGCGCCCAGGAGCGCGGCGAGCAGATCGCAGAGAAGGCGGCCCGGGCGGCGCAGCTCGCCACCTCGAAGCTCGACGCCGACAAGCAGGAGGCGAAGCGGCTGGCGGCGGAGATGGCGGCGCTGGCGTTGCGCGAGGTCGGCGAAGCGTTCGCCGGCGGCGCGCGCTGGAAGAGCGGACGCGGCGCGCCGAGCTTCGGCTACACCTTCAAGCGCGGCGGCACCGACGTCGGCAGCGTGCGCGCCGAGATGAAGCCAGAGCAGGTGATGGCGAGCGTGTTCGCGCGCACGCCGCGCTCCAAGGGCGAGATTCCGTTCGCGATCGACGGCGCCGGCAAGCTGTATGCGGGCGACCAGGACAAGGTCGAGCTGAAGGGCCTGAAACTCGACCCGGGGAAGGGCGAGCGACGCCAGGGCGACTGGATGGTCGTGACGCGCAAAGACCAGGAGACCGGGCTGACGCTCGGGATCGCGCGCCCGCTCGGCCAGGGCCTGAAGGAGATCCGCGCCGCCGCGTTCAAGAACCTGCTGTACGGCCTCGGCATCACCGGCCTGGCCCTGGTCGCGATCTGACCACTCTCGCGCGGCATAACGCGCGACATCGAGACGCTCACCGAAGGCGTCGCCAAGCTGGCCCACGGCGACCTCACGGCGCGCGTGCCGGTCCACTCCAAGGACGAGATCGGCCGGCTCGGCGTGGCGTTCAACCGCATGGCCGGCGACCTGAAGACGCACCAGGAGCAGCTCCTGCAGCAGGAGCGGCTGCGCAAGGAGCTGGAGATGGGCCGGCGCATCCAGGCCGAGATGCTGCCGCGCCAGGGGCTGGTGATGCCGTTCGCGGAAGCCAAGGGTCTTTCGATCCCGGCGCGCGAGGTGGGCGGCGACTTCTACAACTATTTCCTGCTCGACGACGGCCGGGCCGCTCTCCTGGTCGGCGACGTGTCGGGCAAGGGTGTCGGCGCGGCGATCTTGATGGCGAAGCTGCAGGCCACGCTGCGCGCGCGGCTGCCGCTGGAGTCGGACCTGGTGGCGCTGGCGCGCCACCTGGACTTCGAGATCGATCGCGATACCCAGACGACCGTCTACCTGACCGCGTTCATCGGCGTCTTGGACGGCGAGAAGCGCACGCTCAACTACCTGAACGCCGGCCACAACGCGCCGTTCCTGCTGCGCAAGGACGGCAGCGTCGAAGCGCTCGACTCCACCGGCCGGCCGCTGGGGCTGTACCCGGGCGGCGCGTTCGAAGAGCGCGCGGTGCCATTCGGAGACGGCGACTCGCTGCTGCTCTACACCGACGGCATCGTCGAGTCGGAAGACACCGCCGGCGAGCCCTTCGGCGTGGAACGGCTCAAGCAGATCCTGATCGCCGAGCGCGCCACCGGTCTCGACGGCGTGCTGGCCAAGGTCGAGGAAACGGTGCGCGCGCACCGCGGCGGCCGCGAGGCCGACGACGACGCGACGCTCCTGGTGCTGCGCTTCGGTTCGAGCGCCGCCAGCTGAGGCGGATCGGTTCTTTTTTGAGCAACTAATGTATACTCGACCTTGACACTCCCGATGCCGAAAGCACTTCGGATCCTGATTCTCGACCAGGAAGCAGAAGACGCCGCTCGCGTCTTGGAACAGTTGCGCGACGGCGGCTACGAGCCCGAGTTCCGACGGGTGGTGAGCTCCAGCGAGTTCCGCGACGCTCTCGCCGCGCCCTGGGACGTCGTGGTGAGCGATCTGCAGCTCTTCAGCCTGCTGAGCGTGCCGCAGACGTTGCTGAAGGCGGGCGTCGATGTGCCGGTGATCGTCGTCTCGGGCAACGACGACGAAGACGATCTGGTCTCGGTGCTGAAGGCGGGAGCCGACGACTGCATCCTGTTCGGCAGCCTCAACCGCTTGCCGGCGGCCGTGGAACGGGCGATCCGGGACGCCGCGGGACGGCGGGCGCGACGCGAGGCCGAGACCAGGGCGCAAAACGCCGAGGCCCAGTTCCAGAAGCTGATCGAGGAGATCCCGGCGCTCACCTTCGTCTCCTGGGCTGACGATCAGGGCAGCCCCGCCTACGTGAGCCCCCAACTGCGCGCGATGACCGGCTACACCCCGGGTGAATGGCTGGCCGATCCCGGCTCGTGGGCGAACCGGCTCCACCCCGAGGACAAGGAGCGCGTGCTCGCGGAGTATCGCGAGGGCTGCCGGACGGGGGGGCCCTTCGTCTCCGAATACCGCCTCCTGGATCGCGAAGGGCGCGTCGTGTGGTGGCGCTCCGAGGCGCGCGTGATCGCCAACGGCGACGCCGGTCCGCAATTCGTCCGAGGCTTCGTCGTCGACATCAGCGAGCACAAGCGCGCCGAGGACGTGATCCGGTTGATGGCCTATCGCGACCCGGTCACCGGGCTCGCCAACCGCGCGCTGCTCCGCAAGCGGCTCGACCAGGCGCTGCAGGACGGGAGGAGCACCAATGAGCCCGTGGCGCTGCTGCTCGTGGCGGTCGAGCGAATGCGCGAGATCACCACGATGTTCGGCCAGGAGAACGCCGACCTCCTGGCCCAGGAGATCACGCGGCGTCTGGTCGGCATCGTCGGCGAGCAGGAGCAGGTGGCCCGGTTGCGCGGCGACGAGTTCGCAGTGCTGCTCCCCGGGGCGCGCGCCAACCTGGCGCAACACGTCACCAGCAAGGCGCTGCGCGCCATGGAGCAGCCGGTGATGCTCGAGAAGCTGCCGATCGAGGTGGGGGCGAGAGCCGGCATCGCGATAGCACCCGAGAACGGCGACAGCGCCGACCTGCTGCTGCGGCGGGCCGATCTCGCGCTGGAGGCGGCGCGCCGCAGCGAGAACCGCTCCGCCCTCTACTCGGATGCCTGCGAGCAGCACGACCCGAAGCAGTTGGTACTGCTCGGCGAGCTGCGCCAGGCGCTCGAGAGCAACCAACTGCTGCTGCACTACCAGCCGAAGGTCAACCTGAAGACGCGTTCGATCGTGGGCGCCGAGGCCCTGGTGCGTTGGCGGCATCCCAAACGCGGCCTGGTGCCGCCCGACCAGTTCATTGGACTCGCCGAGCAGGGCGGTCTGATCAAGGCGCTGACGCGCTGGGTGCTGAGCGAGGCGCTCAGTCAGTGCGGCGTGTGGGCGCGCGACCGGCCGCTGGTGGTGGCGGTGAATCTCTCGGCGCGCGACCTCCACGACCCGCGGCTGGTCGAGGAGATCGCCAGCTCGCTCGAGGCGAAGGGCGTCGCCTCCGGGCAGTTGGCGCTGGAACTGACCGAAAGCTCGCTGATGATCGACCCGGCGCGGGCGGCCGACACGCTGCGCCGCCTCGACACCAGCGGCGTGAAGATCGCGATCGACGACTTCGGGACCGGCTACTCGTCTTTGGCCTACCTGCGCAAGCTGCCGTTCTCGGAGCTGAAGATCGACAAGTCGTTCGTGCTGCGGCTGGCGACGGAACAGGGCGACGCGGCGATCGTGCGCTCGACCAGCGACCTCGGCCACAACCTGGGCATGAGTGTCGTGGCGGAGGGTGTCGAGGACGAGCGCACGCTCGACCTGCTCAGCTCCTTCGGTTGCGACGCGGCGCAGGGGTATTTCATGGGCCGGCCGATGCCGGCCGCCGACCTGGCGGTCTGGATGCGCGAGTCGCCGTTCGCCGGAAGCGCCTGACCGCGGGTCACTAGGACTGCGGCTTGTAGTACAGCACCATCCCCGCGCCGGTCGAGGCCAAGAGAAAGCCCAGGTAGAGCAGCGGCGACGGCGCCGTCTTTGGCGGATGCGTGAGGATCGAGAGCGCCACGTTCACGAGCGGCGCACCGGCAAAGACGAGCGGCATCACGTAGTTCGGCACGCCGCCGGAGCGAAACGCCCAGATGATGCAGACGGCGCCGATCGCCCCCAGCGAGCCGCCGAGGAGGGCGTAGGTCACGCCCGTGGCGTTGAAGTTCCTGAGCTCGCCCTGGGACTGGAGCGCCACCAACGGCACCAGCACGCCGATCAGGAAGTAGGCGACGCCGACGCACAACAGCGCGCGCAGCGGGTTGCCGAGAGCCAGCTGTCCCCGATGCAGCACGACCCCGTAGGCGCCCCACGACAGCGCGGCGCCCAGCGCAAACGTGATCCAGTTCATGTCCCGCTCACTCTCCTGAAATCCGACGCCACTACTTCTTCTGAATCGACTCCAGGTGCTGGGTCAGGCGCTTGATGCGCTCCTTGACGCTCGCCTCGGAGTAGCCGTCCTTGCGTTCCTTGAACACGTCGCCCCAGATCGGCATCTCGGGTCCGCCGTGTCCTTTCACGGGTTCGCGGCCATCGATGATTTTCGGCAGTTGCTCAGAGGGGAAACGACCCTTGTTGCGTGCCCCCAGCCGCGTCAGGTCGGGCGGCCGGGTGCGCAGCTGGTCGGCCAGCGGGCCGTCGCCTTCGCCCGTCGTGCCGTGACAGACGGCGCAGTGGGCTCGGAACAGATAGAACCCGGTCTCGATCGCGGCCGAATCGAGTTTCGGGGCCTGTTCCACGCGAACCGGCAGGACACTCAGAATCACCAGCGGCACAAGCGGATGCATCTGGCCAGACCTCCCTGATAACCCTACACCTCATTCGATTCTCCACAGCGTGAGCGTCTGCTTGTCTTTCACGAACAGCCGGTCGCCGCTCGGCGCGGGGTGCGCCCAGGTCGGCGTCTCGGCCACCGTGTAGCTGCGCAGCACCGAGAACGCCGCCGGGTCGGGCTTGGCCACGATCAGCGTGGATTCGGTCGTCAGCATCAAGAGCGCGCCCGATGCCGATACCAGCGCCGCGTTGTCGCCCTGGCGGCCCTCCGAGAGCCAGAGCGTCTTGCCGAGCTTCGCGTCGACCGCGAAGAACTGGCCCTTCTTCCTATGAGAGAGGCCGTAGAGAACGTCGCCGACCAGAACCGGCGTCGACATGTAGCCCGCGACCTCGTCGTTGTCCCAGACGGCCTCGCTCGCGAAGCTCGTGCCGCGCTTCACGATGCGCGCCGCGTGCAGGCCCTTGTCGAGGCCGGAGTAGAAGACGACGTCGCCGCGCACGATCGGCGTGACCGAGTTCTGCTCGTAGGCGGTCGTGAGCGGGATCTTCCAGAGCAAGGCACCGGTTTCGACGGCCACGCCGACGACGAAATTCTGGCTCTGCGTCACCACCTGACGCGTGCCGGCCAGATCGGCCACGATCGGCGAGGCGTAGCCCGGGCCGTCGTCTTTCCAGGACCAGAGCACCGCACCGGTCTTGGCGTCGAACGCCCCGAGCGCGCCGCCCTTGGCGCCGCCCACGAACACGATCACGCGTTCGCCGTCCACCACCGGCGAGTTGGCGGCACCGAAGCTGGGAGAGGTCTCCTTGAAACGATCGCTCGGCGGAAGCCGCCACAGCAGCTTCCCGGTCGCGGCGTCTACGCCCGACAGTATGCCGCTGATTCCCAAGGTGAAGATGCGGCCTTGCGCCAGCGCCGGTGTCGCCTTCGGCCCCCTGCCGTGGCCCGCGGCGGCGGGGTTGATCGTGTACGGCGCGGGGTTCGCCTGGCGCCAGAGCAGCTTCCCGGTGCCGGCGTCGAAAGCGCTCAACACCTCGTCCTCGCCCTGGCGCGCGAACGCATACACGCGGTCGCCCACCGCGAGCGGGGAGGCGTGTCCCTCGCCCACCGTCACGCGCCAGCCTTTCTGGAGCGCTTGCGGCCAGCTCGGCCGCGGCCGCGCGCCCGCGACCAGGCCGTCGCGCGCCGGGCCACGCCACTGCGGCCAGTCCTGCGCGCCGAACGGCGCAGCGAGCGAGAGCATGAAGACCAGCAGCGTTCTGGATTTCGACACCGTTCTCACCTCATTCGTCCCGTAGCGCCGGCACGATCTCGTCGCGGGTGACGGTCCGGACCGCCCACCCGCTCACTACCAGACCCAGCGCGGCAACCACCAACAAGAGACCCAGAATCGACCCGAACGGCACGGCCGCTCCGCGCGCGAGCGCCTGCGGCAGCGTCGCGACCGCGGCCGAGAATCCCCCGATCGAGAGGCCGACCGCGAGCAGCCGGGCGTTCTCCGAGAGTAGCAGGCGTCGCAGATGCCGAGGCTCGAAGCCCACGGCGCGCAGCAGCGCCAGCTCGCGGCGTCGCTCGACGGCGTTGCGCAGGATCACGCTGGCGAGGCCGACGGTTCCCAGCAGCAAACCGAGCGCGCCCAGCAGTTGGAAGGTCGCGAGATAGGTGTTCTCGACGCGCGCGAAGCGCTGCAAGCGCTCCGCCGAGGGCTGGAGGTCGAGGCCCGAGTCGGAAAGCCGCGCTTCGAGAAACGCGGAAGCGGCGGCCGCCTTTTCCGGCGGCGTATCCAGCAGGAAGACGCGGTAGCCGCTCTCCTCGGGGAACAACCTCAGGAAGTCGCTCTCGCCCACGATCAGCTCGCTCTGGAAGATGCTGTTCGAGAGCGCGGCCACCAGCTTGAGCCGGGCGCGGCCCTGGCCCTGCGTGTCGATCTCGATCACGTCGCCCAGCTTCTTCTTGAGGACGTACTGGATCGAGTTCTGGTCGCCGATCGCGGGGATCGTGGCGTCCGCTTCGGGCCGATCCAGCAGCAGCCAGGGATCGCCGCTTCGGAGGGACGCGGCGAAGCCGAAACGCCCGGCCTCGCGGAAGACGCGCGGCGCGCCCAGGATGCGCGGCGAGCGCGGGACGTAGAGGTTCAAACAGCTCGCGTCCTCACCCGGCCGGAGTCGCAGCCGCTCGATGCGGACGCCCTCGAGCGCCTGGGCCTCGGGCCCGCTCAGATTCAGCGATTCACGCCCTTCCGCGACGTTTGGGTCGTGGTGAATCGGAAGCAGCGACTCGCCCAGCGCCGCATACCCGCCGCTGCCGGAGCTTCGCTCGAGAGAGAGGGCGTTCGCGTCGTGGCGGAACGCGCCGATCGCCACGATCAGGAACGTGGCGCTCGCGATCAGGGCCGCCGTCAGCACGCTGCGGCCGGGCCGGTGCGCCGCGCTGCGCCGGCCCAGCGCGGCCAGATCGGGGAGCGCGTTCGCGACACCCGACGCTGGAAGGAAGCGACGCCGCGACGCGAGCAGCAGCGCGACCAGCGACGCGAAGCCGGCCCCGAAGAAACCCACGACCGGATCGATGCGGCGTAGCGCCGCGGCAGCGGCGAGGCCGAGCGCCAGCGCCAGCAGCGCCGCGCTGACCCAGGAAGCGCGCGTGCTCCGCGAGGTACTGCCGGCGTCGGCGTCGTTCAGCGCGCCGTGCAGCAGCGCGCGCGGGCTCGTCTCCGAGAGCCGCCGCAGCGAGACGAACACGGTCGCGAGCGCGAAGCCGACGCCGGCCACGGCTCCGAGGCCGAGCGACTGCGGCGTCACGAACAGCGTCAGCTCCTCGGTTCCGACCGCGTCGATGCCCCAGTTGCGCAGGAAGGCCAGCACCGAGGCCGCGAAGCCGGCCGCACCCAATGCGCCCGGCAGCGCGCCTGCGACCGCCACGGCCGCGCCCTCCACCAGGAACTGGCGCCGGACGTCGGCCGGCGTGAAGCCCAGCGCGCGCAGCAGGCCGATCTCGGTGAGACGCTGCTCCACACCGAGCCGGAAGAACAGGCCCACCAGCAGCAGCGCGGACACGATCACGAAGAAGCTGAAATAGAAGAAGTACTGGTCGAAGTCGGTGGAGCCGCGCGACGCCGAGAGCGCCTCGCGGCGCGCCGCCATGACGCTGATGCCCTGGCGGTCGGGATCGAGCGCGCGCACCAGCTCGTCCGCGAGGCCGGCGCGCGCCGCCTCGAGATCGCCCTCGGGAACCAGCACCCGCAACGCGCTCGTCTTGCCGAGGCGATGACCGAAAAGACGCTGGCCGTCCGCGAGCGAGAGAAACGCCTTCGGCGTGCCCTTGTGGCGATCCCAGTAGTCCTCATCCTTCGGCCGAACTTTCTTCAAGTCGACCGGGAACGGCGGGTCCCAGTCGGAGACGCGCGCGCTCTCGGTGATGCCGGGATAGTCGGGCGTCATCTCGCGGTCGCCCGCGGCCAGCGGCACCGCGCCGGCGGCGCGCAGCGTGGCGGTCTCGGTTCGCAGCCGGCCGCTCTCCTCCCAGACGAAGTACGCGAGCGCCACCGCGTCGCCGGGCTTCGCGTCGAGATCGCGCGCGGCCCAATCGTTGAGCAGTATCTCACCCGGCGCGGTCGCGCGGCCGGCGACGCTCGCGAGCGCGGTGACCAGCGAGTAGGGCACGCTCTTCGCATCGATGCGGATCTCGTTGGCGAGATACGTGAGCAGGCTCTGGCTCTGGAAGCCGCGGCGCGCCGCGATCGCCTGGGCCGCCGCGACGACGCCGTCGTCGAGCAGCGCGCTCGCGCTCTCCAGCGACACGACGCGGATCGCCGGCAGCGCGCGCAGCCGCAGCCCGAGGTCCTCGGGCGACAGCGTGGCGCGGAGCCGCGCCCGAAGCGGCTCCGAATCGCTTCCCAGCTCCGGTCCCGAGAGCACGATCGTGTTCGCGCGGCGCTCCTGTTTGAGCGCGCGTTGCAGCGCGCGCAGCGGCAGGAACACCGCGCGCGCGGCCGCCTGGCTGGGCCGCAGCGAGAACTCGCCGAGGCCGCCCTCGAGCACGCCGCCCAGCGACAAGCGCAGCGTGCGCCCCAGGTCTTCGCGCTCGCCGAAGAGCGACGCGCCGGGGACCGCGGCCGGGGCCGCGACGCGCAACAGCAAGGACGCGCCGGGTGCTCCGCCCAGCTCGCGCGCCAGCGCTTCACTAAGGAACGCCTCGCGGGCGCTCGGCGAGCCGAAGCGGTTGGGTCGGCCCTGGGCCTCGAAGAAGCGGCCGTCGACGCCGTAGACGGCGACGCGAAACGCGCGGCGGCCGCTGACCTCTTCGGTCAGGACGCCCTCGAGCGCGAGGACCGGCGCGGCCTTTTCCGCCGGTGTCGCGAGGCGCGTGGCGAGGTCCTCGCCGAAGAAGCTGCTCGCGATCACCGCGCGGTCCACTTGCCCGAGCCGCCGCAGCGCCAGCGCGCGCAGGCTGCCGCGCACCGAATCGCCGATCAGCAGCGCTCCGCCCAGGACCGACACCGCGGTGGCGACGCCGGCGACGACCGCCCACTGGCTGCGGCGGTAGTGAAGCAGGCTGCGCGAAGCGAGCCGGAACCGGTTCATGACGCAGGCAGCAGCTGCCCGTCGCGTAGCTCGCGGCGCGGCAGCAGCGACCCGAGCTCGCTGCTGTGGGTGACGACCACCAGGATCGTGCGGCTCTTCCGGTGCAGCTCGAGCAGCAGGCTGGCCACCGCCTGCGCGTTCTTGCGGTCCAGGTTTCCGGTCGGTTCGTCGCACAACAGCAGCGTCGGCTCGAGGATCAGCGCGCGAGCGAGGGCTACGCGCTGGCGCTCGCCCCCCGAGAGCTCGGCCGGGCGGTGCGCCAGACGCGACGAGAGCCCGACGGCCTCGATCAGCCCGCGCGCGCGCGCCTCGAAGTCGGCGGCGGGAGCCACGGCGACCAGCGTCGGCACCAGCACGTTCTCGAGCACGCTCAACTGCGGCAGCAGGCAGTGCTCCTGGAACACGAAGCCGACGTGGCGGTTGCGGAACCGGGAGCGCGCCGTCTCGTCGAGCGCGAACGCGTCGACGCCGTCGAGCGTCGCGCGGCCGCGACTGGGCCGGTCGAGCGCGCCGAGCACGTAGAGCAGCGTGCTCTTGCCCGAACCCGAGGGCCCGGTCACCGCCAGGGCCTGGCCGCGCTCGAGGCGCAGATCCACGCCGTTCAGCACGGCCAGAGCGCCTTCGGGACCCGCGTACTCCTTGGTCAGCCCTTCGACTATCAGCACACGATCAGCGGCGCGGGGTCAGCGCACTTCGAAGGTCAGCGTCGCCCACTTCGACTCGTAGTCGAGGCCGGTCTCTTCGGCGGGGACCATGCTTATGAACTTGGCGAAGTGCCGGCCGGCCGCCAGGATCGGCACCCGCACGTGGCCCTCTGCGTCGGTATGATATGTCTTGGCTTCGAGCTTGCCGTTGCGCGGTTGGCTGCCCGCGATCAGGTTGATGCCCCCGGCCGGCTGGCCGTCCACGAGGCACAGCAGCTCGAGCTCGGCGCCGAGGCCGAGGGCGTAGGGGTTGCCGAGCGGGACGATCTCGGCGGGATAGCCGAGCGGCTTGGAGACGTCGCTCCTGAAATCGCCCACCTGCAGCAGCGCCTTCACGTGCTTCGAATAGCGCTCGCGCGAGGGCCGCTCCAGCGCGCCGGCGCGTTGGCGGCTCTCGAGCACGTCGAGCACGCCCTCCTCGCGCAGGTACTCGTTGAACGCCTTCGCCTCGATCCGCAGATCGCGCGGCTTGATCGAAAGGCCGAGCACGTAGGTGCCGGCCGGACCCACGCCGATCGCGAACTCGGTGGCCTTTCCGGTGTCCTTCCAGGAGACGTTCTCGGGATGGCGCACGCTCTCCGGCGTGACCAGCGTGAAGTCGCGCACGCGGTCGCGGGTGATCGCGTTCTCGCTGGTCGTGAAGGTGCCGTTGAACAGTTTCACGCGCACGTTGGAGCGTGGCGCCAGCAGGAACGTGTCGGGCTTCAGGAACAGGTCGTGCGCCAGCGCCGCCGGCGACGCGAGAACCGCGAGCAGCGCGAGCAGCGCGAAACGCAGCCTCACGCGCTCGCCGCCTGCGCCTCAGGCGCCAGCACGCTGCGATAAACGCCCGCAGTGCGCTCCGCCATCCGGCCGGCGCTGTAGTCGCGACGCACCGCCTGAGCACCCGCCTGACCGAGCGCCGTGGCGCGGTCCGGATCGCCCGCCAGCGCGAACAGCGCGCCGGCCAGCGCCGAGGTGTCGCCCGGCTCGAACAGCACGCCGCCGCCGGTTCGCGAGACGAGCTCCGGAAACGCGCCGTGTTTCGGCTGAACCACCGGCACGCCGTTGGCCAGCGCCTCGAGCAGGAACAGGCCTTTCGGCTCGACGTAAACGGTCGGCACCGAAAGCACCGAGAGAGAGCGCAGGAACCGAATCTTCTGTTGGCGGTCGAGCGCGCCGTGATAGCGGAACTCGGCGCCCAGACCTGCCTGATCGAGGGTCGCCTGCTGCGCGTCGAGGTAACCGCGATGGCCCGGGGCGAGGTAACCCGCCACCTCGAGGCGCGCCGACGGCAGCCCTTTTTCGAGGCGCAGCTTGCGGTAGGCCTCGACCAGCAGGTGCAGCCCCTTCTCCGGTGCTATGCGCGCGAAATAGCCGACGCTGAACGCGGGCGGCCGCGGGCGGGGAGACGGATCGTGACCCTCGAGCGTGATGCCGAGCGGCACGACGTGGATCTTCGCCGCGGGAATCCCCAGGTACCGCGTCATGTAGGAGGCATAGTAGTCGCTGACGGCCACGAACGCGTCGACGTGTCGCTCGTGGGAGCGGATCAGCTCGATCGAGAGCCGCCGATCGGCCTCGCTCAAACCGTCGAGGAACAGGTCTTCCCCTTGCAGCGTGCACACGATCGGGCGGCCGGTCGTGGCCTTGAGCGGCTCGGCCAGCGCGATCAAGAGCGAGTTCGGCAGGTTGATCGCGTCGAACGGCGGCTGCGCGCGCAGCCATTCCGAGAGCTTGTCCAGCTCCTTGGTCTGGAATCCCGCCCGGCCGCGCAGCATCGAGACGGTCAGCTCGCCGAGCAGCCTCGGGTCGTTCGAGATAGCACCCGACGAAGCGGCGCGTATCAGCGCCGGATGGTCCCAGAGCTTGTCCAGGAACGGCGGCGTGTGCCGGAAGAACGACATCTTCTGCTCCAGGTACACGCTGATCCCGCCGAAGAAGATGCGCTCCTCGCTGAGGTTGTCCTCGTCGGTCAAAGTCGGCGTGTATAGCGGCAACAGCACGACGTCGTGGCCCTGGAAGCGCAGCGCGGCGGCGAGGGCGTTGTCGCGCAGACACGAACCGCAGTACATGCCGGCCGCGCCGGCCGTTATCGAGAGAATTCTCACGCGCTCGCGCGCTGCAAGGCTCGGCGCGCGTACAGGTGCTCGAACAGGTTGCCCTCGTGCGGCTGGTCCCAGGAGATGTGCAAGGTCGGGATCGCGCCGAGGTTCAGGCGGTGCAAGAGCGGCGACGCGACGAGCTTGCGGATCAAGGCGGGGTCCTCGGTAATCGCGGTGACGGCCAGTGTCGGGCCGAGCCGCTCCGGGATCTCTTCGGGCCGGAGCGTGACGACGCTTGCGAACGGGAACAGGAACTCGCGGTTGGCGAGCGGATGGTCGCCGTTCTCGCACTCCACGATCGTCGGCAGCAGGTACGAGCAGCCCTGCCACGAGACGGCGCGGCCCGAGCCGCGCTTCGCCGCCGACACGTCACGCGCGCCCGGCTCGCGCAGCATCTCGTCGATCATCTTCGAGATGCGCTCCGGCACCCGCGGATCGGCGAACGGCGCGAGCTGCGCCTTTTCGTCCTCGGCGGCCCGCGGCTCGATCTTCGCGAGCCGATCGGCCAGCGCTTCGGCGATCGCGGCCGCGTGCCTGGTGACCCAGACGCCCGACGCGTTCACGCACGAACGGCCCGAGTTCTCGGCGATCGACGCCACCATCACGTCGAGGTACTTCTCCCAGTCGTCGACCAGGTCGGGGCCGAGCAGCACCTTGCTGTAGCCGGGGCCGTGCACCTCGACCCGCGAGTCGTTCTGCCAGCGCGTGGTCGCCCCTACGTCGCCGAACATGATGCCGCGCCCGCAGCGGCGCAGGATCTCGCCGCCGCCTGCGTGGTCGGCCGGGTAATAGCCGAACGCCTCCGGCGGCGCGCCGGCCTTCAGGAAGGCCTGGACCAGGCGGAACGGCGTCCACGGCTCGGCGCTGCCCGGCTTCAAGACCAGAGCCACCTTCATCGCGATCGCGGGCGCCCACAGCGAGTGGACGCCGGGCGAGTTGCTCGGCAGCACCACGCCAAGCGCGTCGCAGCGCGGGATGAACGAGAGCGCGTGGCCGCCGGCCTCGCCCAGGCCCTGGTCCAGGATCGCGAGGTCGAGGTTGCGCGTCAGGCCCGAGATCATCACGTCGATCTGCGACAGGACACCGTGGATCTTCTGGACGTTCCGACGGATCAGCGGATACGGCATGCCGGTGGTGGCCGACACCTGCGCCACGTAGTCCTCGGGCGTCTGCGTGGCCTCGCCCAGCGGCAGCGCGTCCTTCGCGAAATGCTCCGCCGCGCGCTTGGTGAGCTCGATCAGCTCGCTGGCGGAGCGCTCCAGGAGCGGCGCGCGCATGCCGGCCTGGTCGAGCAGGTCGCGGCGGATCAGCCCCGAGTTGGCCTGGCTGATCTCGACCAGCGGCTCCTTGGTCTTGTGGTGCACCGCGCGCGCCAGCTCGACGCTGCGATACGGCCGGCCCTTGCGCAGGATCGGGATGTGCAGCACGTCAGTAGACGCCCTCGACGACGCTGGACTGGAAGCGCGAGAACGGCCGCACGTTGCGAACGCCGTCCCACGGGTAGAGCTCGCACGGCGGCTCGCGCTCGCACTCGTCCCTCTCGAGGAAGCGCGGCATGAAGAACTCCTTGGTGAGTGTCGTCAGGCGCACGCGCCCGGTCTTGCCGTAGTCCACGAGCCTCCCCGGGTCGTCCGGATCGACGACTTCGATCAGCGCGCGCGGCACGGGTGGGTAATAAATGATCGCCCAGTCGTCCTCGGGAATGCGCGGCTTGCCGACCGCGAGACCCATCATCGTGTTGCCGTAGGTCGGCGCGAAGTGGACGCCGTCCAGCAGCTCCTCGACCGCGAAGCGGTGGAACTGCGGCGTCATCTCGGTGCCCCCGCAAAAGACGCCCTTGATGCCCAGCTTCTTCAAGGACACCTTCTCGCACAGCGCCTCGAGCAGCTTCGGCGTGGTGAACAGGCATTGGATCCCGTCATGCGCGCGCAGCAAGGTGAGCGCCTGGTCGATCACGTGCGCCTTGTAGCGCTCCATCTCCTCCATCTGGCCGCGCTTGATCAGCTTGATCACCCAGCGCGGGTCGAGGTCGACCATGAAACAGACGCCGCCGCGGTGCTGGCACAGGTGCTCGATCGAGAGCCGCAGCCGGCGCGGCCCCGACGGCCCGACGTGCAGCCAGTCGGCGCCCTTGGGGAACGACGCGTCGGGCAGCGTCAGGCTGAACATCTCGTAGTCGATCCGGAAGTCCTCGATGTTGATGCGCGACTTGGGCACGCCGGTCGAGCCGCCGGTCTCGAACGTGTAGACCGGCCGGCCGGCGTAGCCTTTCGGCACCCAGCGGCGCACCGGCCCGCCGCGCAGCCATTCGTCTTCGAAGAAGCCGAACTTGTCGAGGTCGGCGTAGCCCTTCACGTCCTTTCGTGGATCGAAGCCGAAGCCCTTGGCGCGATCGAGCCAGAACGGCGTTCCAGTCGCGGGGTCGAAGTGCCAGGCCACCACCTCGCGCACCCAGGCGTCGAGCTTTTCGCGGCCGGCCTTTTGTTGCTCTTGGATGCTCACGCTTCCTCTATTGATGGGAGCCGACGCCGAACTGGATCGAGCCATACACGGCGAACGGGTTCGCCGGAATCACCGAGGTATTCCCGAAGCCGCGCGTCGTGTACTCCTGGTCGCCCAGGTTCTTCAGGTTCAAGCGTAACGTCGCCCGCTTCAGCTTGTACGACAGCGCGGCGTCGAAGGTCCAATGCTCCTTGATCTTGAAGGCGTTGTCCTCGGCGATGAACTGGGTGCACACGTAGCGCGCGCCCGCCGCGGCGCCGAAACCGCTCTTCCACTCGCGTTGCGTCCAGAAGTTGAACAGGTTGCGCGGCGCGAACGGCACGCGGTTGCCGGAGTAGTCGTTGAGCCGGGCGATGAACGGGCTGAACGACAGCACCTGCAGCTCGCGGAACTCGCTGAGCTTGGCGTCGGTGAACGCGTAGTTGGCCGAGGCAAACCAGCCGTCCGAGAGCTGCGCGTGCAGGTCCACCTCGAGGCCCTTGGAGCGGATCGTGCCCTGCTGCTTGGTGACGCCAGTCTGGTCCGGGATCGCGATGTTCTCCTTCTCGACGTCGAAGTAGGCGAGCGTCCCGGTCAGCTTGCCGCCGCGCAGGCTCGACTTCAGGCCAGCCTCGTACTGCCTCGTCTTCTCCGGCTCGCGCGGCCCGACGGTCAGGCTCGATGGCGGCGCGAACGCCTTGCCGAAGTTGGCGTAGAGCGAGAGCTTCGGGCTGGGCGCGATCAAGAGACCCAGCAGCGGGCTCAACTGGCTCTCCTTGCGGTCGGTCAGGAACACCTCGTCCTTGAAGTGGTAGGCGTCGAAACGGCCGGCCACGAGTAGTTGCACTTTGTCG
>CAZVOI010000789.1:0-2951 GCA_964628275.1 uncultured Acidobacteriota bacterium | reverse complement strand
CCGCGCG
Organism: uncultured Acidobacteriota bacterium; assembly: GCA_964628275.1. GTDB lineage: Bacteria > Acidobacteriota > Vicinamibacteria > Fen-336 > Fen-336 > CAZVOI01. The sequence goes on along the minus strand of CAZVOI010000789.1, from coordinate 2,944 downwards.
GTCGATACCGCCGCTTCCCGCTTGCGCCAGCGGCTCCTCCGTGGCGGGATTCACGAGCGTCTCGAAATCGCCCTGTCCCAGGACCCAAGCACCTGCGACGTAGCTGCCCAGCGTTCTCACGCCAACCCCATCTGCTTCAACATGAATGCGTAGTCGAACGAGGCCTCGCGCAGCGCGTCGTAGCGGCCCGAAGCCCCGCCGTGACCCGCCGCCATGTTGGTCTTCAAGAGCAGCGGTTTCGCATCCGTCTTCAGCGTGCGCAACCGCGCCACGTACTTCGCCGGCTCCCAGTACATCACCTGGCTGTCGTTGAACGACGTCTTCACGAGCATCGCCGGATACGGCTTCGCCTCCAGGTTCGTGTAGGGACAGTAGCTCTTCATGCACGCGTAATCGTCCGGCTGCTTCGGGTTGCCCCACTCCTCGAACTCGCCGACGGTGAGCGGCAGCGTCTCGTCGAGCATCGAGTTGATCACGTCGACGAACGGGACCTTCGAGACGACGGCGTGGAAGAGATCGGGGCGCATGTTGCAGACCGCGCCCATCAGAAGACCCCCCGCGCTGCCGCCCTCGATCACCAGGCGCTCTTTCGATCCGTACTTCTCGGCGAGCAGGTGCTCGGCACAGGCGATGAAGTCGGTGAAGGTGTTTCGCTTCTGGAGCATGCGCCCGTCGTCGTGCCACGCCTTTCCCATCTCGCCGCCGCCGCGCACGTGGGCGATCGCGAACACGACGCCGCGATCCAGCAGGCTCAGCCGGTTCGACGAGAACAGGATCGGCATCGAGAAACCGTAAGAGCCGTAGGCATACAGGTAGATCGGCGCGCGGCCATCGCGGACGAGACCGCTCCGGTACACGAGCGAGAGCGGAACCTTCACGCCGTCCGGCGCGGTCGCGCAGACGCGCTCGGACACGTACTCCGTCTTGTCGTAGCCGCCGAGCACCGGCGTCTCCTTGAGCAGCGTCGAGCGGCGCGCCGCCACGTCGTAGTCGAAGACCGAGGACGGCGTCGTGAGCGACTGGTAGTGAAAGCGGTAGAGCGACGCGTCGAACTCCGCGTTCGGTCCCGGGAATGCCGAATACGCGGGTTCGGGAAACGCCATGCGGTGGACTGCGCCGCTCGCAAGCTCCGTGATGCGGAGGTGCGGCAGGCCGTCCTCGCGCTCGAGCAGGACGTAGTGGTCCTTGAAGAAGTCCATGCCCTCGAGCATCACGCTGGCCCTGTGCGCGACCACCTGCTGCCATTGCTCGCGCCCCGGCGTCGCGACGGGAGCCTTCACCAGCCGGAAGTTGCGGCCCTGGTCGTTGCTGCGGATGTAGAAGAAGTCGCCGTGGTGGTCGATGTCGTATTCCTGGTCCGAAATGCGCGGCGCTATGAGCCGCCACTCGCCCAGCGGCTCGGCTGCTCGCAGCACGCGAACCTCGGCGGTCGTGTGGCTGCGGACTTCGAGGCCCAGGTATTCGCGGCTTCGCGAGCGGGCGACGCCGACGTTGAACGCGAGATCGGCCTCTTCGTAGACGAGCACCGGCTCTCCGCCGAGCGGGTGGCGGTAGAGCCGATACTGGCGCTTCGTGGACTCTTCTTCGACCGTGTAGAAGAGGGTGCGATCGTCCGCGGCCCACGCGACCGACCCGACATTCTCGGCGATTCGGGTCACGCTGCCCGTGTCGAGATCCTCGACGAACAGGGTGTACTGGCGGAAGCCGACGTCGTCGGTCGAATACGCAAGCTGCCGGCCGTCGTCGCTCGCCACCAGGGCGCCGAGTGAGAGGAACTCCTTGCCTTCAGCGAGCGCGTTCAGATCGACGAGCGTCTCCTCGGCGGCCTCGAGCGAGCCTTGCTTGCGGCAGTGGATCGGGTACTGCTTTCCGGCCTCGGTTCGCGAGTAGTAGAAGTAACCGTCGCGCCGGTACGGCACGTCGACGTCGGTTTCCTGGATGCGACCGAGCATTTCGGTGTAGAGCGCCTCTTGGAAGGCCCCCGCCTCTCGCATCACGGCGTCCGTGTAGGCGTTCTCGGCCTCCAGGTATCGGGCGACCTCGGGGTCCTGCTTGTCTCGCAGCCAGAAGTAGTCGTCCTCGCGCCGGTCACCGTGCACGACGTCGAGCTTCGGGACTTTCTTGGCGACTGGCGGAAGCAGCCGCTCGGGCGCCTCGGTCGTGGTCATGGACAGGCCCGCGAAGCTACCACAGCCACGCGGCGCCCCGGACGCCGCTCGAGTCGCCATGTTTCGGCCGCAAGAGCCGCGTGTCGACGCGATCCGAGAACACGAAGCGCGACCAGAGTCGAGGCACGTTCAGGTACAGCCGGCTCAGGTTGGAAACGCCGCCGCCCAGGACGATCACGTCGGGATCGAGCAGGTTGACGACACTCGCGAGCGCCCGAGCCATGCGGCTCTCGTAGCGCGTGAGTGAGGCGACGGCCGGCGCATCGCCCTGCTCCGCCAGCCGCGCAATCTCCTCGCCCGCGAGCCTTTGGCCCGATGCGACCTCGTGGTCCCGAGCCAGACCGGGGCCGGACAGGAAGGTCTCGATGCAGCCGGTCTGGCCGCAGTAGCACGGAGGTCCCGGGCGTTCCACGTCCTCTGGCCAGGGCAGCGGGTTGTGGCCCCACTCGCCGGCGATCGCGTTGGGCCCGGTCAGCGCGCGCCCGTTCACCACGATGCCGCCGCCGGTGCCGGTGCCGACGATCACGCCGAAAACGGTCGCCGCGCCGGCCGCCGAGCCGTCGGTCGCCTCGGAGAGGGCGAAGCAGTTGGCGTCGTTCGCGAAGCGGAGCGGACGCTCGAGGAGCGCGCTCAGGTCACGGTCGAGGGCCTGGCCGTTGAGCCAGGTCGAGTTGGCGTTCTTGACGAGGCCGGTGGCCGGCGAGAGCGCGCCCGGCATGCCGATGCCGACGCTGGCCGTTAGGTGCAGCTCGCGCTCGAGGTCGAGGACGAGAGCG
>CAZVOI010000788.1:0-2588 GCA_964628275.1 uncultured Acidobacteriota bacterium | reverse complement strand
GATGCAGGTGTTGGTGTCGAGGGCGAATCTCACGACTCGTCGAGGTCGAAGGAACTGCCACCCGCGGGAAGCGGCTCGATCAGATCGAGGTCCCGAGTGGCCTTGCCCCAGCGTCGCCAGTAGCCGCGCGGCCAGGCTCGGGGCCTCAAGGGCTCGAGGATTACGGCGCTACCCTCGCGCCGAACCGATACCTCTGCTGCTTCGAATCGGAACTCCTTCGGAAGTCGGATGGCCTGGCTGCGGCCGTTACGAAACACCTTGGCGGTGGCCACGTCTCACCTCCATGATCTATACCAGTATAGACCATGGTCTCTGGGCGTCGCACCCGTCCTTGACGCTCCCTGGCGAGCGGGATAGTGTCCGGGCCGCTCCGACCCCGCGATGATCTGCCCCGTATGCACGGCCGACAACCCCACCGGGGTGGCGCGCTGTGGGAGTTGTGGCGGGGGTCTCGCCGCGACGCCCGGCCTGCGGACGGGCGCCGTGATCGCGAACCGCTACCAGATCCTGGAGCTCCTCGGGAAGGGCGGGATGGGTGTCGTCTTCAAGGCACACGACCGCCTGCTCGACGAAACGATCAAGGTGCTTCGGGGAGACGTCCCCGTAACCCCGGAGGCCGCCGAGCGGTTCCGGGGCGAGATCAAGCTGGCGCGCCGCGTGACCCACAGGAACGTTTGCCGCATCCACGAGTATGGCGAGGACGCGGGGCTCCGCTTCATCTCGATGGAGTTCGTGGATGGTCTGGACCGTTCCTGGGCTGGTGCCAACGGCCGATCACGGTGTCGTTCGCGCCCCCGCCAGGCGATCTCTCGAGCTCGAGGATGGCAACGAGCTCGATGTTGTCCTTGCGCGCGCGAAAGCCTAGGCTAGCCGGCCGGGCGCCAGGCTGAGGGCCACTTCACTCGCTCTGCCGTGAAGCGTAGCGCGTCGTCCCGGGGCCAAGGCGCGTCGAGCGGCTCCTCCACCAGCTCGAACACGCCGTTGTCGAACGGTACGCCGGGCGCCGGCCGGATCTGCACGATCCTCTCGCGACGCCCGGCGCGCTCGAGGCTCAGGGTGCGGTGGTGGCAATAGGGGTTGTTGCCCGCACGATCGAAGAACGCGTGCGCCGTCCAGGTGCAGCCGCCGCGACAACCTTCGGCAAACTGGCAGTCCCGGCAAAAGCCCCAGAGCCGCTCCCGCGGCACCTGTGCTCGCAGGCTCGACGACTCGGCGAGCATCCGGCTCAGCCGCTGACGGCGGATGTTGCCACCTGAATAAGCATGGGCGGGAAGCGACGGGCAGCCCTTGATGGCGCCGTCGGCCTCGATGCCCAGCACGGAGAGCCCAGCACTGCAGCCGGCTCCAATCGCCGGAGAGGCCCCCGCCGCGACGAGCAGGCCGGTGTATGGACCGTGGTAGCCGATGTTGTTGCCGGGCATCAACGCTACGCCGTCGACGAGGGCCCGCACCGCCACCTGCGCCAGCATGTCGTAGAGATCCCCCAGCTCGCACGGCTGGAGCAGGACCTCGGGATGGTCGGCAGCGTTGCCGGAAGGCACCGTGAGCTGGAGTTGCCAGGCCCCGATCCCTGCGTCGCGGAGGACCTCGTAGAGTCCGGGAAGATCTGGCGCTGTCAAGCGGTTGATCTGGGTGTTGGCGCCGGTGAGGATGCCGGCCTGCCTAAGGTGGTGAAGCGCGGCCAGCGCCGCAGCGAAGGAGCCCGGCCGCCCCCGCAGCCGGTCGTGGGCGGGCTGCAGGCCGTCCACCGAGACCGAAACGTGGCGGAACCCGGCCTGCTTCATGCGACGAGCGGTGACCGGGGACAGGCCGTAGCCGCCGGTCGTCATCGAGCAAACCATGCCGGCGGCGCTGATCGCGGACGCGATCTCGAGCCAGTCGGGACGCAGGAACGCTTCTCCGCCGATGAGAGCGACCTCTCGGATTCCGACCTCGGCCAGCTGATCCACGAGGTCGAGCGCCTCCGGTGTCGTCAGCTCGTGCTCTCGGGCCGCGCCCGCTCGCGAGCCGCAGTGCGAACAGGCGAGATTGCAGCGCAGCGTGATCTCCCAGACGGCAAAGGTGGTCCGCTGGTAGACCTGCGGCGTCGCCACCGGCCCTACTTTCGGCCGAAGAGCCAATCGAAGAACCCGCGGCTCCAGCTTGGGCCCGGCGGGCCGTACATCGGCGCGGGGGGGCCGTACATGGCGGCGACAGCGTGCCCGCCACGAGGCGCCGGCGGGCTCGGCGTCAAACGCACGATCTCCGCCTCCAGCTCGTCGCTGCGACGGATCGCGGCATCGAGAGCGGCGCGGACCTCGGTCTCTCCGGCGTTGAACCTCACACCCAGGTCGTACACGTCCTCCCTCACTCGCTTCCTCTCGAGTCGAAGCTCCGCGATCTTCAGATCGTTATCGCCCACAAGTCCTCCTCACGCCAATCTTGGCTCACCGTCGGAACGCGAGCGCCTCACTCCGGCAGCAGGTAGATGCCGCCTTCGTCGTAGACGACCCGCCACTCGGCGGAGCGCGTCAGCTTGCCGCTGAGCATCAGGCTGCTGAGCGGTCCCTGCACGTGGCGCTCGACGGCTCGTTCCAGCCCGCGCGCTC
>CAZVOI010000787.1:0-7658 GCA_964628275.1 uncultured Acidobacteriota bacterium | reverse complement strand
CGCGGTGGCGGCGTCGCCGACGGCCTCGTCGCTGCGGCCGAGCGCGATCTTGGTGCGCGCCATCTCCTTATAGGCCTCGACGGCCCCCGGCGCCTTGTCGATCACCGCCGCCAGCAACGGCTCGGCCTCGGCGGCGCGCTTGGAGAGCCGCAGCGTGCGCGCCAGGCCGATGCTGGCGGAAGCGTTGCCCGGTTCGGCCGCAAGCGCCTCGCGGTATGCGGCCTCGGCGCCGGCTGTATCGCCCTTGGCTTCGCGGGCGCGGCCGAGAGCGCTCGTCGCGGCCGCGCCGCCGCCGGCTGCCTTGGCTTTCTCGGCGAGCGCCAACGCCTCGTCGGCCTTTTTCTGTCGCGCCGCCGCGCGCGACGCCGCCACCAGCGCCCAGGCCGCGCTCGAGTCGGCGGCGAGAGCGGCCTCGGCGCTGGCGGCGGTTTCCGCCATGCCTCGCACCTCCTGCGCCACCGCCATCCGCCCGAGCGCTTCGGCTTTCGGCGCGCCGCTGAGCTTCTCCGCGGCCGCGCGATACGCCGCGATCGCGCCGTCCAGCTCGAGCCGCGCGTCGAGCGCGCGCCCCAGCCTCAGCGACACCTCGCCGCTGGCGCCCGGCATCGCCAGCGCCTTGCGCAGCAGCTCGATCGCGGCTTGGGCGTCGCCCGCCGCGGCCTTGAGCTCGGCCTGCTTCACCAAATCGTCGGGTGTCGTGGCCTTCTTCTCTTTCTCCTGGGCCGGTTGGCTGGCCTTCTTGTCCTGCTTGTTCTGCTTGTCCTGTGCCCCGAGTGGCGCACACAGCGCCAGGGCCATGAGCCACGCGCATCGCTTCATGGGGCCTCCTAATGCAGCGGGGCGAGATTCGCTCGCCGGTCGCCGCGGCTGTTCGACGAAAGTTCTTCTGGATCGAGGCTATCATGGCGCCAGCACGCGATGGACCTCGGGCCTGCCGCCAAAAGCCGTGCCGTGACGGCGCTCCTCGCCTTGGCGCTCCTCGGGGCGCTTTGCCCCAAGGAGGCGCCCAGGGTCCCGCCCAGCGCCGCGCCCGCGGCGATCAAGCCGGGCGCTTTGTCGAGCATGCTCTCCGAACCGGGCGGCTATTTCGACAGCGACAACCTGATCTCCAACGAGACGTCGTACCTTCAAGTCGCCGAGCAACTTTCGGAAGCGGTGGCGCCCGGCGGCGTCTACGTCGGCGTCGGCCCCGATCAGAACTTCAATTACATCGCGCGCCTCAAGCCGAGCTGGGCCTTCATAGTCGACATCCGCCGCCAGAACATGCTGCAGCACCTGCTCTTCGCGTGGCTTCTCGCCGAGGCCGATGATCCTTACCAATACCTGTGCCGGCTGTTTTCGCGGACCTGCCCCGCCGCCACGCCGGCGGAGGCCAAGGCAGGAGCCAAGGGCGCGGTCGAGGCGCTCCGACCGCTCGCCCCGAGCGAGGAGGCGTTCGGCCGGAACCTCGGAAACGTGCTGAGTCACGCCGAAGGCGATCAGGGTTTCACGCTGACGCCGCAGGATCGCACCGACCTGCGCGCGATCTACCGTGCGTTCTTCGAGGAGCAGACCGAGATCCGCTTCAAGAGCTTCCGGCGACCGTGGGCGCTCTACCACCCTTCTTTCCGGACGCTGCTCGAGATGCGCAGCCCGGGCGGCAGGTTCGGGAGCTTCCTGGATTCGGCGGAGGATTACGCGGTGGTGCGCGACTTGTCGCGGCAGCAGCGCATCGTCCCGATCGTCGGCGATTTCGCGGGACCGCACGCGTTTCGCGCGATCGCGGAGTGGCTACGCGCGCAGAAGCTCACGGTGTCGGTCTTCTACACGTCCAACGTCGAGTTCTACCTGCTGCGCAACGACGCCTTCGAGCGCTTCGCGGCGAACGTGAAGACGCTGCCGACGAAACCCGACAGCCTACTGATCCGCGCCTGCTTCGACTACGGCCGCTCGCACCCCGCCGAGATGGCCGGACACCGAAGCGCCACGGTGCTTCAGAGGCTTCCGCGGTTCCTGGAGCTGTTCGCGGCCGGCTCGTACACGAGCTACTGGGACGTTTGCACCTTGGACTACCTCCGCCCAGCGTCCTAGGTGTTCGGCACCTTCCTCTCCCCACTGGCCCTCGGCTTCGCGGGGCTGCGTCTGCTGCTCGCCGTCGCGGTCGGCCTGGGCGCGTGGGCGCTCTGGCGAAAGCCGCGGCCAGCGGCGGCATTCACACTCGTGCTCGGCGTGAACCTGGTCATGGCACTCGCGATCTTCGTGCCGCTCCAGCGGCCTTACGCGCTCGGCGAGGGTAGCGACCGCTCGTTCAACCTCGGGATGGCGGCCGCTGTCACGAACGGCGTCTCGCCTTTCGAGCACACCCAGGTGGGCTTCGGCAGCCCGGAGCCGTTCTGGAACCTCGTCGTCGCGACGCTGGCCGGCTTCGAGACGGAGCGCGTGGCCGGCGCCTACGCGGCCCTCACCCCGCTGGCGATCCTGGCGATGGGCCTGGCGCTCTACCGGAGCTTGCGACAGGACGCGAGCCAGGCCGACGCATGGGAGCGCGTGCTGATCGTCTTTGCGGTGTTCGGGCTGGCGTCGCTCTCGATGAGCGCGCGGCCGCCGGTGCTCGCGTTCTTCATCGGCAACTTCGTGCAGAAGCCGCAGCACGGCATCGGCCTGGCCCTTGCCGTCGTCGTGCTCGGCATGCGCGCCCGCGGGTCACATCCGCTCCGGCTCGGTCTCGTGCTCGGCCTGCTGGCTTGGGTGTTCCTGCTCGACTGGGGCTACCTCGTTCCGATCCTGTTCCTGGAGACGCTGCGGCGTCCGCGCGCCAAACGCGACTGGAGAGGCCTGTCGGTCGCGCTGCTGGTCTCGGCCGTGATCGCAGCCCCGTATGTGCTGCACCTGCTGCGCGACTACAACCCGCTCTCGAACGAGCGCGCGGCCAAGCACATGTGGGAGGACGCACAGGGCCTGTTGCTGGCGGTGCCGAACTGGTCGACGCTGGATCTCGGCCCGCTGCTGACCCTCGGTGTCGCGGGCTGGCTGGTCCAGCGCAACGACGCTCGCCCGCGAGCGCGAGCCCTGGCGGGCCTCGCGCTCGGCGCCTGGGTGCTGTGGCTGCTCTCGATTCCCGCAGCGATCGCGGGCTTCTCGCCCGAGCCCGATGAGATGCATTTCCTCCTGCGCTTTGCCGCCGCGACCAGCGCCGGGGCAGCGCTCGCCGCAGCGGCGCGCTTCGTTGAGACCGCGCGCGGCTGGCGGACCGGCCAGGCGCACGCGCTCGCGCTCGCCGCCTGCTACCCGTTCTGTTTCGCAGCATATTGGGACCCGCCTTCGATGGATCGCTACTACCCGATGAGCCGGACGCCGATCCGGCCCAAGGTGCGCGACTACACCGACTGGATCCGCGCGAACACCGACAAGCGCGCGGTCTTCGTGGGCGGTCGAACCTCGGCAAGCTTGATCCCCGCGCTGACCGGCCGTCAGGTGCTGCTGAACGAGGGCGGCCGGCTCGTGCCCAAAGATTTCGCGGCTCGCAAGCACGTGGAACGGCTGTTGCTCACCTCGGAGGACGCCGACGCGGTGCGCGCAGCCGCGCGCCGCTATGGCATCACCCACATTGCGATCGACGAAGACCTCGAGCAGGAATACGGCGCGTCGAGCTTCGACGATCTGGCGCGGTCGGCGGCCTGCCGCACGCTGCGGCTCAGCTCCGCGGTCAAGCTGGTCGAGGTGAAGTGAGGCGCGCGGCGGCGCTCTACGCCCTGCTCGCGATCGCGAGCTACACCCCGCAGTCGCTCAGTCCCTGGAACACGGTCGCCTATGTGGGCGACCCGCTCGCCAACGCGTACGTCGTTGCGTGGAACGCGCATCAACTGGTTCGCCAACCGCTGCACGTCTTCGACACCAACGTCCTCTACCCGCACAAAGCGGCGCTCGCCTTCGACGAGCACCGCATCCTGCCGTCGCTGCTGGTCGCGCCGATCGTGTGGACGACCGGCAACTCGATCCTGGCGTACAACGTGGCGCTGCTGCTGGCGAGCCTGCTGCTCGCGCTGGCCACCCGGCATCTGGCGCTGCGTCTCGGTCTGGGCGCGCTGGCCGCCTTCACCGCCGGCGCCCTCAACGCATTCCACACGTACCAGGTGAACGAGTTCGCGCGCTTGCAGATCGTCTTCCATGGCTTCATCCCGCTCGCGCTCGCGGGGTTCGTTTCGTTCCTCCAGAGCGGCGAGCGCCGCGCCGCTTGGCGGACCGGCGCGTTCCTGCTGATGCAGGGGTTCTGCTGCGCCTACTACCTTCTCTACGGCGCGCTGCTCTTCGTGACGCTCGCGCTGATCGCGCTCTGCGCCCAGCCGCGCGCCACGCTCGCCAAGCTCCCGAGGCTGTTGCTTCCAGCGGTCGTTTGCGCGCTGCCGCTGGTGCCGATGGGCGCGGTGTACGCGCGCTCGGCGGCGATCTACGGCTACGAGCGCGCGCCGCCACGCGGGATCGACCTCGAGCACTACGTTTCTACCTCGCCCAGGAACCTGCTCTATGGCCCAATCGGAGCCGAGGTGCGCCTGCAGCAGCGCGGACCCCACTTCATCGGATTCTTCGCGCTGGCGCTGGGAGCGCTCGGGCTCACGCGTCTGCGCCAGACCAGCGGGCGCGAGCGGCTCCCCGCGCGAGTCTGGGTGCCGGCCGCAGCCCTGTTGGCGCTCGGCTTCGCGCTGCTGTCTCTGGGCTCGGTGCTTTCGGCGTTCGGGCGCACGCTCGGGCCAGGTCCGTATCGCCTGCTCTACGACTTCGTGCCTGGTTTTCGACTGGTCGGCATTCCGGAGCGTCTCTCGCTCTTCGCGATGCTGTTCATCTCGTTGCTCGCGGCGCGCGGCGTGGACCTCCTGGCGCGGGGCGGCTACGGCTTGGTGGCGCTGGTGTGTGCGGCCTTGGTGCCGCTCGAGCACTTGGGACCTCTACCGCTCAGCCAGCGAATCCCGGTCGGCAGCGAGATCGCGCCGGTCTACCGCTGGCTCGCGGGCAATCCCGTGCGCGCCGTGACGGAGCTGCCGATCCATGGCGAGGGTTTCGTTCGCCGGGAGACGCTCGAGATGTACGCCTCAACGTTTCATTGGAAGCCCACGGTCCAGGGCTACGTGACCTACGACCCGCTGCTGAGCAAGGTACTGCGGCGGCAGAGCGGCGATTTCCCGTCGCCGCTCAGCCTGCAGGCGTTGGCGCGCGTCGGCGTGGACACGGTCGTGGTGCATCACGATCCCGACGCGGCGCTGCGGCTCTTCGAGAGCGTGCGGCCGCGTTACCGGGAAGCGCTCGCGCGCAGCCTCGACCTGCGTGCTCCGTTCCTCGGCAACGCCGTCGCCAAGGCCGTCGCAGAAGGGACGATCCGGCTCGCAGCCAGCCTGCCCCATCCCGCCTTCGGCGACGACCCCGCCCATCGCGACGAGGTCTATCGCGTGGAGGCTCCGGCAGTTCGCGAGCCCGCGGCGCTCGAGCCCAGGGGCCGACGGCTCCGCGAACCGACCTGGCGCTACTCTTCTCTCTACGGCCGCGCCGCCCAGGCGGGCGATGGCGATCCGACGACCGCCTGGGAAGTGCGCCGCCCGCTCCAGGGTGACGAGTGGATCGAGGTCGCCTTCGGCCGCGACGCGCCCGTGTCGGGAATCGCGCTGCCGATGCGGCGCTCGGCGGCGTTCCCGACGGTGTTCGTGGTCGAAGGGTTGCTCGCGACCGGCGAATGGAAGGAGCTGGCGCGGCTCGGCCCCGGGCAAGTGCTTCAGATCGTGGACCAATTGCTCCAGAATCCGGGGATGGCGCGGATGAGCTTCGCGTTCGAGACGGCCACGCTGCGCGGCATCCGCCTGGCCCTGGCTCCGGGCGCCTCGAGCTTCGACGGCTGGGCGGTCGACGAGATCGAGGTGCTCACGCCGTGACGCGCGCGCTCCACCATCGCGCCTGCAACCTGTGCGAGGCAATCTGCGGAATCGCGATCGAGCTCGAGGATGGCCGCATCACCAAGATCCGCGGCGACGAACAGGATCCGTTGAGCCGCGGCCACATCTGCCCGAAGGCGGTAGCGCTCCAGGACCTGCAAGACGACCCGGATCGCGTGCGGCGGCCGCTGCTGCGCAAAGGACGCGATTTCGAGGAGACGAGCTGGGAAGCCGCGTTCGAGGAAGTGGCGGCTCGCTTGAGCGCGATCCAGCGCGAGCACGGGCGGCATGCGGTGGCGCTCTACCAGGGCAACCCGACCGTACACAACTACGGCTCGATGATATTCGGCCAGGTGCTGTCGAAGAGCCTGGCCTCGCGCAGCCGGTACTCCGCGACTTCGGTGGACCAGCTTCCACACATGCTGGCGTCGCTGCTGATGTTCGGGCATCAGCTCTTGATGCCGGTGCCCGATCTCGACCGCACCCAGCACCTGCTGATGTTGGGAGCAAACCCGCTGGCCTCCAACGGCAGCTTGATGACGGCTCCCGACGTGCGGAAACGGCTGCTGGCGATCCGCGCGCGCGGCGGCCGGATCGTGGTAATCGACCCGCGCCGCACCGAGACCGCGACGATCGCCGACCGTCATCTCTTCATCCGGCCGGCGACGGATGCGCTCTTCCTCTTCGCATTCGTCCACACGCTTCTCGAAGAAGGCCTGGCGCGGCTTGGCGCGCTCGAGAACTTCACCGACGGCGTCGCCGCTGTGCGCGACGCGGCGGAGCGTTTCACGCCCGAGCGCGTCGCCGATCGAGTCGGCATCGACGCTCCGACGATACGCCAGCTCGCGCGTGACTTCGCAGCGGCGCCCTCCGCGGTGGCCTATGGCCGGGTCGGCCTCTCGACCCAGGCTTTCGGCGGGCTCTGCTGCTGGCTGCTGAACGTGATCAACGTCCTCAGCGGCAACCTGGACAGAGCCGGCGGCTCGATGTTCACGCGGCCGGCGGTGGACGCGGTGGCGCTCGCGGCGCGCTTCGGACAGCGAGGCCACTTCGACAAGGGCCGGAGCCGTGTCCGCGGCCTGCCCGAGTTCGGCGGCGAGTGGCCGGCCGCAGTGCTCGCCGAGGAGATCGAGACGCCGGGCCAGGGACAGATTCGCGCGCTCGTGACCTCCGCCGGCAACCCCGTGCTCTCGACGCCCAACGGCGCCCGGCTGGATCGTGCTCTGGCCGGGCTCGATTTCATGGCCTCGATCGACTTCTACGTCAACGAGACCACGCGCCACGCCCACGTGATCCTGCCGCCGACGGCTCCCCTCGAGCACGACCACTACGACCTCGCCTTCCACCTGCTGGCCGTCCGCAATACCGCCCGCTATTCGGCGCCGCTCTTCAATGCCGGCCCGGGCACGCGCCACGACTGGCAGATCCTGCTCGAGCTGTCTCGGCGCATCGAGAGCAAGACCGGCCGCGCGACGCTGGGCTCGCGCGCGGCGCATGCGCTCTTGGCCCGCCTCGGACCGGCGGGCGTGCTTCGCGGTTTGCTGCGTTTCGGGCCGAGCGGTCCGGGCCTCAACGCGTTCGCGAGCGGCCTAACGCTCGGGCGCTTGAAACGCGAAGCTCACGGCGTGGATCTCGGGCCGCTCGCGCCGTGCCTGCCCGAGCGGCTCTACACGAAGACGAAGCGGATCGCGCTGGCTCCCGAGCGCTTGCTCGGCGACGTGCCGCGGCTCGAAGCCTCGCTCGCCGGAGCCGCCCCGGCGC
>CAZVOI010000786.1:0-2064 GCA_964628275.1 uncultured Acidobacteriota bacterium | reverse complement strand
CTCGGCATCCCGATCGCCGCGGGCGTGCTGTACCCGTGGTTCGGCTTCCTGCTCTCGCCGATGCTCGCGGCTCTCGCGATGAGCCTCAGCTCCGTGACCGTGATCGCGAACGCGCTGCGGCTGCGCCGCGTCCGGCTGTAGCGGCAGCATTCGACGTACCCGATTCGCGGGCTGGGCCTGGTTCATTACAGTCGAGAACCGCCTATAATAATCCATGGTCAGCGCGAGGACTGCCGTACTGCTGGCCCTCCGCGGAGGGCCGGTCTACGGGCGCGAGTTGATCCGTCGCATCGGCCGCATGACTGGCGACCGCATGCGACTGTCGGCAGGCACGGTCTACCCGACGCTGCGTGCGCTGCGCACCGCCCGACTAGTCGCCGCCTGGAGCGTCGTTCCGGGACGCAAGCGGGGTGGGCGCTCGCGCGTCTATTACGAGTTGACGATGGCTGGGGTGCGACAGGCAGAGACCGATGCGAGCGCCCTCGTCGAGATAGCGGACGCCGGGCGGCGAGCCAGCGGCCCAACCCAGGCCACCCGCGATGTGATGCGGGCGAGGCTTCTGCGCGTGGGCGAGCTCGGCGACGCGATAGCACAGCTGCGCGCGTCGCTCGGCCGCGAACGGCGCCCGGCATGAGTCCCGCCAAGAGGCGTCGAGCCGATCTGGTCAGCGCGGCCGTTCGCCTGGCCCGCCTGATCGGACCGGACGATTGTGTCTTGATCGGGGGGCTGGCGGTCGGCGCACACGGCTTCGTTCGGGCCACGGACGATCTGGACTTCATCACCCGGCAACCGCTCGAGCTGACGCGCGCGCGGCTGCGCCAGGCAGGAATCGACACGCGCCTGCTGCGCGGCGACATCCTCGATGGGGACTTCAGCTGTATCAAGGGCGAGATCGGCGGCATTCCCTTCGACGTGCTCCCCCCGCTCGTGCCCATAGTCTGGGAGAACGCGCTCAGGATCGATGTCGCTGGCGGCACGCTCAGCGTCGTGGACCTGGACGGCCTGTTGCGCCTGAAGTTCCGCGCGGGCGGGCCGCAAGACCTCCTCGATGCCGCGAGGCTCGTGCTGCTGCACCCGGATAAGGAGGAGCGGGCGCGGGAGCTGGCGACGGCCTATCGCGCAGCGGATCGATTCGAGGTCTTTCTCAAGGACCCGAGGATCCGGGCCCAGGCCCGCGAGGAGGCCGAGCTCGAACGGCGCCGGGCGGCATCGAAACCCCGAAGCAAGCCCAACGGGAGGAGAAGGGCCGGGGTTGCGGGCGGCGCGCGCCGCGCTCACGCCAGGAAGCCCGCAAAGCCCCGCTGAGCACCCTCGTCACGACGCCAGCTCCGGGACCGTCGGCGCGGCGTGCCGGACTTCGGTGTGCCAGCGCCAGAGCAGGTAGATCGCCGGATAGACGAGCAGCTCGAGGGCGAAGGACGTGGCGAGCCCGCCCACCATGGGCGCCGCCACCCGCTTCATCACGTCCGCACCGGTGCCGATCGACCACATGATGGGCATGAGGCCGATCATGGCGGCGGTCACCGTCATCATCTTCGGCCGGAGGCGCTTGACCGCGCCGTGGACGATCGCCTCGTGGAGATCGGCCATCGACCGCAGCCGGCCCTTCGCCTTCGCCTCGTCGTAGGCGAGGTCCAGGAACAGCAGCATGAAGACGCCGGTCTCGGCGTCGAGGCCCATGAGGGCGATCATGCCCACCCAGACCGCAATCGAGACGTTGTAGTCGAGCGCCCAGAGGAGCCAGACCGCGCCGATGACGGAGAAGGGCACGGCGAGGACGACGATCAGGGTCTTCGCGAGCGACTTCGTGTTGGCGTAGAGCAGGAACAGGATCAGGAAGAGCGTGAGCGGCACCACGAGCTTCAGCCGCTCCGTGACCCGCTGCATGTTCTCGTACTGGCCGCTCCACTCGAGGGCGTAGCCGGAGGGCAGCTTCACCGCGGCGGCGACGGCGCGCTTCGCGTCGTCGACGTAGCCGCCCACGTCGCGGCCCGTAATGTCGACGTAGACGTAGCCTACGAGGAGCCCGTTCTCGTTGCGGATCATGGAGGGGCCGGTGACGGT
>CAZVOI010000785.1:0-1697 GCA_964628275.1 uncultured Acidobacteriota bacterium | reverse complement strand
TCTCCCGGCGCCCGACCTCCAGGCCCGGAGCCTCCCAGCCCGGGTCCAATTCCGAACCGAGCTTCGCCAAGACGGTGTTCAACTTGGCGGTGACCGCGCTGCCCGAATGCGGCCGGATGAAGGCTTCGACCGCGCGCGAGTAGAGCCGGCTGCGGGGGACGCGCAGTTTTCGGGACACTCTCTCCGCCTCGTGAAAGACCGGGTCCGGGATCGAGACGGCCACTTTCATTCTCGGAGTATGACCTGGACATACTGAGAGGGTCGCGATCCTGAGGGTGCAGCTACCCACGTCACGGTGCTCAGCTCGAAGTGAAGAGGCCTCGGATGCGCTCACGCGCCAGCTCCCGGCGTCTCGGGTCCGTGGGTGTCACATCGATCAGGCCAAGCAGGGTGTCGCAATCGACGAGACCGCTGCCCGCGGCCACCTGGAGGTACTCGAGGTCCTTGTCACGACCCGCCACGAGCTTGGAGATCGCGAGGTCGTGGGGATCCAGACAAAGCCCGACCGCTCCACCCGTTCCCGGTCCCTCCACGCGGACCAACCGGGATTCCCAGCCGGCGGGCAGCACGGCCGTCTCGGGCCCCACACCATGCGCGTAGTAACCGAACGTCTCATGGAAGGCCGACAACTCCCCGATCGCGCCGTCCACGAGGTCAGAGCGGTCGGGATGGTTCCTGGGATACAGGTCGACATCCAGGGAGACGCAAAGCGTCGGCGGCGCCTCGGGATACCGGCCCAGGATGGCCTGCGACCCCAGAACGACGATCTCGCGATCGTTGGCGATGCTGGACGCAGCGCGGATCACATGTTCCAGTTGCGCGCGATTCATGGACGAAGGCTGGCCTTGCCGCTTTCTCGAGCGCCCCGTTCGGCTCGCCAGACGGCCCAGCGCTCTGCCGGCCGAAGGACGAACGCGAAAGGAGACGCGCGGCGAAGGCGCTGCCCTGGTTCGGCGGGATCGACGATGGCGTCGGCAATCTGCGAAAGGGGCGCGTCCACGAGAGCGTCCCACGCGCTCAGGAAGTGCGGATGCCGCGACGCTTCGGCACGCCAGCGCACGAGCCGCTCGCGAGCGCGCTCCCATAGCGCCGGATCCTCCAGAAGACGCCGCGCGACCGCCGCGTGCAGCGCAAGGCTGCGAGACTCGATCGACTGGGCGCCACGCATGAACGAACAGGATCTTAGGCCAGTTCCTCCAGGCAGGCCGGGAGTGCCGGGGCGCTGATTCTCTGAGAGTAGCTGGCCGATCACATCCCCGATCCGGCAAGCACCGGACGCACTTTTATGCAGCGCGTTCAGTTATGGAGAGTTGAGCGGCGAACCTCCTGTCGATGATGGGATTGTGGTGCGCTCTGCTCTACATAAGCTCGTGAGAAGAGCCAGCAGCTCGTCGGGCGGCTCATAGCGGACGGGGGGCGTGTCGGAGACGACGCACTTCTCCAGGGCGCGGCGTTTCATCTCCAGGTCGGCTTCGACGTAGTGATGGGTGGTGTTGGGAGAGGCGTGGCCCAGCCACGACTGGATGGTGGTGAGATCCACGCCGGACTGAAGCAGATGCATCGCCTTGGTGTGCCGCAGGGTATGTGGGGAGATGGTCCTGTCCCCGAGCTCTGGTTTGGTGTTGGCAGCGATCGCCACGGCTCGCCTGAGGATGTGGGTCACGCCATGGCGCGTCAGTCGCTGGCCTTTCGAGTTG
>CAZVOI010000784.1:0-4171 GCA_964628275.1 uncultured Acidobacteriota bacterium | reverse complement strand
ATGTCGGTGATGTAGACGACGGCTTCCTTCAGATGCGCCCAATCGAACCCGGCGGCCTGCGCCGCTCGCTGGAGCCGCGCCAGGGTTTCCTTCGTCTGCGCCGCGACGTCGTCCTTGGTGGCCGGCGTGTTGCCGAGCATGCCCGAGAGCCAGAGCCGGTCGCCGGCGCGGATCGCGCTCGACAGGTTCGGGTTGGGCGTGCCGGGCGTGCCGTCGGCATTCGCCGGCGTGATCGCCTGGCGCGCGCCCTTGACCGCGAGCATCGTGATCTCGACCACGTACTGAGCGCCCATCAGGCCGGCCTTGACGGTTGCGCGAACCGGCGGGTCCTTGGGAAAGAACGCGCGGTAGGCGGCGTTCATGTCCTGGAAGGCGGCGGTGTCGGTGATGTAGATGCGCGACTGCACCACGTCCGCCGGCGTCATTCCCGCCGCCTTCAAGATCGCGACGCCGTTCTCGAGGACGGCGGTCGTCTGCGTCTTCATGTCGCCGAGGACCGGCTGGTTGTCCTTGCCGCTCCGCGAGATCAGCCCGGACAGGAACAGCGTGTCTCCCGACAGCACGCCGTAGCTGTACGGGTTGGCCGAGGCCAGCCACCCCTCCGGGTGGACGATCTTGCGCTCGCCGCCGGCTGGGATCGCGACCGCGGCGATCTCGATCAGCGTGGCCGGGTCGGAGACGTTGGCCACGACCGTGGTGCGCACCGGCGGGTCCTTGGGCCAGAAGGTCCGGTAGACCTCGTTCATCGCCGCGAAGTCGGCGGCGTTCTTCAGGTAGACGTTGATCGAGGCGGCCATCGCCAGGCTGGACCCTGCGGCCTTCAGTCTGGCCTCGACGTTTTCGAGCGTGCGCTTCGTCTGCGCCTTGATGTCGCCGGGAACCAGCTTCCCCGCCGCGTCACTGGCCCTCGTCCCGGAGACATGGATGAAGCTCCCCGACCGCGACGTGGGCGCGAACGGATCGGACTGGGCTTCGATGCTCATTGGCACAAGCATGAAGCCTGCGAAGCTCAGCGTCCAGCGAACGGCTCGGCTCTCGAACATCGTCGACCTCCAGGTGGCGCGATTCTAGTCCTGGGGTACGATCGCGCGCGCGATGCCGCAGAGCTCCGAGAAATCCCGGCGACGTTTTCTCGCGCGCGGGGCGGGCGCGGCCGCCGTCCTGTTCGCCGGACCGGCCGCGGCGTTCGCGGCCGACTGGCGCGCCAAGGCGTTCCCGTTCGCGCTCGGCGTCGCGTCGGGCGACCCGCTGCCCGACGGCTTCGTGCTGTGGACGCGGCTCTGCGCGGATCCGCTGCGCGCCGACAGCCTGCCGCCCGAGGCGATCCCGGTCGCCTGGGAGGTAGCCGAAGACGAGGCGCTGAAACGAATCGTGAAACGCGGCCAGGCCGTGGCGACACCAGAGCTGGCGCACACGCTACACGTGGAGGTCTCGGGCCTCCGGCCCAGCCGCGACTACTTCTATCGGTTCATCGCCGGCGGCGAGCGCAGCGGCATCGGCCGATCGCGCACCGCGCCCGCGCCCGGCGCGAGCCCGAAGCTGAACCTCGGCGTCGTGTCGTGCCAGCACTACGAGACCGGTTTCTACACGGCCTACCGCCACCTGACCAGCGAAGCGCTCGACGTCGTGGTGCATCTCGGCGACTACATCTACGAGGGCGCGTCAGCCACTTCAGTGCGAAAGCACGAGGCGCTCGAGCCGATGACGCTCGACGCCTATCGGGCGCGCTACGCGACCTACAAAATGGATCTCGACTTGCAGGCCGCTCACGCGCGCTTCCCCTTCATCGCGACCTGGGACGATCACGAGGTCGACAACAACTACGCCGGCGCGATCGCGGAAGACCAAGCACCGCAGGACGCCTTCCTGAAGCGCCGAGCGGCCGCGTACCAGGCCTACTACGAGCACCTGCCGCTCCGGAAGAGCGCGCTGCCGCTCGGCCCCGACGCGACGCTGTATCGCCGGATTCGCTACGGCCAGACCGCCGAGCTCTTCGTGCTCGACACCCGCCAATACCGCAGCGACCAGCCCTGCGGCGACGGCCGCAAGCCGCGCTGCGCCGAGAACCTCGACCCGCGGGCGGCGATGCTGGGGGAGGCACAGGAGCGCTGGCTTTTCGAGAGCCTCCGTGGGTCGCAGCCGCGCTGGCCGCTGATCGCCAACCAGGTCGCGTTCGCGCAGCTCGACAGCCAGCCCGGTCCGGAAAGCATTTACCCGATGGACAAGTGGGACGGCTACCCGGTCGCGCGCCAGCGCGTGCTCGACTTCCTGCGCCAGACGAAGCTCGCGCCGGTCGTGCTCACCGGCGACATGCACGTGAACATGGCCGCCGACCTGCTCGCCGATTTCGACGACCCGAGATCGGCCTGTGTCGGCAGCGAGCTCCTCGGCACCTCTATCTCGTCCGGGGGCGACGGCCAGGACCTGCCGCCGTGGGCCGCCGCGATCCTGGAAGCCAACGCCCACGTCCGGTTCTTCAACACCCAGCGCGGCTACTTGCGGCTCCTGGTCACGCCCGACCGAGTCAGCGCCGACTACCGGGTGGTGCCGTTCGTCACCCGGCCGGACGCTCCGATCGCAACGCGGGCCTCGTTCGTGATCGAGCGTGAGCGCCCGGGCTTGCAGAAGGCGTGAGCGTCAGCGACGTCCACATCCACGTAGCGCCGCTCTGGGAGATGAAACCAGCGGCGCTCGAGACCATGCTCAAGGGCCGCACGGATGTGGACCAGGTGATGCAGATCATGAAGAGCCCGACGCAGCTGTTGCGGCGGCTCGACGCGGACGGCATCGACCGGGCGGTGCTGGTGAACTACCCGAGCCCCGATCTGATCGGCTTCACCCACCGCGTCAACGACTACGTCGCCGACTACTGCCGGGCCGCGCCGGATCGGCTGATCGCGATGGGCGGCGTGCACCCGCGGCACGTTCCGGACCCCGCGGCCGAGGTGCGCCGCGCGGCGGACCTGGGCGTGCGCGCGCTGAAGATGCACCCGCCGCACATGGGCATCGCGCCGAACGCCTACCTGGACGGGCTCGACGGGCTGCGCGCGGTCTACGAAGAAGCGCAGCGCTTGAAGCTGCCGGTGATGATCCACACCGGGACCTCGATCTTCCCCGGCGCGCGCAGCCGGCTCGGCGACCCGATGGGCGTCGACGACGTCGCGGTCGACTTCCCCGACTTGAAGATCGTGATCGCCCACGGCGGCCGGCCGCTGTGGATGGACGCCGCGTTCTTCCTGGTGCGCCGCTTCCCGCAGGTCTACATGGACATTTCGGGCATCCCGCCGAAGGCGCTGCTCAGCTACTTCCCGCGCCTCGCCGAGATCGCCGACAAGGTGCTCTACGGCAGCGACTGGCCCTCGCCGGGCGTCAAGAGCATGCGCGAGAACGTGGCCGGGATCCGGGCGCTCGGTCTTCCGCCGGACGTGGTCGAAAAGATCCTCGACGGGAACTCGCGCGCCGTCTTCGGCTAGCGGTCGAAGCGCAGGCCGAAGCGGACGATCCGCGGCGGCCCGAACGTCTCGAGCGGCGTCAACCCCACGACGTAGCGCGAGCCGGTGACGTTCTCCCCCGAAACGTAGGCTTCCAGGCGCTTGCCGAAGCGCCGCGACACGCGCGCGTCCAGCGCGAAGTAGCTCGGCAGCGTGAGCGTGTTGAGGTCGTCCTCGAACTGCTCGCCGCCGTAGCGCGCCTGGGCGGACGCGTCGAAGCCGTAGAACGAGGCGCGCCCCTGCGCGGTCCATTGGTGGCGCGGCACCTGCGCGATCTGCTTGCCGACCAGGTTCGGCGACGCGTCGAACGACAGCACGGTCGCGTCGGTGAACGTGTATCCGAAGCTCAACCGGTAGCGCGGCCAGATGGCTTCGAGCTCCGAGGCGAGCCCCTGCGAGCGCGTCTTGCCGAGGTTCTGGCGCTGGCGAGTCACGAGCAGGGGCGTTGCCGCCAGCGTGACGTTCGCGACCGGGTCGCGCACGTCGGCGCGGAAGCCGACCACCCGCGCCCGCAGCGAGCCGCGCTCCCAGGCGAGCCCGGCCTCGCCCCCAGAGAGGCGCTCCGAATCGAGTTCGGCGTTGGCCAGCGTCTGCACGTTGCCGACGCGAAACGAGCGATACAGCTCGTTGAGGGTCGGCGCTCGGAAGGATCCGTAGCCGGACCCGGTCAGGCGGAAGTC
>CAZVOI010000783.1:0-1839 GCA_964628275.1 uncultured Acidobacteriota bacterium | reverse complement strand
ACGTAGATCTTGCCGTCGGCGAGAGTCGGCGAGGCGCTGTAGGTGCCGGTCTTCAGGCGCTGCTGGCCGTAGACCTCCTTGCCGGTCTTGGCGTCGAGGCAGTAGACGACGCCCTTGTCGTTGACGATGTACAGGAGCTGGCCGTCGCTCACCGGCGTCGGCACGTCGGGGCCGTTGTCGTAGGAGAAGACGCGGTGGCTTTCCGTGACGTCGCCGCGGCCGCCGGTGCGAATCGCCAGGAGCGGCTTCACGCGCGTCGGGGCGTAGACGAGGTCGCCGGCCACGAGCGGCGAGGCGATGATGCGGTTGTAGGGGTCGTTGTTCGGGTTCAAGCCGTTGGAACGCCACAGCTCCTTGCCGGTCGCCGGGTCGTGGCCGGTGACGACGTCGCCGCCGGTGACGACCAGCTCGCGGTCCTTGCCGCGCTTCACCATCACCGGCGTCGTGTAGGAATCGGGCGATTCGCGGATCGCCGCTGTCGGGCGTTCGACCTTCCACAGCGTCTTGCCGGTCGCCGGATCCAGGCGCAGCAGGTACGACGGATCGTCGGTCTTCATCCCGTGCAGCACCTGCACGTAGAGGGCGCCCTCGGAGAGGAACGGCGAGCTGGCGTAACCCCAATTCAGACCGAACGGGCCGTAGTCCTTCTGCAGCTCCCGCGCCCACAGCTCCTGGCCGGCGAAATCGAAGCCTTTGAGCACGCCGGTTCCCGTCAACGCGACGACCAGCTTGCCGTCGGTGACGGGCGACGGCGAGGACATATTCTGCTTGCGGAGCTTCTGATTGCCGCCGCCCAGCGGGCGCTTCCAGAGGACGCTCGGTGTCTTGCGATCGACGCACCACAGCTCGAGCGCGTCGCCGTCGGCGACGTTCAGGAAGATGCGCTCGCCCCAGATGACCGGCGTCGAACCGCTCCACGCCGGCAGCGCCAGCTTCCAGGCGACGTTCTCGGTCGGCGTCCACTTCGCGGGCAGCGCGGTTTCGCCGCTCGTGCCATTACCTTCCGGACCACGCCATTGCGGCCAGTTCTCGGCGCTCGCGGGCATTGACGCGAGGACCACGAGGCCAATCATCAGGGACGCTGGTTTCATACCGGGCTCCGATTCAGTTCGTAGATTAGCCGCAGCCCTTTCAGGGTGAGCTGCGGATCGATCACGTCGATCGCCGAGGTCTCGGGCGCCACCACCTCGGCCAGGCCGCCGGTCGCGATCACGCGGATCCGGCCGTCGGTCGCGACCATCTCGCGCTTCAGGCGGCGCACCAGGCCTTCGACCAGGCCCGCGTAGCCGAGCACCAGGCCGCTCTGCATCACCTCGACGGTGTTCTTGCCGATCGCGCGCTTGGGCCGGATCAGCTCGACCTGGTAGAGCTGCGCCGCCGAGCGCGTCAACGACTCGAGCGCCCCGACCATGCCCGGCGCGATCGCGCCGCCCAGGTACTCGCCCTCGGCCGAGATGCAGTCGAACACGGTCGCGGTTCCGAAAGCGATCGCGATCGCGGGGCCGCCGTAGAAGGTGTGCGTCGCCAGCGTGTTCACGATCCGGTCGGCGCCGACCTCTTTCGGGTTGTCGACCGCGAGCGTCAGTCCGGTCTTGATGCCGAGCCCAACCACCAGCGCATCGGCCTTGAGATAGCGCTTCGCGACTTGCTCGAATACCGACTTCAGCGGCGGCACCACGCACGAGATGGCGACCCCGGTCACGTCCGCGGCGCTGAAACCGCTGGCCTCGAACAGGCTCAAGAGCAGCATGCCGTACTCGTCGGCGAGCTTGGCGCGCTCGGTCGCGAAGCGCCAGTCGGCCACGAGCTCGGCGCCGCGGAACAGGCCGGCCTTGATGG
>CAZVOI010000782.1:0-7880 GCA_964628275.1 uncultured Acidobacteriota bacterium | reverse complement strand
CGGTTCACGCGCGAAGCGCAAACCCTCGCGTCGCTGAATCATCCCAACATCGCGGCCATTTACGGCATAGAAGAGTCGAGGTTCTCGACTTCGGTCTCGCCAAGGCCATGGACGGCGGTGGTGCGGGGAACTCTCAGGTGTCGCACTCCCCCAGGATGTCTCGCCACATGACCGAAGCGGGAATGATCATCGGCACCGCGGCCTACATGAGCCCCGAGCAGGCGCGCGGCAAGGCGGTGGACAAGCGCAGCGACGTGTGGGCATTCGGCTGCGTGCTCTATGAGATGCTGTCGGGACGCCGGGCGTTCGACGGCGAAGACGCGACGGAGATCATCTCCGCGGTCATGAAGAGCGAGCCCGAGTGGAGCGCGCTGCCCCAGGACGTCCCCGCGCACCTGCGTGCGATCATCACGCGCTGCCTGGTGAAAGATCGCAAGACGCGCATTCCCGATCTCTCCGTGGTGCGGTTCATGCTCGACGGCTCGCTCACCGCCGCCGCCCCCGAACGGCCGGCGACGGCGCGCGCATCCTCGTTCTTCTGGAAGGCGGCCACCGCGACGCTCGCGACCGCACTGATCGCCGGGCTCCTCGTCTGGGCGCCATGGCGGCACACTTCGGGACTCGTGCCGCACAAACTCCTCGTGAGCATCGGGGCCGACGCCTCGTTGACAACAGCGCTTGGCGCCGCGGCCATTCTGTCGCCCGACGGCGCGACGCTTGTCTTTGCCGCGCAGCAGGCGGGCAAGACCTTGCTCTTCGTGCGCAAGCTCGATCAGTTGCAGGCCGCGACACTCGCGGGCACGGAGGGCGCCTCGAGCCCGTTCTTCTCCCCGGACGGCCAATGGATTGCATTCTTCGCGGCGGGCAAGCTGAAGAAGGTCTCGGTCACAGGTGGCGCCACAGTCAACCTGTGCGATGCGCCGGGCGGCCGCGGGGGCGCCTGGACCGAGGACGACGCGATCCTCTTCACCCCGAGCGGCGGCCTCAATACCACGCTGATGCGGGTCTCAGCCTCTGGCGGCGAGCCAAAGGTCTTCGGGCCTTTCAGCCCGGGGGCGATCACGCAGCGGTGGCCGCAGATCCTCCCCGCCGGCAGGGGCGTTCTCTTCACCGAGCACACCTCAATTCAGAATTTCGACGAGGCCAACCTCGTGGTTGCGCCGCTTCTGGGCGGCACGCCGAAGGTCGTGGTCCGGGGCGGTTACTACGGCCGCTACGTGCCGAGCGGCCACTTGATCTACATGAAGGATGGCACGCTCTTCGCGACGCCATTCGATCTCAATCGGCTCGAGACGATCGGCCCGGCCGTGCCGGCGCTCGAAGGCGTCGCGACGCAAACGGGCGCGCAGGTCGCGCTCTCCGCCGATGGCACCCTGGT
The DNA here is from genome assembly GCA_964628275.1 of uncultured Acidobacteriota bacterium. Classification (GTDB taxonomy): domain Bacteria; phylum Acidobacteriota; class Vicinamibacteria; order Fen-336; family Fen-336; genus CAZVOI01. Next base: position 6,502 of record CAZVOI010000782.1, on the reverse strand, counting down.
CTACGCTCCCGGCGCGGCCGCCGCCGCTGACCGGCCGATCGACTGGATGACCAGGGACGGCAAGACCACCATCCTCCGCGCGGCCAAAGCGGCCTGGGGGAACCCGCGCTTCTCGCCCGACGGCCAGAAGCTGGCGCTCGACATCTTCGACGGGAAGCAGCGCGACATCTGGGTCTACGAGTGGACCCGGGACATCCTGACCCAGGTGACCTTCGAGAAGGGTAATGATGAGCGGCCGATCTGGACCCCCGACGGCCGGCGCATCGTCTTTTCCTCCGACCGGGCCCAGCCCGGGGTCAGGAATCTGTATTGGGTGAACGCCGACGGCACGGGCGAAACCACGAGGCTGACCGAGAGCCCGGGCGACCAACGCGCCGACTCGTGGCATCCAGGCGGTCGGTTCCTCGCATACATCGAGGCCGGTCCCGGTCGGAATGGTCGGGATCTGATGATCCTGCCGATGGAGGGCGACGCCACCACGGGCCTAACGCCTGGCAAGCCGACCGTCTTTCTCGACACCCCCGCAAACGAGAGCGCACCGCAGTTCTCGCCGGACGGTCGCTGGATCGCCTACGTCTCGGACGAGTCCAGGAACGCCGCGAGTACCACCTCTGCTGATATCTACGTCCGCCCGTTTCCGGGCCCCGGCGGCAAGTGGCGGATCTCGACCGCAGGCGGCATTCATCCTCACTGGTCGGCCAGCTCGCGCGAGCTGCTGTTTGAGCTGCAGGACCAGATCCTGGTAGCACCGTACTCCGTCTCTGCTGGTTCATTTCAACCGGAGAAGGCGCAACTCTGGTCGCCGACACGCCACCGGAATTTCAGCCTCGACTACACGTACGACATCCATCCGGACGGCAAGCGGCTCGCGATTCTCGCGGCCCGAGAAGAAAGCAGCGGCGCCGTGCAGGACAAGGTGGTGTTCTTCTTCAGCTTTGGCGAGTACCTGAAGAAGATCGCGCCGGGGGCGAAATGAGGCCATGACGTTGCCTATCGCACGTGGACTGATTCCCGAGCGTTCGGCCTTGCCAGCACGCTGGGAAGCTGGGACGCTGGGTCCATGAAAACGACCGGTTGTCCGCTGCGATCCTGACGCTCCCGCCACGAGGATGAACGTGAGACAGCTGTTGTCCCTCGAACAGGAGTCAACGAGAGCTTCGAAAAGCAAGGGCTTGATCTGATCCTGCTCAATCCCTGAACGGGGCGACACCGAGACCGCGCGTGAGCGGCGAAAGTCCGGCGGCAATCTCCTAGACTGCTCGGACTCATGACCCTCTCACCTGGCGCGCGGCTCGGACCCTACGAGATCACCGGCGCCATCGGCGCGGGTGGAATGGGTGAGGTGTTCCGCGCGCGGGACACCAAGCTCAACCGCGACGTCGCGATCAAGGTGCTGCCTGCGGCCTTCGCGGATGACCCGGAGCGGCTGGCGCGGTTCACTCGCGAGGCTCAGACCCTCGCGTCGCTGAACCATCCCAACATCGGGGCCATTTACGGCATCGAAGACGTCCCGGCGGCTGGCGGCGCGGGCCAGGCGTCTCGCGCGCTCGTGATGGAACTCGTCGAGGGTGAGGATCTCTCGACCCATATCGCCCGCGGGGCGATACCGATCGCGGAGGCGTTGCCGATCGCGCGACAGATCGCAGAAGCCCTCGAAGCCGCGCACGAACAGGGCATCGTCCACCGCGATCTCAAGCCCGCCAACATCAAGATCCGCACCGATGGCACAGTCAAGGTCCTCGACTTCGGTCTCGCCAAGGCCATGGACCCCGGCAGCACTTCCTCGTCGAACCCGAATGTCTCTCACTCCCCCACGCTCACGCATCAAGGCGCATCGGGCGGGATGATCATCGGCACCGCGGCGTACATGGCGCCCGAGCAGGCCAAAGGCAAAACCGTGGACCGGCGCGCGGACATCTGGGCCTTCGGTGTCGTGTTGTACGAAATGCTCACAGGCAAGCGCGCTTTCAAGGGCGAAGATGTCTCCGAGACCCTCGCCGCGGTGTTGATGACCAGGCCGTCGATGGACGCGCTGCCGAGCGTGAGTCCACGATTGAAGCGGCTACTCGAGCGCTGTCTCGAACGTGACGTGAAGATGCGCCTCCGCGACATCGGCGAGGCGCGCATCGAACTGGCGCGCCTCGAGGCGAGTGGTGCTGATGTTGTTGAGGCGTCCGCGCCACCGATGCAACTACCGGTCACGCCGTCGCAGCCGTGGTGGCGGCGCGCGATGCCGATCGCCATGGCCGTCGTCGTCGCGTCAGCCGTAACAGGTGGAGCGATGTGGCTCACGCGGCCCACGGCGCCCGCGCGCGTCGTCTCGCGCTTCGTGATCCCGTATGGCGAGGGCCAGGAACAGACCATGAATCTCAGTCAGGGTCTGGCGATCTCGCCGGACGGCACCACCATCGCCTACGTGGCGAGCTTTCAGATCTACCTCCGCGCGATCGGCGACCTCGAAGCGCGACTCGTGACGCGAACGGGCGCAGTCGCCAATTTCAGTCCGAGCCAGCCCGTCTTTTCCCCTGACGGCCGGTCGATTGCCTACGCTGAACAGGAGAAAGGCAAGACCGCGATCAAGCGGCTCGAGGTCACCGGCGGCGCCCCCGTGACCGTGTCCGCCGACGCGGGTCCGTACCCAATCCTCGAATGGAGCGGCGACGGCATCTTCTTTGCCTCTCTTCCTTCTGCTGTAGCCCCCGGCGGCATCATGCGCGTGGCGGCGTCAGGCGGACAGCCCGAGCGGATCATCCAATTGGAGCCCGGAGAAATGGCCACGCGGCCCCAGCTGCTCGACGACGGGCGCGTGCTGTTCGCGGTCGGGCAATTTGCCTCCTCCATGGATTGGTCCAAAGGCCGGATTGTCGTCCAGCGGCCGGGCGAGAAGACGCGCACGACGCTCGTCGAGGGCGGAACGGATCCCCGATACCTGTCGAGCGGACACCTGATCTACCAACTGGACGGTGTGCTGTACGCGCGGACGTTCGACCCGGCGCGCATGGTCGTGGGCGGCGCCGTGTCGGTGGTGGAAGGTGTGTTCCAGGGCAGCAGAGGCGCCCTGTCCTGGTACGCAGTGTCGGACTCCGGCACGTTCGTGTACATGCCCGGACCCGTGCGTAAGGGCGGATCCGCGGAGTTGACGATCGCGCTCTTCGACCGCGCGGGAAAGGGCGAGCCGCTTCCGGTGCCCACGGGGCCGTATTCGCAGCCGCGCATGTCACCCGATGGCCGCCGGATTGTCTTTGGCTACGGCGACGCGCGCGACACGAGCATCTGGGTGTACGACCTCGCGGCGGGCGGGTCGGCGCGGCGGCTCAGCTTCGGCGGGCACGATCGATTCCCGGTCTGGTCGTCCGACAGCCAGCGTGTCATCTTCCAGTCCGACCGCGAGGGCGATCTGGGACTCTTCTGGCAGCGCGCCGACGGTGTGGGGACGGCCGAGCGGCTGACCCAGCCCGGCAAGGGCGTCGCACATGTGCCGCAATCGGCGTCGCCCGACGGCCAGGTCCTGCTCGTGGACCAGACCGCGGGCGGCAACACGGCGCTGATGGCCTTCGCGTTCAAGGACAAGTCGATGGCGCCGTTCGCGGCCATCGTGTCCCTCACGCCGACGGGCGGGGTTTTCTCGCCAGACGGCCGTTGGGTGGCCTACACGATGAGGGAGGCGGGGCCAGTCCAGTCCGTCGTGTGCGTGCAGCCGTTTCCGGCGACCGGTGCCAGGGTGCAGATTTCCACGAATGACGAGGACGGCCATCATCCGGCGTGGTCCAAGGACGGCAAGGAGCTCTACTACACGCCCGGCGCCGGCAGCAGGCTGGTTGCCGTGACGGTGATGGCTTCACAGGGATTTGCGTTTGGCCCCGCGCCGCCGGTGACCCGCCCGTTCACCAACGCCGCGCCGAGTTTCGAGCGCACCTACGACGTGGCGCGCGACGGCAAGCGGTTCCTCGGCCTCATTTCGGCCAGCGCGGCCACGCCCGCCGGACCGTCACGCCCGGAGATTCGCGTCGTCCTCAACTGGTTCGACGAGCTGAAGGCCCGCGCGCCGATCAGGAAATGAGGCGCTCCGGCAATCGGGCAATGGCGCTGAATCCCCTGCTCTCACCTAAGGGACTTCCAGTAGTCGCGGAAGGCTCGAAGGCGGGGCAGCGACTCGAGGTCCTTGGCCCGTCGGGCCGCTTCTTTGCTGTTGATGATGTCATCGGGGTGACAGACCGGGAACCCTTCCGTCTCCACCCGGTTCCGCCACGCCGCTTCGAACGACTCGATCCCGTCCGGCGCGAAGACGAGATCGAGGTCGAACGGCCCGTTCTTCAGTTGAACAAAGTCCTTGCCACGCCGGATCTCCGCCTCGGTGACGTCTGAAATGTCGAAACCCAGATCGCGAACGCCGGCCGCGCACCGCCTCCCGTTATCCTCCGATTTCTCCACGAAGAGGTCGGCGTCCTGGGTGGTGTCCGGGTAGCCGAGAAGCACCGCGCCCGACTTTCCTATGAAGAGGTAACGCACCCCGTGGCGGGCGAAGGCGACCTTGATCTCCTCGGCCTGCGCGTAGTCAAACCGCGCGACCATAGCCCAGCCAGTCTGGCAGGTTCTTCTGGCACCAATCACGGTAGTCGGCCATGGTGTCGAAGCTCCGGTAGGGCGCGTCGTCGAGGACGGGCTTGTAGGTCTTGACGAACGCGTACTTCATCCGGAGGTTCAGAGGCCGGCGCGACGCGGCCTCGAACTCCTCGCGCCACTGGGCGCGCTCAACCGGGCTCGGGGTTCGTTCGATCACGCAGGCGATTCTAGTCCTTCGCGCGTTGCACGCCTGGTGCAAGAAGCGTCCGCCTTGACGGACTACGCGGTCGCGGCAGGCTATCCGGGACCGTACGAACCCGCCAGGGCCGTCGTGGCGTGGGCCCCCAGCATCGTCACCCGATCCTCCGGCCCCTGAGCGCCAGCCAGGAGGGATCCTCTCTCGGACGCGCTGGCCCTGATGTGGATGGCGACGATGGAGAGGTCAAGGACCGGCGCCGCGCAATGGTCGGGGTAAGCTCCAGCTCGGTGCGCCCGCTCTCCTCCGACCTCAGCGACGAAGACAAGCGTCCGTACTTTCTCTGGGACGAGGACATCTCTCTCAAGGAGTTCAAGCAACGGCTGAACGGCCCCGATCCAAACGAGCGACTTCGCATGCTGGCGAAACTCATGCGGGAGGCCAGGGACACGGATGTCTGGGCATTCGTGAAGCCCCAGGACGCCGCCGACGCGCTGCCCCGGTTGGCGAGAATGCTCGGACGACGACAGGCCTTCTGGGCCTTCCTGATCGACGGATGGCGGCGTCATGGCGTCATCGCCCGATAAGCTGACCTCGTTCCAGCGGGATCTGCTTCTCGCTTTCTTCGAGCATGAGCGAGGTTTCTTCCTCACCGGCGGAGCCGCCCTGGCCGGGTTCTATCTCCATCACCGAGAGACCAGCGACCTCGACTTCTTCACGCATGACGGAGAAGCCTTCGAGCGTGGCGTCTTCGCGCTCAGAGCGGCGGCGGCGCAGCTTGGCGCCACACTCACGATCAAACAGGACGCGCCCGGCTTCAAGCGTTACCTGGTCAGCCGCGCAGATGAGTCCTTGCTGGTCGACACGGTGTGGGAACGGGTGCCCGCCGCGTACCCTTCCAAGCGGGAGTTCGGACGGATCGTGATCGACTCTCCGGAGGAGATCACGGTCAACAAACTGACGACGCTGGTCTCGCGCTCAGAACCGCGGGATATCGTCGACCTGATGCTCCTCGAGCGCCTCGGGTGCTCCATCGACGCAGCTCTACCGAAGGCCCTCGAGAAAGACGGCGGCTGCACGCCCGCAACCCTCGCGTGGGTCTTGTCGCAGATCCATATTCCGGAAGGGGCGGCGCTGCCCGGCGACGTGTCCGTGGCGGAGACACGCGCGTTTCTCGAAAGCCTGATCGAGCGCCTGCTGCGGGCTGCCGTGCCCCGCACGACATAGCCCAAGACCAGCAAGCGCCGAGCTTGCCCTCGCGCGCGAGCCGGTTGATGTTGGCCCTGTTTCACTCGCGCGTGCGTCGATTCACGTCCAATTCGATGTGAACGAACGAGCCGAGGGAGCGCGGGTCGGTGGGACCGGGCGAGGCGCCGGCTCGCGAGCTGATCCGGACGACGTAGAGGAGCGAGTCGTAGAAGAGCATGCCGCGGCCCGGGGTCAGCTCGAGCGTGCCGCGCTGATTGAGTTGCAGAACCAGCGTGCCTCGCGACCTGCCGACGGAAGCCGTCACGACGTCGCCGGCAGGGCCGGCATCGACGCGGACGCGCAGCCGCCGTATTGGCTCGAGGGGGCGCAGCAACCTCGCAAGGAGTGGGACGCTGCTGCGCAGCCTGCTCCGAGGCGGACCACCGGCGCCAACGGCGTTGCTGCCCTAGCTCCGACCTGCTACTCGTTCCAGAACGAGTTGCGATTCGCCTGAGCAAAGGCGCCAGCGTCGCCCAGGCTGCAATCGAAGGGCGA
>CAZVOI010000781.1:0-2471 GCA_964628275.1 uncultured Acidobacteriota bacterium | reverse complement strand
TCTTGACGGACCTCGGTGAAGCCCTGCCCGGTCAAGAAGCTGCCGGGGGCGGGGGGACGCTCGCTCGTCGGGCCTCGACCACAAGACTCGGCTGAGTCGCGACGGCTTCCTGACCCGAGCCGCCCTCGAGCTGATGGACGGCGAGACGACCCCTGGCTGAGGTCGCCTCCGCGCTCGAGAACCGCAGGCCGCGCTCCCGCGATCACCACGAACAGCACCGCGATCGCAGGGATCTGCAGGTTGGACTCCACGAAGGCGTGCAGCAGCACGCCGGTCAGCGCCGCCAGCAGACATGGATCTTTGCGAAACCGCTGAGAGGACCGCGAGCGCGGCCCACAGGGCCAGCAGAAACCCGAGGCTGCGAAGGTACCAGTGCCGACTCGGCACGTCCTGCTGGCCGCGTAGAATCTTTTCTGGAGGCGTGGCCGGTGGCACAGACAATTGTCGTCCGAGGCCTCGTGGTCGGCGCGCGAACGATCGAAGTCGATGAGCCGCCGCCCGCTGATTCGAAGGACGTGGAAGTCATGCTCCACGTAGACGCCCACAAGCCAGGAGGCGCGGCCCGGCGGGCGAGGCCAGTTTACAACCTGGACACTCAGTGGTGATCCGTTGAGAACGGGCAGGAAGTACAATCCGGGCGACCCTCACGGACCATCAAGTGAACGATCCGCGTCGCAGCCCGCCTTCAGATTCCTGCTCGAGCCGCTGGTGGCCGCGGGGTTGTGCGTGAGCCTCATCGGCCCATTGAACAAGGCCTTCAGGAAGCCATAGCGTGGCCCTATCGCAAGCTCCGGGATGGGACGATGTGATCTGCGCGGTCTCCCGTCAGGTCTCGAGCCCCGTCGGCGACGAGGTTGCGGTGCTCGGCCTGGAGCAGGGGATCTACTACGGCCTCAACCCCACCGGAGCCCGCATCTGGGAGCTGGTCCGAAACCCCATCAAGGTGAGCGAGATCCACCGGACGATCGTGGAGGAGTACGAGGTCGACGAGGACACGGCCCGGAAGGACCTGCTGGACGTGCTGGCCCGGCTGCAGGACTCGGCGCTCATCGAGGTGCGGAGTGGGAGCGGTCGCTAGGCTCGTTCGGCTCGACCCGGGGCAGCGCGTGCTGCTGGCGCGAGCGACAGTCTGGCTGGTGCTCGTCCGGCTGGCCCTCGCGACTCTCCCCTTTTTGCGGGTGCGCGCCTTGTGCGAGCGCGCTTCCCGCGGGCAGCCCTTGGCGGGTCGTCCGGCGTCGGAGATCCGCTGGGCCGTGCTGGCCGCGGCCCGCCGCCTGCCTGCTACGCGGTGCCTGCCTCGCGCCCTGGCGCTGCAGGCTCTTCTCCGGCAGGCGGGAATCGAATCCGAGCTGAGGATCGGCGTCGCGAAGGATCCTCGGGGCGGCCTCGTCGCGCACGCCTGGGTGGACCGCGAAGGCCAGCCGTTCCTCGCAGACGAGGATCTCACCCCGTACACGGCCCTCTCGCCGCTGCCGAGCTGACGCGTGAGCGGCATCGCGGGCCTCTTCGAGCGGGACGGAGCTCCCGTCGATCGAGCCCTGCTCGAGCGAATGACGGCCTTCCAGCGCTTCCGCGGCCCGGACGGTTCCGCGGTGTGGAGCGAAGGAGCTGTCGGCCTCGGGCACACGCTGTTGAAGACGACAGACGAGGCGGAGCACGAACACCAGCCGTGCAGTCTGGACGGGCGCGTCTGGATCACGGCCGACGCGAGGGTGGACGGCCGAGCTGACCTTATCAACCGCCTGCGGGGCAAGGGGCGGGATGTGGCCGCTTCGGTCACGGACTCGGAGCTGATCCTGCACGCGTACCACGCGTGGGGCGAAGGCTGCCTCGACTACCTGCTCGGCGATTTCTCTTTCGCGATCTGGGACGGCCCCCAGCGCCGGCTTTTCTGCGCGGTCGACCACTGGGGCATCAAGCCCTTCTATTACGCCCACGTCGGCAGCAGCTTCGTCTTCAGCAACACGCTCGACTGTGTCCGCATGCACCCGAAGGTCCGAGACGAGTTCAACGAGGTGGCAATCGGCGATTTTCTACTCTTCGGCTGCTACCAGGACCGAGACGTGACGGCCTACGCCGACATCCCGCGGCTGGCTCCGGGCCACTACCTCGTCGTGGACGAGGACGGCGTCCGGCCCAAGCGGTACTGGCGCCTTCCCGTCGTCGATGTGGTGGACCTGCCGCGCCCCGGGGACTACCTCGACCGCTTCCGAGAGCTGTTCGATCAAGCAGTCGGCGATCGGCTACGGACCAACCGATTGGGAATCTACATGAGCGGGGGTCTCGACTCGCCGCTTGTTGCTGCGACCGCCCGTCGGCTGTTAAGCGAGCGGTACGGCCGGTTCGAGCTGACCGCATTCACCTGGGTCTACGACCACCTGATCCCCGACGACGAGCGCCACTACGCCGGCCTCGTCGCCAGTGCCCTCGGGATCCCGATCCACTTCGTGCCGGCCGACGACTTCGGCGTC
>CAZVOI010000780.1:0-4919 GCA_964628275.1 uncultured Acidobacteriota bacterium | reverse complement strand
GCACGACCGGCAGCGTTGCCAGCGCGAGCAGCGCCACGACCAGGCGCAGGCGCTTCTTGGAGTAGATCTGTCCCTCGGACGTCATCGCCAGCCACGTAGCTTACGGCGAGCCGCCCGAGATCCCTATAATCCGCGCGCGTGTCCCAATACCCGGCGTTGACACTCTTGCTCCTCGCCGGCCCCGCTTTCGCCCAGACGCGCCCGCTTCGGACCGAGGAAGCCACCACCGCGCCGGCAGGGCGGATCGCGCTCGAGGCCGGCGTGGAGTTCCAGTCCAACCAGCAGAACTTCCTGACGTTGCGCGGCCGCGACGTCTGGCAGGCGCCGACGCTGAACCTCGTCTATTCGCCCGCCGCCAACGTGGAGATCGACGTCGCCTGGGTGGCGCGAGTGATCGCCGTGGACGATCCGGTCTTCGGCACCGTCTCCGACTTCGGCGACGTGAGCCTGCGCTCCAAGCTGCGCTTCTTCGACGAGCGGGGCAGCCGGCCTGCGGTCGGCGCTCGCTTCGAGGTCACGCTTCCGCAGACGAAGCGAACCAAGGGCCTCGGTCCCAACGTGCTCAGGATGTCGGCGCAGGCCCTGCTCACGAAGAGCCTGGGCCCGGTGAAGGTCCACGCCAACGCCGGTCTCGCGATCCACGACAAAGGCACGAGCGCCGCCCAGAACGATCTCTTCGCCTACGCCTTCGCGCTCCAGTTCGGCAGAAGCCCCAGCGTGGTCGCGGAGGTCGCAGGCCGAGGCGGCAAGGGCGAGCCGGTGATCGACCGCAGCCACGTGGCCCGACTCGGGGCGCGCTTCGGAAGCGGTAGCGTGCAGTGGGACGCCGCGCTGATGCACGGGCTGACCGATGCGGACGGCGGCTGGGGTGCTATGGCCGGCCTCACCTGGACCGCGAAGCGGGGCCGGACGCCCTAGCTCTACTTCTTGGCGCCGCCCAGACTCGCGTAGGCCACGGCCACGAACTGCTCGGGCTTCAGGAAGCCGCCGCCCCACTTCGCGTCGAACGCCTGCGTGGGCTTGGCCGCCTGCACCTCGGCCAGCGTCTTGCCCGCTACCACCAGCGGCTTCATCTTGTCCCGAACTCCCGCCAGCATGTCGCGGAACGTCTTCAGGTCTGTCTTGTTCCCCATCGGTCCGTGGCCAGGGATGATCTGGGTCGCGTCGTTGGCCACGCCCAGGACCCGGTCCGCGGCCGCGATCATCCCCTCCAGCGAGCCGCCGCTCGAGGCGTCGATGAACGGGTAGAGGCCGTTGAAGAAGAGGTCACCCATGTGGATCACGTTGGCTCTCTTGAAGTGCACGATGGAGTCGCCGTCGGTGTGGGCGGGGGGTACGCGAAAGCACTGGATCTCGTCGCCGTTCAGGTGGAAGGTGACGGAATCGGTGTAGGTGACGACGGGCAGCGCCACCTCCGGCGAAGCGGGGGTTCTCGAGTTGAAAGCCTCGATGAACTGCTCGACGCTCATCCGCTTGCGCACGTTCTCGTGGGCCACGATCAAAGCACCTGCGCCCCCCAGGTTCTCGTTGCCCCCGCTGTGGTCGCCGTGCCAGTGGGTGTTGAGGACGAAGCGGACCGGCTTGTCGCCGATCAGCGCCAACGCGGCCCGAATCTTGCGGGTCAACGGTGCGTACTGATCGTCGATCAGGAACACGCCGTCCTTGCCGGACGAAACGCCGACGTTTCCACCCGCCCCGAACAGGACGTGGACGCCCTCCGCCAGCTTGGTGGCCGTGACCTCGACCTTCGAGAAGTCCTGCTGAGCGAGCAGCACACCGCCCGGCAGCGACATCACGGCGAAGGCCAGGCACGACGGGATCAGGCGCATGTCATTCCTCCTCGTCGTCAGGAAAGCGATGCCGAGATGATAGCTCACCCGGGTCGTCCCGCCCTTGACGCCCGCATCACCACCGGTAAAGCTAGAAGCATGAACCGAGGCATGAAGCGATGCCTACGGTGAAGACAGCGATCTCGCTCGAACGTGGACTCCTCCGCGAGGCCGAGGGCTGGCCCGGAAGCTGAAGCTGTCGCGGAGTCGCGTCTTCGCCGCGATGGAGGAGTTCATCGAGCGTCGGCGCAACGGGGTGCTGCTCGACGCGATCAACGCGGCCTACGCGGGCAGCGGCGACGCCGCCGAGACCAAGCTTCGGAACTCGATGCGCCGGCACCACCGAGATCGTGTGTGCCCCTCACGTCGAACGTGAAACGCGCGGCAGCTCCAGGCAACGTCATGCTGGCTGAGGCCGAGGCGAACTTCCCCAAGCATCTCTCGGCGTCTGGGACTTCAAGGCCGCTGAGTCGGTCGCGGCACCAACTACACATTGAGTGCTATTCTCTACACATCAAGGAGTGCGAATGCGCACCAACATCGTGATCGATGACGAGGTCATGAGGCGCGCGCTACGCGCCAGCGGGCTCAAGACGAAGCGCGCGGCGGTCGAGAAGGGCTTGCGGCTCCTGGAGCAGGTCCACCGCCAGGCCGGGTTCCGGCGGCTGCGTGGCAAGGTCGAGTGGGCGGGCGATCTGAACCGGATGCGGGGCGGACGCTAGACCGAAGTGGTCATCGTCGACACGACCGTCTGGATCGATTACCTGGGCGGCCACGCCACCGCGCAAGCGGAGTGGCTCGATCGTGAGGTGGATCGGCAACGGCTGGGGCTCACCGACGTGATCTTTTGTGAAGTGCTGCAGGGGATTCGCTCCGACCGCAGTTTCGAGGTGACGCGGCGCGGCCTGCTTCGTTTCGAGGTATTCGACTCGGGGGGCGTCACTCTGGCCATCACCGCAGCTCGCAATTACCGGTTCCTTCGCACCCGCGGGCGGACCGTGAGGCGCACCACGGATTCGTGGATCGCCGCGTTCTGTTTGCTGCACGGCCACTCGCTGCTCCACAACGACCGCGACTTCGACCCCTTCGAGGAACTGCTGGGCCTCACCGTCGTCCACGCCTAGAATCGCCGCACTCTCCAAGGCAGATGCCGCTTCAGTCCGGCGCGTGATCTGGATGAAGTTGTCGGGCTACTCACCGGAAAGTCGCTCGGTGTCACGAGGGCGACGTCTGGCTGATCGACCTCGAGCAGGAATCACTCCTCCTCTCGTGGAGAGCAGGTCTACCGCGACGCCGTCGACCTGGATCGGAACGCCTGGCTTCATTGTCACCAGCCCGCCCGCGTGGCGCTCGAACGCCTCGTCGCCGACCAGGAAATCCACATCCCCGGTGTTGCGGGGGTAGCCATGCGCGCCTACGGCGAGCCCCCCAGCAACGGCGTGGCGAACTCCCAGCGATGTCAACGCCCGCGACGCGCCCCGCATCGCAGCCAGCACGCGCGGAGTTACGACATCCTCGAGCAGGCGTAGATCCGGCGTAGCCTTGGGCATCGATCGATCCCTCAGAACCGAGAGGTGCGGGGTGACGAGCACGCTCTAATATGCCACGCACGCCTCGCTGGCGCACGGCTTTCCCTTGGTCCTCGGGCTTCGCTAGGGTTGAACCTCGAGCCGGACCTTGCCGGTGCCGGGGCCGATCAGGCCAATCCGCTTGGCGGCCTCGCGCGACAGGTCGATGGCTCGGCCCTTGTGGGCGGGAAAGCGGTCGTTGACGCGCACCACCACGCTCTTGCCGGTGGAGAGCAGCGTCACCTTGGCGCGCGTTCCGAAGGCCCAGCTCGGGTGCGCCGCGGTCAGCGCGTCCTGGTCGAAGACCTCGCCGCTGGACGTCTTCTTCCCGTGGTACTTGGGCCCGTACCAGGACGCGATGCCCTCCTGGACGGTGCCGGCCTGGGGTGCCTGCGGCGGCGTGAACTTGTATTTCTTGGGGTCGGGGTCCGAGGCGCAGCCTGCAATCAGCAGCGTCAGGCACACCGCCAGCCCGCGCATCACAGGATCGTGTGGACGCGCAGCATGTTGGTGGCGCCCGCGGTATGGCTCTGGCCCGCGAGCATCAGCACGGTCTGGCCCGACTGGACCAGGCCCTTCTGCTTGAGCAGGGCCTCGCCCTTGACGATCATCTCGTCGGTCGTGGCCGAGAAGTCGGACCGGATCGCCACGACCCCCCACCACAGCGCCAGCCGGCGATAGGTGTCGTCGTTCGGCGTGATCGCCAGGATCGGCGCGTGTGGCCGGAAGGCCGAGACGAGGCGCGCCGTCGCGCCCGACTCGGTGAAGGCCACGATCAGCTTGCAGTCCAGCTCTTCGGCCACCGTGGAAGCGACACGCGCCAGGCTGCGCGCGACCATCGAGTGCGAGCCCGCAACCACGCGGCTCCCCGAGCGGAAGCCGTAGTGCTTCTCGGTGTAGCCGGCGATCCGGGCCATCGTCTCGACGGATTCGACCGGGTGCTTGCCCGACGCCGTCTCGGCGGACAGCATGATGCCGTCGGTGCCGTCCAGGATCGCGTTCGCGACGTCCGAAGCTTCCGCCCGCGTCGGCCGCGCGTTCTCGATCATGCTCTCGAGCATCTGGGTGGCCGTGATCACCACCTTGCCCGCGCGGTTGGCCATCTCGATGATCCGCTTCTGGAGCGTTGGTACTTCTTCCGTCGACAGCTCGACCCCCAGGTCGCCGCGGGCGACCATCACGCCGTCGCTGGCCTCGAGGATCTGGGGCAGGTGGTTGACGGCCTCGCGCTTCTCGATCTTGGCGATCACCGGCGTGGTCCCGCCGTGGGACTTGATCAGCGCCTTGCACTCCTCGACGTCGGCCGCCTGCCTCACGAACGAGAGGGCGATGTAGTCGACCTTGTTCGCGACGCCGAAGGCCAGATCGCGCTTGTCCTTTTCGGTGAGCGCCGGAGTCGAGAGCTTCGCGCCCGGCAGGTTCATGCCCTTGTTCGGCTTCAGCTCGCCGCCGTGGACCACCTCCGCCAGGACCTCTTCGCCGCGGGTCTCGATCACCCTGAGCTCCAGGTTGCCGTCGTCCA
>CAZVOI010000779.1:0-10920 GCA_964628275.1 uncultured Acidobacteriota bacterium | reverse complement strand
GAGGCCATCCGGCTCGATGCGCCCGCGCTCAGTGTCGGCCTCACAGTGCAGCCCGACGTGCTGCGCGGCCTGGAAGACACGCCCGAGTTTCGGGGACGCGGGCTACTGGCGCGGTTTCTTTACGCGCTTCCCGTCTCGCTAGTTGGTTCCCGCGATCTCGCCGCGCCGGCCATTCCTGAAGGCGTGCGCCAGTCGTATATGGCGACCGTGCGGGAGCTGTTGAGACTTGAGCCCGGACAGCCGGTCGACGGCGTTCCGGTTCCCCACGTTTTGACGCTGGCGCCTGGTGCGGCAGATGCGCTTCGGGTGTTCGGAGAATGGCTGGAGCCGCAGCTCGGAGACGCAGGCGAGCTAGCTCTCATGGTGGATTGGGCCGCGAAGCTCTCTGGAGCCGTGGCGAGGATAGCGGGGCTCTTGCACCTCGCTGAGCATGCCCACGAGCGCCGGCCGTGGGCCGTAGCCGTGTCGGCTGAGACGATGGCGCGCGCCGTGCTCCTCGGCTTCTACTTGATCCCGCACGCCCGCGCCGCGTTCGCGCAGATGGGAGCTGATTCGTCAATTGAGGACGCGCGGCACCTTCTCGGCTGGCTTCGGCGGAATCAACGCAGTACCGTCAGCAGACGCGACTTCTTCAACGGGACGCGCAGCCGGTTCGAGACCGTCGAGAAGCTAGACCACCCGCTTGAGCTGCTTGAACGTCGCGGCTTCATCCGAGCGCTGCCACCGCCAGTCTCAGGCGGCGGGCGCAAGCCGAGCCCGAGCTACGACGTCAACCCCGCCACCTATACGCACAAGACGCAGAAGACGCAGAAGTACCCCCAGGGGCTAACTTCTGCGGCTTTTGCGGCTTCTGCGGGGGAGTTGACGGCCGAGACCGAGGTGGTCTTGTGAACGCCGAAGAGCTGCTCTACGACCTTGAAACGCGCGGCGTTCACGTTCGGGAGCGCCAAGGCTCAGTGGTAGCCACGCCCGCGAATCTGGTCAAGCCGGCCGACGTTGCCGCGCTGCGGACGCTCAAGCCGCATGTCCTGGCTCACCTCCGAGGCCAAGCTCTCGGGACAGCCTGGTCCCGTGTCTCGCTCCACGAGCTTGACCACGTGCTTGAGATAGCTGTCCCGTGGTGCGACCTGAACCTGATTCTCGCTCCAGGCTGCCGGCTCGCTCGGGATCTTCGCGCGCGTGATCCCAAGCCTGGCCGGGTCTGGTGCGTGTGCGAAGTGCTCGACTTGCTCCTCGCTGGAGTCCCGCCGGAAGACGCCCAGAAGATCGGCGAGGCGAAGCTGATGCTCGGCGGGACGGTGGTCGGAGTCTCGACGCGGAGCGCGACGTAGTGAACGGACAGCGCCCGGACCTCGCCGCGGTTGCCGGTGCGACGCCGCTCTCCGCTCTCAGGGAATTCATCGGAGAGCTTGAGGTCGCTAGGACCATCGCTTTGGCGCGATTGACTCCCCCGCCCGAGGCCACACCGGCACTGGCCGCTGATCGGCTCCTGACGCTTCCCGAGGTTGCGGAAGTGCTCGGCGAGTCGGAGCACTTTGTCCGCGAACTCGGACGAACGGGCGTGCTTCCACTGGTGCGAGTCGGCAAGCGACACCTTCGCGTCCGGGAGCAAACGCTCCACGAATGGATCGCTCGTCGCGAAGATCGTTCCGGCCTTGACGAACGACTATACGCGACGTATATTGAAAGAAGTGACGGGCAAGGAACTAAAGGCAATCCGGTTGCGACTCGGGCTCACGCAGGAACAGCTAGCCGAAAAAGTGGGCGTGGCCGGCAACTCGATAGCGCGGCAGGAGCGGGGCGAGATCGGCATTCGGGAGCCGCTGGCCCGGCTGATACAGCTCATCGCGAAGAACGAAGCGAAGCCCAAGAAGAGAGGCCGGTAGATGGCTTGCATTCGGCGTAGGCGCGGGACGTGGGTTGTCGATTACAGGGACTCGGCCGGGCGTCGCCGTTGGCTAACGTGTGAGACCCGGCGCGCAGCTGAGGACGTTCTCGCGGAGCGAGTGAAGGAGAGCCGGCAAACAACCCGCCCGGCGGTCGATCCGGATTTGACCGTGAGCGAGTACGCGGAGCGATGGCTCGCCTTGATCGCTTCCGCCGTGAAGCCGCGAACGCTGCACAGCTACGGACAGACGCTCCGGCTTCACCTCCTGCCGACCTTCGGCCCGTCCCAAGTGCGCCACCTTCACAAAGGCCGCATCCGAGCATTCCTCGCGGAGAAGCTCGCCTCCGGGCTGAAGCGAAATAGCGTCCGGGTGATCCACGCGACGCTGCGGGCGATGCTCAATTCGGCCGGCGACGACGGAGTGATCGTTGCCAATCCGGCGGACAAGCTCGGCCGGCATCTTCGGCTCACGTCGTCGGCCAGCGACCGCCAGAAGGACATCAAGGCCTTCAACCGTGAGCAGCTCGCGCGCTTTCTCGGGGCGACCCTCGAAGCGCGCCCCCGCTACTACCCGCTCTTCTTCACGTTGGCACGGACGGGACTCCGGATTGGCGAAGCCTTCGCGCTTCGGTGGGAAGACCTCGATCTAGCAAACCGAGAGATCCGGATCGAGCGCGCGCTCTCGGCGGGAAGGATTGAGACACCCAAGAGCGGCAAGAGCCGAACGATCGACATGAGCCTCGCCTTGAAGGACACGCTGGCGCGCCTGGATGTCCTCAGGAAGCAATCCGCGCTGGCGGAAGGCCGGGAGCCTGCGGAGCTGGTCTTCGGCGCTAGCAACGGCGCGCCGCTCGATCAGAGCCGCACCAGCAAGGCTTTCAAGGGGGCTCTCAAGGCTGCCGGGCTGCCGCTTCACTACAGCCCGCATTCGCTCCGGCACACCTTCGCGTCGCTCTTGCTTCAGCAAGGCGAATCGCCCGTGTACGTTCAACGGCAGCTCGGGCACGCGAGCATTCAGCTCACAGTGGATTGCTACGGCGGCTGGCTCCCCCACGGCAACAAGGCCGCCGTGGATCGCCTCGACGAAGCGCCAAAAGCCAACGAGATGCCCCTCGCCGTCGCGAGTGGTAGCAAAACGGTAGCAGCGCCGGCCGCTAGCGTTTTGCGATCCGCGCAAGTTGTTGACTTGATATGGAGCCGGCGCACGGATTTGAACCGTGGACCTGCTGATTACGAATCAGCTGCTCTACCGCTGAGCTACGCCGGCTTGGGTGGAGGGACGGCCACCGAGGAAACCGAAGTTTATCAGACGCGAGAAGACCCGGAAGAACCGAGGGGGCTTGCGCGCGTTGGTAAAATCCCGGCGATGAAACACTTCCCGATCCTCGGTCTCCTCGGCGTGAGCGTGCTGGTTCTCTTCCAGGCGTGCGGCGGGGACAGCCCGGTTGCGCCTGCGGCGGTCGCGACCACGACCATTCCACCCACGACCACGACGCTGCTCGTGCTGGGCCAGGGGCGCGCGTGCGGCGCGTCCTCGATGCCCGAGTGCGGCGCGACCGGCGGCAGTCCGGGCGGCGATCCTCCGGGCGTTTACGGCTGCTGCACCAAGGAAGGCACCGCCAACGGCTCGTGGGACGCCGAGGTTTGGGACGCGATCAACATCGTGCAGCGCGAGCAACCGTCCTTGTTCAACAACCAACAGGTCCTGGACCGCGTGAAGTACCTGGAGGAGGTCGCGAAAGCGGTGGAGAAGAAGTACGGGCTCTGCGTGAAACCCGGCTTCCCTGGCGACGAGGTCGGCGTGAAGACGCAGAACGGCTTCAGCGAGCAGTACGACATCTACGAGTCGAACGGGCGAGTTCGCTACCCGGGCTATCAGGTGACGTGCCGGCCGGCGCGCTTCTGACGCGCCGGTAACCCTCGTACCGGCTAGACGCTCGTCGGACTTCTGCTATAGTCCCGCGTCTTTTTGCCGGAGTCTCCCGGCGTTAAGCCTTGATGAACAAAAGCTTAGGAGAAATCGCCTCGATGCGAACGCATTCGATCCCTGCCGTCTTCTTGCTGACCGTCTTCTCGAGCTGCGGTGGAAACGACAGCACCCCGACCGCCACGACGCCCGTCGCCACCGCGACGCCGACTCCCCCGCCCACGACGACGCTTCCCGCTCTGGGACAGGGCCTTGCGTGCGGTCTCGCCCGGATGCCCGAGTGCGGCGCGACGGGCGGGAACCCCGCCGGTGATCCGCCGGGCGTCTACGGATGCTGCCGCGCGCGGTCCGGCGGCGGTCAGTGGGCGCCAATCATCCAGGAATCGATCGACAAGCTGAAGAACGAGCAGCCGGCGCTGTTCGGCGAGAGCAATCGGGTGCTCGACCGGGTGGCCTACATGAACGGGGTCGCTCGAATCCTGGAGCGAGACTTCAGGGTCTGCGCGGTGCCGGGCTTCCCTGGCGACGAGGTCGCCGTCAAGACGGCGAACGACTTCAGCGAGCAGTACGACATCTTCACGTCGGACTCGAAGTCGCGCTACCCGGGCTATCAGGTGACCTGCCAGCCCGCGCGGTTCTGATCTAGTTCAGAGCGAACGAGAGGCCGAGCGACGCGACGATCTGATTCTGGTTGTCGACTCGGTACTGCCCGAACGACGACGGCATCGCCGCGGTCGACAGGTTCGCCGAGTTGGCGTGCAGATAGCGCGTGTCCAGGACCACCATCAGGCGGTCGTGAAAGCGACGGCGCACGCCGACCCCGGCGCCGTAAAGGCCGCCGTCCTGCTGCGTGTAGAGGTTCCGGGCGCCTTGCGGCCCGTAGGACCGGTCCTCACCGCTGCGATACGAGCCGGTCGCGACGCCGTAGAAGGACCACGTGTTGGTCGGCTGCGTCTCGATGCGTAAGTCGGCGCCGGCGACGAAGGTGGTGCCGCCGTAGGGCGACGTGCCGACGCCGAGCATCGGCCGAATGCTGATGCGGTTGGTGAGATAGAAACCGAAGCCCAGGTGACTGCCGGGCGTCGTCATCGCATCCACCGTGAACGTGCCCTGCGTGAAGGGCTCGTGCGGCGGAGGCGGCGGCGGGGCCGGCTCGCTCTCTTGGGCCGAAGCGGAGGCCCCCAGCGCCAGCATCACGACCAACAGCGGCAAGCGGCGCGTCCTCATCCTGGGCCTCCTTGGCGACGTGACCATCGTAGACCCATTCCCTGCTTCCCGCTGGTCAATCTACCGAGAACAGGGCCTAGCGCAGCCCCGCCCCGCGGCCCCACAGCCGCATCCCGACCCGCTCTTCCAGCTCGCGGAAGCGCGGGTCCGAGCGCAGGTTGTCGAGACGCGGGTCGACGCGCAGCCAGACCAGCAGGCTGTCCTGCTCGTCGTAGGCGCGCTGCAGCCAGCCGAAGGCCGTGTCGAGCTTGCCGAGCGCTCCCGAGACGAAGGCGATCGAGAGCGCCGGCACGTAGCGGTGCTCCGCCAGCTCGCGCAGCGTGTCGACGGTCTTGCGCGCCTCGTCGCGGCTGCCCGAGACCGCGAAGATGTAGCCGCAGACCGCGAGACCGCGCGGCCCGCCGTCGTGCTCGGCCATGACGTGGCGCGCCGCCGCGAGCGCCTCGGGGTATTTGCGCTTGCCGGCGAGCGCCATCCCCAAGAGCTCGTGCGCGCGCAGGAACTTTGGGTCGAGCGCCAGCGCCTTGCGACATTCGGCGATCGCGTCGTCGTAACGGCGCGCGTAGAAGTGCAGCCAGCCGACGTTCAACAACGCGACCAGCGAGAAGGGGTCGAGCTGGAGCGAGGCGCGCGCCTTCTCGAGCGCTTCTTCGTGACGCCCGAGCGCGGAGAGCGCGGAGCTGAAGATGTGGTAGCAGGCAACGTAGCCGGGGTTGAGTGCTATGGCGCGCTCGAAGTCGGATGACGCGGCGGGCCAGTCCCACTCGTGGAAGAAGCGAGCGGTGCCGAGCGCGCTGTGCGCCTCGGCCAGCTCGGGGTCGAGCTGGAGCGCCTTGAGCGCGGCCTGTTTCGCGAGCGGGAAAGCCTCCTTGGGCGGATCGAGCGCGTACAGACCGAGCAGGCTCCAGGCGTCGGCGAGGCCGGCGTAGCCCAGCGGGCCTTCGGGATCGGCGGCGATCGCCTTCTGGTAGTGGTCCATCGCGTTGTGGAAACCCTCGGGCGTCCACTTGTTCCACTGAAAGCGCCCGCTCAGGTACTCCTGATGGGCGATCGGGTTGCTGGTGCGACGCCGCTGCAGGCGTCGATCGACGTCGAGCGAAAGCTTCACGCGCAGGTTGCGCGAGATCTCGCGCACGATCTCTTCCTCGATCGCGAGCAGGTCGTCGAGCCGTCGGTCGAACTTCTGCCCCCAGAGCTGCCAGCCCTTTTTCACGTCGAGCAGCTCGGAGGCGATCACCAGCGCCCCGGCTCGCTGCGAGACGCGTCCGACCAGCACGCAATCGACGCCCAGCTCGCGCCCCACCGCCTGCGGATCGGCCGCAGTGTCCTTGTAGCGGAACACCGTGCTGCGCGCCATCACCTTGAGACCCGTGAGCGAGGACAGCGTGTTGATCAGCCCCTCTGGAATCCCATCGCAGATGTACTGGGACTCGGGATCGTTGCCGAGGTTCTCGAACGGCAGGATCGCGAGCGAGCCCGCGCCCGGCGCTTCGATCTGGGGCCGGGCCTCGAAGGCGCGCGTCATGCCCTGTTCGATCTCGCGCTTGATGCGACCCAGATCGGGAAGCATCTCGTGGGCGTCCTGGTAGCGAGCATCCGGGTTCTTCTCGAGCGCTCTCGCGATCATGGCGCCCAGCTCGCGCGGCAACTGGGGGTTCACCTGATCGACGGTCGTGGGGTTCCGGTTCAGGACCGCGTCGAACGCGGCGGCGGTGGTGGCGGCCGCGAACGCCTGCCGGCCGGTCGCCATCTCGTAGAGAACCGCGCCCCAGGAGAACACGTCGCTGCGCGCATCCAGCTCCTCACCGTGCGCCTGCTCTGGAGACATGTAGTTCAGAGTGCCCATCGTCTGCTCCGGCGGGAGCAGGTCTTCGGTGGGGGGATTCAGCGCGTCGATCAGGTCGGTCGGGACGCGCAGCTTGGCCAGGCCGAAGTCCAGGAGCTTCGGCACGCCTCGCTCGGTTACGAAGAGATTGGCGGGCTTGATGTCGCAATGAACGATGCCCTCACGGTGGAGCGCGGCCAGGCCCTCGGTGAAGCCCTGAGCCAGCTCGACCAGCGTCCGGTTCTCGAGCGGCTTGCCCTCGATCAGATGCCTGAGCGTGTGCCCCTCGAGCAATTCCATCACCAGGAACGGCTGGCCCTCGTGCTCGTCGATGTCGTGGATGGTGCAGATGTTCGGATGGTTGATCGCCGAGGCGGCGCGCGCCTCCTGCTTGAAACGTTCCAGCACGCCGGGATGCTGGATCAGCGCGGCCGGCAGCAGCTTCAGAGCGACCGGCCGGCCCAGACGTACATCGATCGCGCTGTAGACGACGCCCATGCCGCCACCGGCCAGCTTCTCGCGAACGCGATAGTGTGAGATCGAGGTGCCGATCACGTTTCTTCTTTCGGAGCAGCGGCGGACCGATTCTACGCTCGACCCGGTTCCGGCAAACACGGCCGAGGGTCTTGAGAAGCGGCGCGCAATCGAATAAGGTTCGCCCGGTTTCCTAGGGAGGAAAATTGCCCGCCGCACCCAGCAGCAGCTTCCTCGCCGCCCACTCCGCCGTCCTGTCGTTCCTGCTCGTGGCCGTGGGCTTCCTGGTCACCAACCTGATCATCTGGTGGGTGATCCGGCCGTCGCGTTTCAGCGAGGAGAAGCTGACGACGTACGAGTGCGGCGAGAACCCGCAGGGTTCAGCGTGGATCCAGTTCAACATCCGCTTCTACGTGTTCGCCCTGATCTTCATCGTGTTCGACGTCGAGACGGTGTTCCTGCTGCCATGGGCGGTCGTGTTCAAGGAGTTGGGTCCGATCGCGTTCGTCGAGGGTCTGGTCTTCATCTTCATTCTGATGGTCGGCCTCGGCTACGTCTGGCGCAAGGGCGACCTGGAGTGGGTGCGCGTGGAGGATCGAAGCTAGTGCCGGCGATCACGGGCGTCCTCCAGAACAAGCTGCCGGACAACCTGGTCTTCACCACCGTGGACGAGATCGTGAACTGGGCGCGCAAGTCGAGCCTGTGGCCGATGACGTTCGGCCTGGCCTGCTGCGCGATCGAGATGATGGCCACCGGCGGCACACGCTACGACTGGAACCGCTTCGGCTTGATCCCGCGCGGCACGCCGCGCCAGAGCGACCTGATGATCGTCGCCGGCACCGTCACCTTGAAGATGGCCACCCGGGTGAAGCGGCTCTACGAGCAGATGGCGGAGCCAAAGTACGTGATCTCGATGGGCTCCTGCGCCAACAACGGCGGCCCGTACTGGAAGTACGGCTACCACGTTCTGAAGGGCGTCGACGAGGTGGTGCCGGTGGACGTCTACGTGCCCGGCTGCCCGCCGCGTCCCGAGGCGCTGCTCTACGGCGTGATGAAGCTCCAGGAAAAGATCCAGGAAGACCGCGTCTTCCGCAAGAAGGGCGACACGCTCGGCAGCCTGGTCGGCGCGTCGCAAGCGCCCGAGGCGCTCCGCTAGGCGATGGACGCGACCCGGATCCACGAGCGGCTCGTCCAGAAGTTCGGCGAGAAGATCACTGGTGCCGGGCTCGAAGGTCCGAGTCCTTACTCGATCGTCGCGGCCGACGCGATCCTGAAGGTCGCCGAGTTCTGCAAGGGCGAGGCCGATCTCGCCTTCGACAACCTGATGTGCCTCTCGGGAGTCGACTATCCGAAGGAGACGCCACCGCGCTTCGAGGTCGTCTATCATCTGCTCTCCTACGAGCACACCCACAAACACGCGCTGAAGGCGCATCTGTCGCGCGAGACGCCCGAGATCGAGACGGTCGAATCGGTGTGGGGCGTCGCCAACTGGCACGAGCGGGAAGCCTTCGACATGTTCGGCATCCGCTTCCTGGGCCACAGCGACCTGCGCCGGATCCTGCTGCCCGACGACTGGGAGGGCTATCCGCTTCGCAAGGACTGGGTGGATCCCGACTTCTACAACGGCATGCACGTGAAGCCGACCGCGCAGATGGCCGAGCGCTCGATGGCGGGCGAAACCATCGGCGTCGGGCCGTTCGCCTTCACGCCGCCCAACAAGCACGCGCTCTGAGCATGGCTACCAACCTCGCCCCCCCGGTCTGGTCGATGGAAGACACCGACGAAATGATCCTCAACATGGGGCCGCAGCACCCCGCCACGCATGGCGTGCTGCGCCTCGAGTTGCGGACCGACGGCGAGGTCGTGAAAGCGGTTCGCGTTCACATCGGCTATCTCCACCGCTGCATGGAGAAGCACGCCGAGAACGTGGACTACCCTGGCGTAGCGCCATTCACCGACCGGATGGACTACGTCGCGGCGATGGGCAACTCGCTCGGCTTCGCGCTGGCGGTCGAGCAGCTCACCAAGGTCGAACCCGCGCCGTACGTGCAGACGATCCGCGTGGTGATGGCCGAGCTGCAGCGGATCGCCTCGCATTGCGTCGCGATCGGCACCTACGGGATGGACATCGGCGCCTTCACGCCGTTCCTGCACCTGTTGCGCGACCGGGAGAAGATCCTCGACCTGTTCGAGTGGACCTGCGGCGCGCGGCTCCTCTACAACTACAACTGGGTCGGCGGCGTCTCGCACGACCTGCCCCTTGGCTGGACCAAGGCCTGCCGCGACTTCGTCAAGGAGTTCGACAAGATCACCCATCCCGAGCTGATGGACCTCCTGGTCGGGAACAAGATCTTCGTGAAGAGGACCGCCGAGGTCGGCGTGCTGCCGCTGGACCTGGCGATCGCGTACGACCTGACCGGCGCGAACCTGCGCGGCAGCGGCCAGCCGCGCGACCTCCGGAAGGACGAGCCGTACTGCGGCTACGAGCAGTACGACTTCGCGATCCCGGTCGGCAGGGGCGAGTACGGCCCGCTCGGCTCCTGCTTCGATCGAAACTACGTGCGCGCGATCGAGATGGCGGAGAGCAGCAAGATCATCCATCAGGCGCTCGACAAGCTCGAGAAGATGGAGAAGACCGACGTCCGCGAGAAGGTGCCGAAGCGCGTGAAGCCGCAGAAGGGCGAGATCTATTCCAGAAGCGAGGCGCCGCGCGGTCAGCTCGGCTACTACGTGGTGGCCGACGGCACCGGCGTCAACCCCTACCGCGTGAAGGTGAAGAGCCCCTGCTTCACCGCGATGAGCGTCTTCCACATCCTGGCGCGCGGCATGTACATCGCAGACATAGTCGCGCTGATCGGGAGTCTCGACGTCGTGCTCGGGGAGATCGACCGCTAGTGGACTTCATCTACTCGGTCCTGCCGGGCACGCTGCCGGAGTGGCTCGCGATCGGTCTTGCCAGCCTGATTCCCGGCGTCATCTTGATCACGCTGGTGGCGCTCGGGCCGATCGCGTACGTCTACGTCGAGACGAAGGTCGCGGGCTTCATGCAGGACCGGATCGGACCGAAGCGCGTCGGGCCGCACGGCATGCTGCAGACGATCGCCGACGCGGTCAAGCTGATGTTCAAGGAAGCGATCTTCCCGGCCGGCGCCGACAAGGTGCTGTTCATCATCGCGCCGTGCCTGGTGGTGGTCGGCGCGTTCATGCCGCTGGTGGTGGTCCCGTTCGGCGCCAAGCTGCAGACCGCCGACCTGAACGTCGGCGTCTTCTACATGGCCGCGATCGCCAGCCTCTCCACAGTAGGCTTGATCATGGCGGGCTGGGCCAGCAACAACAAGTACGCGCTCTTTGGCGCGATGCGCTCGGCGGCGCAGATCGTGTCGTACGAGATCCCGGCGGTGATGTCGCTCTTGGTGCCGGTGCTGCTGGTCGGCAGCCTGTCGCTCTCGGACATCATCCAGGCGCAATCCGGCGGCCTCAACCACTGGTTCCTGTTCCGCTACTTCCCGCTGATGCCGATCGTGTTCGCGGTCTTCTTCACGGCCACGCTCGCCGAGTGCAACCGCGCGCCCTTCGACA
>CAZVOI010000778.1:0-4091 GCA_964628275.1 uncultured Acidobacteriota bacterium | reverse complement strand
ACCGCCTTGCGGTCCAGATACAGCAAGTAGTCCGCGAACCCGAAGCCGGGCCTCATCTGAAACTCGCGAACGGCGATACCGCGCCCGGCCGTGAGGTCGAGCTCGTCTCGGCTCTGCACCAGCCATCCGGCGGCGATCAGGTCGGCGTCGATCTCCCGGCGGGCCTTCTGTTCTGGGGTTTCAGGCATTGCGTGGTGGCTGTTCCTCGCGCGCCCTACATGCTATCCGGATCGCGTGGATGCCACCGCAACGCCGTGGGAGACCGAGATCGGCGACCCTTCCGCGAGGAAGGCCGAGTTCGGCTTGCCTCGTAGCGCCTCGGCGAACTGTTCCCCGTAGAGCCGCCCCGCGTCGCACTCCAGTTCCGCGCGCGTTGCGGGCGCGACAAGCCACGGCGGATGCTCGACTCGGTACTCCTGCGTGCCGCCGGCGCGCTGCGCGGAATAGCCCCAGTAGTGCTCGGTGATGAACTCTTCTTCGGTGCCTGGGACGACCGGCTGCGGGGCGCCGGACGGCGTGAGGGAGAGCCGCTGGCTGCGGCCGTCGAAGGTCCACTCGTAGGTCACGCCGGCGTCGATGCGGTGGCGCATGGGTAGCGCGACGTACTTCTCGTGGTAGAGGGTGCGCGCGACGAAGGCGATCGCGGCCCGAGGGACGATCTCCTTGACGAAGACGACGCCGCGGCGCCAGCCGTCTTCGGCCTTGCGGCGCACGTAGAAGCGGAGGTTGACCTCCTCGAAGTTGCGGTGGAACGGGATCGGGATGCCGAGGACGCGCGTGTCGAGGAACAGGAAGCCGACCATGCTGACGTAGCTGCGGCCGTTCCAGGAGTCGAGCTCGGTGCCGCGCGGGACGAGAGCGGCGAGACAGGAAGGGTCGACCTCGTAGTTCAGCATCGCGAGCTGGCGCCACTCCGCGGTCAGGAAGGGCCTGGGCATGCGGCTACTGTGGTGTCGCCGGACTAGGAGATGGCGACGACGCGCTCCCTCGCGAGTTCGGCTGCGTATGCAACGGCAGCCTGAACCGCCTCGCGCGAAAGCGACGGGTAGCTGCGCAAGAGGTCTTCCCGGCTTACGTCTGCCGCCAGGTTGTCCAGGACGACCGAGACCGGGATGCGGGTGCCGCGAATGCAGGCTTGACCGTGGCACACCTTCGGGTCGACCGTGATGAACTCGCGCCAGTTCATGGATAGCTTCGCCTCACACAGTCTAGCTCCGTGTGGAATCCGCGGCACTCCGCTACGGCTTGAAGTCGGAGGCGTGGAAGGCCACCACCTGCCACTTCTCGCCCCGGCGCGCGTAAGTCTTCGTGAACTGCCAGTCGTCCTCGAAGACCCGGTCTTCGATCTTGCGAGCGCGTTGCAGACGTCCGGTCACGATCGCTGTCGCGTCGAAGACGCGGATCTTGACGGCCGTAGTCTCGTAGCGCGTGAACTTCAACCGCCCCGAGCGGAGCGAGCCCACCGCGGTCGGCTTTCCCATCACCGCCATTCCAGGAACCGTGATCACCGCGTCGTCGGCCCAGAGTGTGTCGAGCGCATCCGCGTCGCCCGCGAGATGCGCAGTGTTGAAGGCCTGCTCGAGGCGAGAGATCTCTCTCGTTTCGGCGGACGGCTCCTGGAACAGAAACGCGAACAGCAAGACTGCGGTCAGACTCATGCGGCCTCCTCGGATTTCGCTAGAGGATACTGCTAGCATCCCCGCCAACTTCAACACTGCAACAAGGAAAAGAGCGATGCCCGACACCATCCGCTTGAAGAAGTGGCTCGGAGCCGGCGCGGCCCATCCCAACGAGGTGCGCCACGACGACGGCCGCGTCGAGTTGCTCGACATCTCGAAGATCGAGAGGAGCTCCCTCTACAACGCGGACCTGGCGCCGGTCCGGGTCAAGGACCGCACCTGGACCACCTACAACTACGCCGCGCTCTGGATCAGCATGGCGCACTGCATCCCGACCTACATGCTGGCGTCGGGCTTGATGGCGGCGGGGATGAACTGGTGGCAGGCGCTCACCACGATACTGCTCGGCAACACGATCGTGCTGTTCCCGATCCTCTTGAACTCGCACCCGGGCACCAAGTACGGCATCCCGTTCCCGGTCTTCGCGCGGGCCGCCTACGGCGCCTTTGGCTCGAACCTGCCGGCGCTGATGCGGGCGCTCGTGGCCTGCGGCTGGTTCGGGATCCAGGCCTGGATCGGCGGCGAGGCGCTGCAGACACTCTTCGCCAGCCTGATACCGGGTTGGGCCACGCTGCTGGGCTCCGGCTTCCAGGGCCACACCACCACCGAGTGGCTGTCGTTCCTGCTCTTCTGGGGCCTCAACATCTTCATCATCTATAGGGGCATGAACCTGTTACGGGTGGTGGAGAACTGGGCGGCGCCGTTCGTCCTGGTGATGACCGGCGTGCTGGTCTACTGGGCCGTCAATCAGGCGCACGGCCTCGGCCCGCTGCTGAGCGCGCCGGGCAGGCTCGACTCCGCCGAGGCGTTCCTGCCCGTCTTCATCCCGTCGCTCACCGCCATGATCGGCTTTTGGGCCACGCTGTCCTTGAACATGCCCGACTTCACGCGCTTCGGAAAGAGCCAGCGCGACCAGATGCTCGGACAGATGCTGGCGCTGCCCACCACGATGTCGGTGTTCGCGGCGATGGGCGTCTTGATCACCAGCGCCACCGCGATCATCTATGGCGAGGCGATCTGGGATCCGATCAAACTGGTCGCCCGCTTCTCGACGCCCTGGGTCGTCGCGATCTCGATGTTCACCGTGATGGTCGCGACGCTCGCCGTCAACATCGCAGCCAACGTCGTCTCGCCGGCCAACGACTTCGCCAACGCTTTCCCGCGCCTGATCGACTTCAAGAAGGGCGGCTTGATCACCGGCATCCTGGGCATCGCGATGATGCCTTGGAAGCTCCTGGCGGATCCGTCAGGCTACATCTTCACCTGGCTGCTCGGCTACTCGGGCGGCCTCGGCTCGATCGCCGGCGTGCTGATCGCCGACTATTGGATCGTGCGACGCACCGACCTCGACCTCGAGGGCCTGTACCTCGCGGATGGCGCGTACCGATACGCTGGTGGCTGGAACTGGAAGGCCGTCCTGGCGACGCTGCTCGGCTGCGCGCTGGCCTGGGGCGGCCTGGTGTGGGAGCCGCTGAAGCTGCTCTGGGACTACGCCTGGTTCGTCGGCTTCGGCGCGGCGTTTCTCCTGTACGCCGCGCTGATGTGGACCGCGGTGCCGGAGACGAAGAAATAGCCGCGGCCGGCTTCCGCTAGAATGCGGGCGTGCCGGAAGCGATCGACGTTCAGTGTCCGTGCTGTGAAGCGCTCCTGAAGATCGACCCGGAGACAGGCGCAGTCGTTTGGGCCGACAAGAAGAAGCAGCCGGCCAAGAGCTTCGACGACCTGCTGCGTGGCGTTTCGTCGCAGAAGAGCGTGATCGACGAGAAGTTCGCGCGCTCGGTGCAGCAGACCAAGAACTCGAAGCAGATCCTCGAGAAGAAGTTCGAGGAAGCGCGCCGGCGCGCGGCCGAAAACCCGAACCAGCGGCCGCCGAATCCGTTCGACAACGAATAGCAGCTCGCGGCGAGCCCCGCCGACCCAGGAGGTCCTTGTGATGAGAAGACGTTTTGCGTTCGTTTCGCTCGCGGCGCTCGGCGCCGTATTTCCGGTTCTCACGCACGCCGTCGACCGCGGCGAAGCCAAGGCGACGGTCGCCGGCAAGAGCGTATCGATCGACTACGGGCGCCCGAGCATGAGCGGCCGCGACATGCTGGCGATGCTCCAGGCTGGACAGTCGTGGCGGATGGGCGCCGACGCGGCCACCACGCTGAAGACCGACGCCGACCTGTCGTTCGGAGCGGCGCCGGTGCCGAAGGGCGAGTACGTGCTCACGGCCAAGCGGGGCGCCGACAACAAGTGGGTCCTCGAGGTCAACAAGGGCACGACGGTCGTCGCTACGGTCCCGCTCGCCGATCAGAAGGCGGGGGCGTCGGTCGAGGTCTTCACGATCGAGCTCACCGGCACGGGCAACGCGGGAACGTTCGCCATGAAGTGGGGAACGATGAGCCTGTCCGCGCCGTTCACGGGCAGGTA